>CAYFGR010000001.1:0-44943 GCA_964343135.1 uncultured Dehalococcoidales bacterium
CCAGACTTATTGAGCTTTCGGAGATAAGGGAGAAATACTTGATTTCCATTGGGCTGAAAGCATGGAGGTGAAGCTCAGGGTAAGCCGCTTTGATTGCCGTCAACATCTCCAGAATGTAGGCAAAGCGTAACCCGGACATGATACCCCCCTGCAGGCATACTTCTGTGATACCCGGTGTTGAGGCAATTTTGTCTAATATCTCGTCTATGGTTAAGATAAAGCTATCCGCTTCGGCGCCGTTGCGCCGGAAACCACAGAAGAGGCAATTGTTCCGGCAGATATTGGTGTAGTTGATATTCCGATTGTGAACAAAGGTTACTGTATCACCATTGACCTCACGGTTTAGGTTATCGGCGAGCGCCAGTATTTCATCGCCGTGATTTACGGCTTCCATCAAGTGTAGAAGTTCCTCGGAAGCAAGTTCTTTGCCTTTGGCGACTTCACTGAGTATAGTATTGATATTCATGGTTACTCTGTACCCATTTTTCAATGACCCGGCCGACCTCCGGGGAAAACCACCCCTGCCGGTAATACTTTGGATAAATGGGGAGCCGTTTTCTCAGCCGGTATTTTTTTTGTTTCAGGATTTCGGTTATTGTTTCAATGGAGGGCCAGGGGTATCCCCGGTTTACCAGGTCGGTTTCGATGCTGATACCGCCTAAATCATCAAAGCCTAGAGCCAGTAAATCCGCCCAACTTGGATTTAAGTTGGGCGGGATTTGCAGAGATACCTCCGGTAATATTTCCCGGGCAAGGTCAATTAGCTCCTTCAGTTCCCCCGGTGATATTTTATGTGCTGGTAGCGGCGAGCGGCGGTTGGGCACGTAGTTTTGCAGGATTATCTCCTGTATATGGCCGTAGATTTTACCGCAATCGGTAATCGCCTGGATTGACCGGAGGCGGTCTTTTTGAGTTTCCCCTAGTCCAATCAATATGCCGGTAGTAAAAGGGATCTCTAACTGACCGGCCCATGCCAGGTTCTGGAGGCGATGGGCAAATTTTTTTTGCGGGTGAACGGCGGCACCCAGTCTGCCGTAGTCGCCTTCCATCATTAACCCCATGGAGGCGGAAACCCCCTTAAGTTCTTGTAGACCGGTAAAACTGAGCACTCCGATGTTGATGTGGGGCAGGAGATTCAGACCAAGTAGATATTCCGCCGCCTTTCTTGTCCCGGCAACCAGAGAAACCAGCCCCAATGATTTCAAGGACTCTTTTACTGGTGGCACACGGTCAGCGTTTTCCCCGGACATCAGCAAGACCTCGGATATATCTTTGCTGCGGGCACGTATGGCGATGGTTTGTATTTTGGCAAAGGGGAGAAGACCACCCCCGTCTTCCCGGAAACCGCAGTACCGGCAACGGTTGGTACAGGCACGGGTAAGGGCGATGGTTATTGACGGAGAGTAGGTTACTACCTTCTTGTTCATTAGAAATTGCTACCTAACGGAATAAATCTTCGTCTGCCGGACGAATGAGCTGCTGTCCGGTACCGAACTTGGGGAAAAGGTCAAGACCCCTGACGATAGCCGCTGGTACTCCCTCGTTGGTTTCCCCCATGACCAGGAGGGCAGACGAGGCTATCTGGTCGGCGATGGCTATTTTAGTATGGTGCAGTCTATAGTGGTACAGGTCTTCATCCCCTATTCTGCTCACCAGTCCGGCTAAGCCGGCATAACCCAGTGCCACCCCGACACTTCCCATACGGAAGGGTCGGCCCTGGGAATCGCAAATCAACACGGCGATATTAACTTTAAGGTTTTCCCGGATACGATTACGAATCACCCCGGCGGTTCTATCCGGGTCTTCGGGAAGTATGGTGACGTTATCCCCGGGCACGTTAGAGAAGTCTACTCCGGCATCGGCACAAATCCAGCCCTTTTTTTGCTCGGTAATGAGGACGTCGCGTCTCTTTCTGACCACTCGTCTTGACTCTTTCAGGATAAGATGAACGATTCGGGGGTCTTTCCCAACTTCTCCAGCCAGTTTCTGCGCTTCATGAGACGGCGTGACATCATTTAAATCTACCATGTTCCCTTCTGACTTGGAGACTATTTTCTGAGAAATTACCAGGATATCATTGTCCTCTAATTTCTCGCCGGAACTGCTTAAACCGTTTATTATGAGAGAGGTCAGGTCGTCACCTCTCTTTACTAACGGCAGATTGAGTAAAGGGATGATTGATACTTTAGTTATGGTTTGAGGCATGAGTTGAACTCCACAAGTTTTGTCGGTAATATCGATTGGTACTGCCAAGGGGAGTCCAGGTCAAAACCGGTTCCGGCAGACCGGTAAATTCGGCTTTTAATGTTCCTGTCGCTGAACTGCTGGCAGTGGCACTGGAAGCTACTCAACCCAAATTGATACGCCATTATGCCGGGCGGTTTAACCAGCAGGGCATTGGTGCCCCGCATTTCCTGATCCGGGGCAATGACCACGATTTTTTCCATTCCGTGAGATATTCTGAGTATGGAATCGATATCTTCGCTTATCAGTAAAGGTAGGTCTAGCGGTAAAATTAAAATTGCCGAATACTGGTATTCTACTGACCACCGGGTGGCCTGCTCCAGGGCTTGGTTTAGTTCTGCCCCCCGTTCGGAGAGAAACCGCACGTTTTCGCTGAGTGCCAGCGCACAAATTTTTTTATCCCGGCTGACCAGCAGGATATCATCGATGCCCCGGGCTGTTTTTAGAATCCTGATAGTTCGCCGGAGTAAATGAGACGTCAACGACTCTCGCTGTTGCCGGTTTATCGCCGGCGATAGCCTTGATTTGGACTGGTTTAGATTTTTTACGGGCAGTATGGCTAGCGTTTTCAAGATAACTATCCTCGCCATTTTGCGTAGATATCATATATCTTCCTTGATAATTGTACACTGTTTTCGCTGTCTTTCATAATGGTCTCCACGGTAACGGCAGCTATACCGATCTGCTCAATCGACTCCCTTTCGCCCTCGTCCTCGGTGTGGATAAGAAGGACGTCAATCAGTCCGGCATAGAATCGAGCCAGACCGCCGGATGACCCATCTAACCCCCTGGCTTCCATCAGTTCTTTCGCCGGCCCGGATATGGCTCTGCCGCCTTTGAAAGGCGAAACGGCAAGCTTAAAGGCAGATGAGGCGGCAACCAGCGGCTTTATTCCCATGAGGCTAAGTATCGGCAGAATACTCGCGATAGGATTGGACGGGGCAAAAATGAGAAGGTCGGCACTGGTAATGGCGTCGGTCACTTCCATTGTGGGGCGGGCTTTGGTGATACCTTTGAATGTGACCTGCCTGATATTTACCCGTTGCTGTTCCCGGACAAAGTATTCCTGAAACGGAATCGTTCCGCTATCTGTCCCGATAAAGGTCTCCACTGTCTGGTCGGTCATGGGTAGAATACGGGCGGAAATATCCAGCTTTCGGGACAGATATGATGTCACCTGAGTCAGCGTTTTCCCTGCCCGCAGCATTCTGGTTCTCAGAATGTGAGTGGCAAAGTCCCGGTCTCCCAGTTGGAACCAGGTAGTTTCGCCATATTGGGCCAACTGGCCGAGGCACCGGAAGGAATCATCGTTTATGCCCCACCCCCTGCCCGCGCCCGATAGACCGGCAAGAGTGTACATTATCGTGTCCAGGTCGGGCGATACGTGGAGACCGTAGAATTCGGTATCGTCGGCGGTATTGGTGATGATGTTTATCCGGCATCCGGGATACGCCCGGGTAACGCCGCGCGCCAGCTTAGCGCCGCCGACACCGCCACAAATTAGGGTAATTGTTTTACAGAATGAGTCTGATTTCATCGAGTTGAAGCCTGGGTGGTTCCGGTGGATTTTCCGCCGGGTATCCCAGAGTTACTAAAGCCTGTGGGATGTTACAGGTGGGGAGAGACAGCACGCTTTTTACCGTTTCCGGGCAGAAAAGTGGGGCGCAGTACCAGCAGCCACCAAGACCAACCGCCCGGGCGGCGAGCAGGAGGTTCTGAATGGCGGCGGCCAGTGATTGTGTTGCCATGGTTAATTCCGCCTGCTGGCGTGTTGTATCCGGGTATCTGTCCATTCCGGTCATGTCAACGGCGGCAATAATTATAACGGGAGCCTGCCAAAACAGGCGGATTGAACGCCTTATTCTTCCGGTTATCACTTTCCCGGGGACTCCATTTTTCTCTATGTCCTGGCGGAATTTTGCCGCCATCTGCTTAATTAGCTCGGATTTTTTCCGGGCATCCTGAATAATATAGAAACGCCAGGGCTGGGCATTATGTGCCGAAGGGGTGCAGGCAGCGCTGCGGATAATGCGGTCTATTTCCGACGGGTCGGGCTGCCTCTGGCGGTATTTGCGTACCGACCGTCGTTTCTCAATTAGGCTTAGCAAATCGTCCTGCCTGGCTGGTGGTTCTGAATTTGTGGGAGCGTGTGATGATTGCCGCACCGGGCACATAACCACCTCCGTAAACTCCTCTAAAAGGACTAACAGTTTAATCCCTCTAGTGTATCCATTTTATTTTCACTAAACAGGCGAGAGGTTGATGAACTCAGGTTTTCAGCAGCCCCCTGTCCAGTGTGGTCAGATAGCGAAAGCCGTCATCAGTCACCACAATGGTGTCTTCGACCTGGAAACCACCCAGTCCCAGTTCATAATAGGGTGGTTCAACATTAATTACCATGCCGGCTTCCAGGATGATATCTGAGTCAGGGTTGATGGAAGGGGGTTCGTATAATTCGGTACCTATGCCGTGTCCGATATGGGTTCGCCGGTAGTCAGGGATACCTTTCCGGGCGGCTTTCACGGCGGCGTTAAAAAGCTCGGATACGCGGGTGCCCGGCCGAGTGATGTTAAGGGCCGCTTCCTGCGCTTCCCAGATTGCCTGATAGCGCTGCCGGTGGAGTTCAGAGGGCTGGCCGAAGTAGGCAGTTCGGGCAATATCAGCGAAGTAGCCATTATAAATGCAGCCGATGTCGTATCGAATCAGGCTGTTGCGGGTGAGCCGTTTTGCGGCGGATGGCGCTACCTGGTTATAGAAGCTCTCGGCACCAAAGTAGAGCGCGGTGAACACTGGAATTCCGCCTCTTTCAAAAACCGTCTTCTCAGACAAATTCTGGAAGTCTTTTTCGGATACCCCTTCGGCAGCCAGTTTCAAAGAGGTCTCCAGACCCACCTCCAGCGCCCTGACCGCTGCTTCCATGATTTCTACTTCTTCCGGCGTTTTCACCATCCTGATTTCACGTAAAATATCAAAGGCGTCCACCACATCAGCCGCCGGTAGGCGGCTGGCGAATTTGTGATATGGCTTGGGCAGGAAATAGCTTTCATCGAGACCAATTCTCTTGCCCGCCAGTCCGAGTTTATTCAGTACAGAGATAACCGCTTCCAGAGCCGTCGGGAGGACGGTACTGTCGATACTTTTTACTTTCACCCACCGGTCTCGTTCACACAGTTCTATGCCGGGTGAAGAATAGTAAATGAACTGTCCGAAGGGCACAATTTCATCCACGTAAGGTAGCATGTCAACCGCCAGTTCCATGTCGATTACGGGCGCGATTAATGTCGGCTTGGTACCGGGCTGATTCGGTAAAACGACATAGGCTTCGGTGCCGGGGATGTGTTTATGCATGAAGCTTTCGTAATTACATAGGTATTTCAGGTTTGACGGTTTGCTGGCAATCAAAGCGTCAATATGATGCCGATCCATTACTTGAAGCGCCCGTTCCCTGTTCAAATGATTCCCCTCTTTGCGGTATGAAATGAATAAATCTGGTGGCGGCGGCCTATTTTTTAAAAGCCGACAGCACGTCCCTGGCGAATATTTCCATCTGTTCAAAGAACTCTTCGACGGTGTCCACCGGCCAGAGCAGTCCGGTGATGTGGGTTACCCCGGCGACCTCATAGCTTTTAATCTTTTTAATAATGTCGGCGGCATTGCCAATGATATTGAATTCATCCACATTAAGGATATCATCCCCTTTAAGTGTCGACTTTTTCAGGGAAACGACGTGTTCATAAAGCCCCGATTTTTCAAAAACCCCGGTCGCTTCCTGTTTGTTTTTACCCATGCTGATAAAAAGCTGGGGGGCAATGTCAATCTCACTGAGTTGCCGGCCTTCTTTTTCCAGGTAGCCGGACAGCCGAACCAGCCGGTCCTTAATCGCCTGTGGCGACAGGCAGGCGGGGAACCACCCCTGACCGTGTTTGGCGGTGCGTTCCAGGGCTTTCTCGGAATTCCCGCCGATATAAATCGGCAGCGGATTTTGGACTGGTTTCGGGTACGTTTTCAGGCTTTCAAACTGGAAAAACTCTCCGGAGAAGCTGGCTCTGTCCTCGGTGAAAAGTATTCTCAGGCATTCCAGAGCCTCGTCGACAATTCTGGCTCTGGGTTTGTCCTTCCAGTAGGGATGGACGGCGTCAAATTCTTCGCGGTAGGCGCCAATGCCAACGCCGAGAATAAACCTGCCTCCGGAAATCTGGTCCAGAGTAGCTGCCTGCTTGGCGAGCAGCACCGGCTCGCGGTAGGGCAATGGCACCAGTCCGGTGCAGAGTAGAATCCGTTTGGTAATACCGGTGGCAGCCGCCAGGGTCACGATTGATTCATAATGGTTGGGTGGGGTTTTTGCCTTAGCCTCTACGTATTTCTGGATGGTCATATGGTCGTTGGGCCAGACCGAGTCGTAACCAAGCTCTTCAGCCCTTTTGACCATCTCAACGAGCTGCCTGGGTGAGGCGAACGGGGCGGGATACACCAGGCCTTCGTAACCGGTTATTAGACCAATGCCAAATTTCATAAATATCTCCTAAGAAGTTTTTTGGTTTATGAATTTCGTTAACCTGGAACCGGCGAGTTTTCCGGTAAATTTGAATATCTTATATCAGACAAATTTGATACTGGTATTTCGCTTCAAGCCATGTTGCTTAAGGTTCAGAATTAAGGGGACAATCGGCTCAACCATTGTGGAAACTTCCAGTGGGCCGGCATCTATCGGATTAAGTTGCTCAATTTCCCTGATTAAACTGATTACGGTGTCTTTAGCTTCAGAATCATCACCGCAAACCGGCACGTCCCCCTCCAGAACCGTGTCCGGTTTTTGTAATCGGTGGGCTGGGATAGTATGCAGCGCCGCGACAACGGCGGAATCCGGCAGCATTTTTTGCACCAGTAGCGCTACACTTCCCTCCGGAGGCGGTACGTATTGAAAACTCTGACCCTTTGTTAGGGCGACAATCGGGGATATCACAATTTTATGGCGCAACTGGTCGTCGAGTTCGGTAAGTAGCGACGTCACGTGCTCAAATTTAACGGAAAGGACAACTACGTCACTATTAACAATGGCGTTATGGTTACTGGTACCAACGAGGCTAGTATCAACACCATACTTCTGCAGTTCAAGTTGGTAATCCTTAGCCTTTTCTTTTCCTCTCTCTGAGTACCGGGAACCAATATAAATTTTGTGATTCCGTACCCACCGGTACGCCAGCCCCTTGCCGAAGTTGCCGGTAGCCCCAACAATTCCAATTTTCATGGCTGATATCTCAAACAGTAGCTAATTATAATTACCTTTCGTTCGATAATAAACTATCATTTCCCTCATACCTTGTCAATATCGCTTCTCAAATTGCCTGGCTGGCCAGGAAGCCCTCCGTAGTAGCCTCAAGCATGCGCCGCGGCCCAGCGCAGTCGCCCACGCGGTAGACGGTGACCTTGCCGGAAAGCTGCTGATACAGCGCCTGGTTACAGACGGCGCCGGTAGACGCGATAATTGTATCCGCGGGAAGGAGTTGTTTGGCGTCATCGTGGCTGCTGACTAGTAATCCGGTCTCCTGTATGGCTTCCGCCTTCGTTTTGGTCAGAATGGTAACCCTCAGCAGGTTCAACCGTTCCAAGAGATATAACTTATGCCATTTCTCCATACCGGCAGCTAATTCCTCCAGCATTTCGACCACGGTTATTTTCTTTCCCTCCTCGGCGAGGAGTTCGGTGGTCTCCAGCCCGACAACCCCGCCACCAATAACCACCGCCGTGCTGCCCACTTTTACCTTATCGCTTAAAACATCGGCGGCATCCACTACGCTGGACATTTCTATCCCCGGGATTTTGGGAACGGAACGGGTTACGCCGGTGGCAATGATTACCGTATCCGGGCTGGCGTTGAGGACTACTTCCGGAGTAGCTTCCGTACTAAGTTCTACTTTGACACCGAGCCGCGCCATTTGGATACTGTAGTATTCCACTACGTCGTTCAATACGCTTTTGTGGGGCGGACGCGCCGCAATATGCAGCTGACCACCCAGTGTTGGCTCCTTCTCGTAGAGGACTACCGTGTGACCCTTCCGCGCCGCCACCCGGGCGGCTTCCAGACCGGCGACACCGCCCCCCACCACGACCACTCGTTTTTTATTCCGGGCGGGCATAATGGGGTAATCAAGCTCTCGACTGACACTGGGATTCACCGTGCATTTTATCGCTTTATCAATATCTACCTGGCACATCAAACAGCCGATACAGGGCCTGATTTCATTCGTTTTGCCGGCGGCAACTTTTTGGGGAATATCCGGGTCGGCGAGTAGCCGTCGGCCCATGACTACCATGTCGATTTTGCCTTCGTTCAACGCTTGTTCGCCGGTCTCCGGGGTCAGCCAGCCTACGGCCATAACCGGTATGCTAACCACTTTTTTAATTTCAGCCACTAGCGGAACCATGAAACCGGGGGGGTGTGCCATCGGGGGGCGGGGTAGTTTCTCTCCGGCTACCTTCCATGGCATACGCATGGCGCTCTGGTGGAAATCGGCGGACACATTTAACGCCACTATCCCGGTTCCCTCAAGCCAGCGCGCAAGCTGTTGTGATTCCGCAAGAGTGATACCGTTTTCAGTGTGAAGCTGCTGCGCGGTAAGCCGTACCCAGAGCGGGTAGTCCTTGCCTACCCGTTTTTGAATGGCGGCCACGGTATCAAGAAGCAACCGGGCGCGATTTTCCAGGCTGCCTCCGTAGGTATCCTGCCGGGTATTGGATTCCGAGGAAAGGAACTGGGTGAAAATATAGCCGGCGCAAGCCTGGATTTCAATGGCGTCGTAACCCGCTTTCTGTGCCCGTTCCGCACCGGCGGCGAATTTGTCAACGATGGCCTCTATCTCGGTAACGGAAAGCTCTCGCGGTATGGCGCGACCGAGCGCCGCAATGGCGGAGGGCGCCACCCCCTGGCAGCCGGTGAAGTGGGTGGCGGCCAGCCGTCCGGCGTGATGCAGCTGCATTGCCACTCTGGCGCCATGTTTCCGGATAACGGCGGCCAATTCTTTCAAGCCGGGGATATGCTTGTCATCATCAATGAATACCAACCCGGGGATGCTCTGGCCTGTGGGAGCATCGACACACGTCTCTTCAATTATGACCAGCCCGACGCCTCCCCGCGCCCTTTCCTCATAGCAAGCTTTGGTCTGCTCGGTGACACAGCCGTCTCCGGTTGCGGAGCACCGGAACATCGGCGCCAGGACGAACCGGTTTTTGATTTCCAGCTTTCCCAGTCGAATCGGCTGAAAAAGCTTTTCAAATTTCAGGGTACTACTCACAGTGCTAGCTCCTTCCTAAAATGCGGAAAACATTTCTGCTTTCGGTGAATATTGGTAACATCGTCGGGTCAGTTTACCCGGAAAGAGACTATAACACTGCCTCTTGCCTTGTCAAGTTGAAATACATCGCCATGGTGCGATGTTTGGGACAGTGCAGGTTTACTCAGATGCCGACGGTCTAATTGTATTTCCAAATGCACTTAGTGTAAACTATTGGATATTATGGAAAGGAGTGATTTTCATTGACTAAAAAAATACCGGGTTACCACGGTAAAAATTTGAGAGTGAATTTGTCCGATGATACCGTGTCGGTAGAGACTACCGATGAGTTATTCCGCAGGCAATATCTTGGTGGTGCCGGCTTTATTACCTATTACTTGTGGAAAGAACTCGCCTCCGGCATTGACCCTCTGTCGCCAGATAACAAGCTTGTCTTTGCCTCAGGACCGGTGACGGGAATTTCGTTACCGGGGAGCGGCCGCCACTGCGTTGGGGCTAAGTCTCCGCTGACCGGCGGCATCGCTAAATCGGAAGCGGGTGAATTCTGGGGAACCGAGCTCAAGCGGGCAGGTTATGATGCCATTATTATCGAGGGTAGGGCAGAGAGGCCGGTCTATCTCTGGGTGCATGACGGTGAGGCGGAAATAAGGGATGCCCGTCATCTGTGGGGAAAGAAGACTAAGGAGACGCAGCAGGTAATCAGGGCTGAATTGGGTGACGAGAAGATACGCATTGCGTTGATTGGGCCGGGTGGTGAAAATTTGGTCCGCTATGCCTGTGTTATGCACGGTCTCTTTGATGCTGCCGGCAGGGGAGGATTGGGCGCGGTAATGGGGTCGAAGAACCTAAAGGCCATCGGCGTTAGAGGGCGCCGGGTACCAGCGGTGGCTGAGCCGGAGCGGGTGAAGGAATGTAGAGCCTGGGCATTAGCCAATATACACCGGCTTCGTGGTTTTAAAGAGTTTGGCACCGGCAGTCCGATGGAGGCTTTTGAAGCTAGAGGGAATCTGCCGGTGCGTAATTTCCGCGATGGACTATTTCCGGGAACTAAGAAAATAAGCGCTGTAACTATGCGGGATACCATACGAGTTGGCATGGATGCCTGCTTTGGCTGCCCCGTCAGGTGTAAAAAAGTGGTGGAGGTTGCGGAACCGTATCATGTCGATCGGGCTTACGGCGGGCCGGAATACGAAACGTTGGCGGCACTGGGATCAAACTGCGGTATCGATAATCTCAAGGCAATCGCTAAAGCCAATGAGCTTTGTAATGCCTATTCACTGGATACCATTTCTGCTGGTGCGGTCATTGCCTTTGCGATGGAGTGCTTTGAGAACGGACTGTTCAGCGTTAAAGATACCGGCGGTATTGAACTACGGTTTGGAAATGACGAGGCGATGCTTAAACTGATTGAGCTGATTGCCCGGCGTGAAGGTATCGGTGAATTGCTGGCTGAGGGGACAAGCCGAGCCGCCGGACAGACCGGTCAAAATTCAATGGAGTTTGCCATTCAGGTTAAGGGGTTGGAAGCGGGTATGCATGAACCTCGATATAAAGTCGGCATGGGACTTGGTTATATGGTCAATCCCGCCGGCGCTGACCATTGCTGCAATATACATGATAACGGCTATGCTAGCGAAAAAAACCTGGGTGACCTGAGACCAATGGGGATACTGGAACCCGTTCCCCGGGACAATATTAGCTCTCGTAAAGTAGCGCTATTCAGGCTAGTACAGCTTGAACACGTATTGCTTGATTCACTAGTACTATGTCAATTTTTACACCATACTCATGAGCAGATTGCTGATGTGACGGCGGCGGTGACCGGGTGGGATACCAGCATAATTGAGCAAATTAAGGTTGCCGAGAGAATTATGACCGTTGCCCGGTTATTCAATATCCGGGAGGGTTTTACGGCGGCTGACGATACCTTGCCGGCGCGTTTCTTCAAGCCCAAAACCGATGGTGCGCTGGCGGACAAACCACTCGACCCGGTGAAAATGGAGAGAGCTAAGAGCTATTACTATGGTCTGATGGGTTGGGATAGCCATACCGGAATACCCACCGTGGACAAGCTGGCTGAATTAGGAATTACCTGATTTAAAATTTCATTATTTAGCTTCCTGATTCGCCTCTTCCGCTTGCCTTTCTCAGGAGAATGGGGAGTAATAATTTTTGGAATGAGAATGGTTTTCAGACTCTAAATAAATAGTTATGTCGACAGTGTAACTATTGTCTTTAATTTATCGTCTGTGATATTATGTAGGCAGACGAAAATGAGTACGGAGAAAGAGAAAGCACTGGAACTAGCTATCGGTCAGATCGAGAAACGATTTGGCGAAGGCTCTATCATGAGACTGGGGACAGAGACCGCTATCTCATCAATAGAAGCTATTCCTACCGGGTCATTAACATTGGACCTAGCCCTGGGTGTGGGCGGCATTCCCAGAGGACGAGTTATCGAGATATTTGGTCCGGAGTCCTCGGGAAAAACTACGCTGGCTCAGCATATCATCGCTGAAGCGCAGAAAAAAAATGGTATGGCAGCTTATGTTGACGCTGAGCATTGCCTGGATCCGGATTATGCGGTGAAGTGTGGGATTAATATTGATGACCTGCTCATTTCTCAACCTGATACCGGAGAGCAAGCGCTGGAGATTACCGAGGCACTGGTCAGAAGTGGGGCGGTTGATGTGATAGTGATTGATAGCGTGGCTGCCCTGGTTCCCCGGGTTGAGATTGAGGGGGAGATGGGTGAGATGCAGGTTGGCTTGCAAGCCCGTTTGATGTCGCAGGCGTTGCGTAAACTGGCGTCGGCAATTAGCAAGTCAGGAGCTGCGGTAATATTTATTAACCAGTTACGGGAAAAGGTCGGGATTGTCTTTGGTAATCCCGAAGTTACGCCAGGTGGCCGGGCATTGAAGTTCTACAGTTCAGTAAGGATAGACCTGAGACGAATCGAGACCATCAAGCAGGGGACGGTGGCAATCGGTAACCGTGTCAGGGCTCGAGTGGTGAAGAATAAGGTGGCGTCGCCATTTGGCGTCGCTGAGTTTGACCTTATGTTTGCTTACGGGATAAGCCGGGAAGGGGATATTATTGAACTGGGTGTGGGCCAAGGGTTGGTAAAAAAGGCGGGTGCTTTTTTCTCCTATGGTGATATTCGTCTGGGGCAGGGCAGGGAGAGTGCTAAGAAATACTTAGTTGAGAACCCTGAGCTTGCCCGGCAAATTGAACAGGAGATTAGAGCCTTAGCCGCTGACAACCGTATCGTGTCTACTAATAAATAGAAGTAGTTCACTGATTTAGTTTAACAGACGGAGATTAAGTGGGGCTGAGGCTAATGCTTCAGCCTTTTTTGTTTATTGGGGGGTAGAGCCGGTAAATGAAAAAAATTACGGCTATCCGTGCCGGTAAAGGGCGAGACAGGCGGGTACACGTGGTTCTGGACGGTAAGCGTGCCGTTAGTCTGGAAGCTGAGGTCGCCGGGAAAGGAAACCTGAGGGTGGGACAAGAACTGCCGGAGAGTGAAATTGAAAAAATGGTCGGTGATAGTCAATTTCACTGTTGTCTAACTGGGGCGGCGGGGTTTCTTGCCTGCCGCCCCAGAAGCGAAGCTGAGTTACGAGAGCGACTCCAGCGGCGCGGTTTTGGCGGTGATTGTGTCCAGGCCGTAATGGCCAGACTGAAGGAGCAGGGATTGGTTGATGATAGGACTTTTGCCCGGTTCTGGAGAGATAATCGGGAATCGTTCAGTCCGCGCAGTCAGCGGTTGACCCGGCTTGAATTAAAACGAAAGGGAGTAGCGGAGGACATTATCAGCAAGACGATTGATGCTATTGACGATGAAGATAGTGCCTATCGGGCTGCTTTGGGTAAAGCTCGTAGTCTTTCCTATTCCGATTACCGGGGCTTTTATCGGCGGTTGGGCGGCTATCTTCAACGGCGTGGCTTTAATTACGAAGTGATAAGGCATACCGTGGGGGTGCTATGGCGGGAGGGGGGAGGCGGACGAGAAAGCAGTTTATGAGCACACTAAATTGGTGGGCTGTATGGCGTTAACTGTCTATGGTCTGTCTCCGGGAATAGAAAATTATAGTAAAGGAGGAATGGAATGACGGTTCTAAATATAGCTGTTTATTTTTCCAGCTTTGTCATTGGTATGGTACTTGGGGCTGTGTTGACCTACCTTACTCGACGTGTAGTAATGGACCGACAGATACGTATTGCCCAGAGAAAGGCGTCTCGTATGCTGAGCGAGGCCCGTAACGAGGCTAAAAGCGTGCTGGATGAGGCTAGAGGCGAAGCGGGTAAACTCAGGACAAACGCAGACGTGGAACATCGGTCGCGGCGTTCCGATTTGCAGCGCCAAGAGAATCGTGCTGCTCAGAAGGCGGAGACTTTGGAGCGTAAATTAGAGGCGCTGGAGCATCGCGAGCGGAATCTGACGGGTAAAGAAAAAGAGATGGACAGCATGCGTACTCATCTGGAGGAGTCCCGAAATAAGCAGATAAAACGGTTAGAGCTGATTTCAGGCATGTCCAGCGCCGGAGCGAGGAAAGAACTACTGGGGAATATAGAAGTCGAGTTGCAGGGAGAAACGTCCCGGCGTCTGCATCAATGGGAAGATGAGCTAAGAGAAGAATCGGATAAGAAAACTCAGGATATTTTGGCGCAGGCAATCCAGCGGTCAGCTTCGGAAATAGTATCCGAGACCACGGTTTCCGTCGTTCCCGTGCCCAGCGATGAGATGAAGGGGCGGCTTATCGGACGAGAGGGTCGTAATATTAGAGCTTTGGAGCAGGCTACCGGAGTTGACCTTATTATTGACGATACTCCTGAGGCAGTAACTTTGTCCAGCTTTGACCCGATACGGCGGGAGGTTGCACGGCTGGCTTTATCCAAGCTTGTCCTTGATGGGCGTATTCATCCGGCTCGTATTGAGGAGATTGTTGCCAAGACTAAGGAAGAAGTGGACTCCGAGATATTTAATACCGGAGAGCAGGCCACCTATCAGGTAGGGGTCCATGGCTTGCATCCGGACTTAATTAGATTACTGGGTCGTCTTAAGTATCGTACCAGTTATGGGCAGAATGTATTGCAACATAGCGTGGAGGTAGCTTACCTCGCCAGTATGATTGCCTCCGAATTGGGCGCTGATATTGCTATCGCCAGGAGATCCGGATTGCTTCATGACATCGGTAAGGCAGTGGACCGCGAAGTTGAAGGGACTCATGCCGCTATCGGGGCCGACTTGGTCAGGCAGTGGGACAAGTCACCTGAGGTGGTTCAGGGTATTGCCGAGCATCATCTTGAGACGGATAGTATTAGCAACTGGGGTTTTATGATATCGGCGGCAGATGCCATTAGTGGCGCCCGTCCGGGCGCCCGGCGTGAGTTATTGGAGGGCTACCTGAAGCGGCTGAGGGCACTGGAAGATATTGCCAATAGTTTCAAAGGGGTAGAGAAGTCTTACGCAATTCAGGCCGGCCGGGAAGTTCGCATCTTGGTCAAGCCCGAGGACATAGATGACCTTTCCGCCATGAGGCTTGCCCGCGATATTGTGAAGAGGATAGAGGGAGGTCTGGAGTACCCGGGTCAAATAAAGGTTACTGTGATCAGGGAGACAAGGGCGGTTGACTTTGCCAAGTAGGAGAAACCGGTGCGGATATTAGCGATTGGTGATGTAATTGGCAGGCCGGGCAGAAAGGCAGTCTGGGAGCTTCTATCCGGGTTACGGCAGCAGTTTGACGTAAATCTGGTTATCGCTAACGCGGAGAACCTTGCCGGTGGTGTGGGTGTAACGTCAGCCACCGCCAGTGAAATGCTTGACGCCGGTGTTGATGTGTTGACTTCAGGCAATCACGTGTGGGCTCATCAGGAGATTATTCCATATCTTAATGGCGAAATGCCTATCTTGCGACCGATGAATTATCCGCCGGGATTACCGGGCCGCGGATATATGATCACTAAAAAAGTAATGATAGTTAATTTGATAGGTAGGACCTTCATTGGTAATTATGATTGTCCCTTCCGAGCCATGGATAAGCTACTGGCTGAGATTAAGCCTAAACCGCCGGTCATCATCATTGATTTTCATGCTGAGGCAACTTCAGAGAAAGTTGCTTTAGGACGATACCTTGACGGTCGTGTCAGCGCGGTACTTGGCACCCATACCCATGTTGGTACGATTGATACCCAGTTATTGCCTCGGGGCACTGCCTACGTTACTGATATTGGTATGACCGGACCGGTGGATTCGGTTATCGGCGATACTGTCGACTCGGTTGTGCACCGTTTCTTAACGATGGTACCCCACCGTTTAACGGTAGGGCGGGGTAGAACTGTGCTGAACGCCATACTAATTGAGGTTGATGAGGCCAGTGGGAAGGCAAAGAGCATCGAGCGAATCTGTCGGGGGGTGGAGTAACTTTGTCCAAAGTAGATCTGCATATTCATTCCACGGCTTCTGACGGCAGGTTCAGTCCGGCGGAAATTGTGGGTAAGGCTGCCGAGCAGGGTCTGGTGGTTATCGCCCTTACTGACCATGATACCCTGGAGGGCATTGTGCCGGCTCTGGAAGCCGCCCGAGCCTTTCCTGGATTGAGGGTTATTCCCGGGGTTGAAATTAATACCGATGTGCCCACCGGTGAGGCTCATATTCTCGGTTATTTTATCGATTATACCCAGTACGAGTTGCTTGAAATCCTGGCGAGATTGCGCCGTTCCCGGGAAAGGCGAGCGTGCGGTATGATTGAACGGCTGGCGGATTTAGGTATACGTCTTGAGTGGCAGCATATTCAGGAAAGGACCGTCGCTAGTTCGATAGGACGCCCTCATATTGCCCAGGCTATGATGGAAAGGGGGTTACATCAGCTCATTTCAAGAAGCCTTTGCCAAGTATATCGGGCGGGATGGTCTGGCCTACGTTGAGCGAGATAAGATAACCCCTGTGGAGGCAGTGGAGGTAATAAGGCGAGCGGGCGGAATACCGGTTTTGGCGCATCCGTTTACGATTAAGGATACGGAGATGATTATTGTTGAGCTAAAGTCGGCTGGTCTGGCGGGCATTGAAACCTACTACGGCGGCTATATTTCCGGCAGGACTGCGGAACTGGTTGCTCTGGCTGAACGGTACAGCCTTATTGTTACCGGTGGTAGTGACTATCACGGTATGGATGAGTACGGTGATAATATGATTGGTGGTATCGACGTGCCCATAGCAGCGGCCGAGCGTCTCATCGCTTTAGCTGAAGCACCTTGGTTGAAATCGGTGGACTGAGGGGGGCTTATGGCAAGTTTTATAATGTGGCTAATGGCTGCCTACCTGTTAGGTTCGGTGTCGATTGCCTATTTGATTGCCCGGTTGTCTCGGGGTATTGACCTCCGTCAATATGGCAGCGGTAATGTGGGCGCGGCCAATTTGTTGAAATCAACTTCCAAGTGGTTAACCCTGCCGGTAATACTCTTCGACTGTGGTAAGGGGGTGCTGGTGGTGGGTGTGGCTACGCTGCTGGGGATGGATATTGCCCAGCAGGTGGCGATGGGCTTAGCCGCTATTATCGGGCATAACTGGCCCGTCTTTCTCCGCTTTAGCGGGGGCAGGGGAAATCTAACCACTCTGGGAGTGGCTATTATGCTGCCGTTAGTAAATTATCTATTTCCCTGGTCAGCCACAGCGGCGCTAACGCTGGCGGCAATTGGCGCCTTTATTATTCATGATACCGCAGTGGGTGCGGGCGCTGGAATCACCTCGTTACCTCTGGTTAGCTGGGCCGTTGGTGAGCCGTTCCCCATTACCCTGGGGTTTTTGGTTATATTTCTGATAATATTCATCAGACGGCTAACGGTGCGGCAAACCTCGGTTACGGTCTCGGTCAGCCGGGGACATCTATTTATCAATCGGCTGATTTTTGACCGGGATATAAGGGACCGGGAAGCCTGGTTACGCCGTAAACCTCTTATCGGTACCCCAGGCGGACAACCTTCCGGATTGCGGAAACACCGAAATTGATTACAATGAGATGTGCGGCTCACCCCGATATTGAAACTAATCTAAAGTGCAGCAAGTGTGGCAAGTCAATATGTCCCAAATGTATGGTGCAGACGCCAGTTGGCGCCCGCTGTCAAGACTGCGCTCAATTACGCAGACTGCCCACATACAAGGTTTCAACTGGCTTTTATTTCAGGGCAGTGGGTACCGGATTGGTTATGTCCGTGGTTTGCGGCGTTCTCTGGGGAGCCATTGGTTTTTTTGTCTTTTTTCTGTACTTGAATTTGTTACTGGCGCCCGGCTTTGGTTATGTTATCGCAGAAGTAATTGGCTTTTCGGTGAATCGTAAACGTGGTTTCGGACTGGCGGTTATTGCCGGTATCGCCCTGGTTGTTAGCTATCTGGTCAGTATCATGGTACCGTGGGGGCTTAATTTCCGGCTTTTTGATTTGCTGGCGGTGCCTCTGGGGACTCTAGTGACGGTTACCCGTTTGCGGTGAAGCTCGTGGTGGTGCTGTCGAAGCGGGGCGACAAACTTTAGTTGGGAGGTAATTAATGTCGGCAACCAGTATTTCGTACTTGGGTATTTCAGGATACGTGCTTTTCTGGGGCATAACCGCTCTGGCTGTGGGGTTGTTTCTGTACCGGATGTATCAGTTGGTTCGCTATATGTTCCTGGGGCAGAAAGAGTGGGATTTCAGGCATATTGTGGGGCGGGTTGTTTATACCGTATGGGTGGTCCTTACGCAGTGGTGCCAGTTAAAAAACTTGACGTTTAAGGACCGGGCGAGCATCGGTCATGCTTTTATGTTCTGGGGCTTTGCTACCTTTGTCTTTTTCTATTTCGTGTTTATCATAGTTAGCGCCGGCTTTGGTCTTTCCGAAACGCTGGAGCATACCAGTTTTTTCTTCTACTATGCCTGGGTAATGGACATTATGGCGGTGCTGGTGATGACGGGTGCGGCCTGGGGCATTATCCGGCGCTACATCGTAAGACCGGAAAGACTGGCCGGTGAACGAACCGTTGAAGCGATGGTTATCCTGCTGACGGTGCTGCTTCATCCGCTGACCCATCTTTTTAAGGAAGCTACCAGTATTGCGCTGGGTCATCCGCCGGTAGGACTGGGTGCGGTACTGCCTCCGGTAAGTACGGCTCTCAGTAATATCTTCGGAGGGAGTTCCATAGCTACCGTTGAGTCAGCCAGCATCTGGTTCTTCTGGGCGCACTGGCTCACCGTGCTCTTTGTCCTGGTCTTTATCGCTTATTCAAGATACCTTCATATACTGGTGTCCTTATTTAATATACTTTTCAAATCACCGCTTCCCCGAGGCGCCCTGAAAACGATTGATTTTGAGGTTGCGGAGACGCTGGGCGCGTCCCGGATAACTGATCTTAGCTGGAAGCAGATTCTGGACCTGTATACCTGTGTGACGTGTAATAATTGTCAGGAAAACTGTCCGGCGACGGCCAGTGGCAAGCCGCTTAACCCCCGGAAAATAATTCAGGATCTGAAGAACCGGTTACTTGAGGTTGGGCCTAAACTGCTCAAGGCCAAGGACGAGGCGGAAACCGCCGCAGTCAATCCAGAAAATTCCATTGCCGGTAATGTCCTGGCGGAGGATGAAATCTGGGCGTGCACTACCTGTCGTGCCTGTGATGAAGTGTGTCCCCTCTGGGTTGAGCATATCGATAAGATTGTTGATGTCAGGCGGAACTTGGTGATGGAACAATCTCTGATCCCCGAAACGGCGGAGGTGGCGTTACGGAGCATTGAGGACCGGGGGCATCCGTGGCGCGGCACGACGGCAACCAGAACGGATTGGGCGGAAGGACTGGATATTAAAATTCTGTCTGCGGATAGTGATGTGGAGGTACTTTTTTGGGTTGGCTGTACTTCAGCGCTTGAGGATAGAAGCACCCGGATTGCCCGTTCAGTAGCTAAATTGATGAAGCTGGCGGGTGTTAACTTCGGTATCCTGGGCGTAGAGGAGAGTTGCTGTGGCGACCCGGCGCGCCGGCTGGGTAATGAGTATCTGTTCCAGATGCAGGCAGCGAAGAATATTGAGACTTTCGAGCGTTATAATATACAGAAGATAGTTACCGCCTGTCCTCATTGCTACCATGACCTGAAAAACGAGTATCCTCAGTTCGGGGGCGATGTTCCGGTATTTCACCATACTGAATTCCTGGCTGGCCTGCTTAAGGAAAACAAGCTAAAGATTGTGAAAGGTGCCAAAGGAACGGTAACCTATCATGATTCTTGCTATCTGGGAAGATATAACAATATTTATCAGTCGCCAAGGGAAGTACTGAGTCACATCCCTGATTTATCACTCGTTGAGATGACGGATAACCACCGCCGCGGTTTCTGCTGCGGTGGCGGTGGTGGCCGGATGTGGCTGGAAGAACGCATTGGACAGAGAATAAGTGAGATACGAACCGAGCAGGCGATGGCGACGGGAACCCACATAATCACTACGGCTTGCCCTTACTGCCTGCAGATGTTTGATGACGCCATCAGGGCAAAAGATGCAGAAGAGTCACTCCAGGCGATGGACGTTGCCGAGTTGTTGGCCAAGTCGGCGATATACCGTCCTTATTCTTCACCGGATAGTTAGCGTTACCCGGTGGATTAGGTTTGACGGCACAGGCTGGGATGCAGTAACCTGATACGGGCCGGACTCACCGGGTATTTATGCCGATGTTTATCCCGTGACCAGGTCCGGACGGCCAGTAATTTGAGGGAGGAGTCTCATGCGGAAAGTAGCCGTAGTTGGTGTTGGCGAGACGAGGTTCAGTGGTGCTCAGGATAAGACGCAGGTTGAGCTATTTGCTGAAGCTGCTATGGACGCCCTTAGTGAGTCGAATTTAAAACCAAAGAACATTCAGGCTTTATTTCTGGGTAATGCGCTGGGGGATTTTTCCGAGGGACAAGGCATGGTACAGTCGTTCGCTGCCGAGAATATCGGTGCCTTCAACATACCGGCGAATCGCTATGAGGGAGCCTGTGCCTCAGCCAGTGTAGCGGTCAGGGATGCCTTTATGTGGGTCGCCTCCGGGTTCTATGATATTGTGCTGACGGGTGGGGTAGAGCGGGCGGCGACTATGGGCACCGGGCTCGCCACGCGCACCTTTGCCATGTTCAGTGACGCTCGTTACGAGTATCCGTCCGGGATTACCTTCCCGGCAGTTTTTGCCATGCTGACGCATCTTTACTCGGTAAAGTACGGAATTCCCCTGGCTAAGCTTAGGGAACAGTTGGCAGCGGTGTCAATCCAGTCCTATAAACACGGGAACATCAATCCCAAAGCCCATTTTAGCGGTAAATATGGTAATATGCCCATGGAGAAGGTGCTTAACAGTTTTGTGGTATCCACGCCGCTCACCCTGCATGATTGCTGTCCGTTCTCAGATGGTGCGGCGGCTATCGTCCTAACGACAGAAGAGATAGCCAGAAAACTAACGAATAAGCCGGTATATATGATCGGCGCCGGTCAGGCTTCGTCCGGCCCTCTGTCCAACCAGCACGAATATCTGCCGCGGATTAGGGCCAGAGAAATAGCTGCTCAGCGGGCTTATGATATGGCGGGGCTGACGCCTCAGGACATAGATATCTGTGAGCTTCATGATTGTTTCAGTATTGCTAGTTTGATTGCCGCGGAAAGTCTCGGTTTTTTTGATTATGGTACTTCAGGCGAGGCGTGGGTGAAGGGTGAAGCGGATATTGGCGGTAAGGTGGTGATTAATCCCTCCGGCGGCTTGAAATCCAAGGGGCATCCAATAGGCGCCACCGGCGCCGGTCAGGTGTACGAAGTAACCAGACAGCTCAGGGGTGAGGTGGAAAGCGGACGGCAGGTGGAAGGGGCTAGGACGGGAATGACGGATACGCTGGGCGGTGACGGCAGTACGCTGGTTAATCTGATTCTGCAACGCGGCTGGTAACGGGATTATCCTGATTGTTAGGAGGCAAGAAGTGGAATATAAGCTTATTTTTAAAGATTATAGCGAAGCGCTGAAACAGGATAAACTGCTGGGTTTGAAATGTAATGAGTGTGGTGCAGTTATCGTGCCACCGAAGATGGTCTGTTTGGCATGTGGCAGCCCGAATTTGGATATTGTTGAGCTTGGCGGCCGGGGTGAAATTCAGACTTTCACGGTGGTAAACGTGGCTGCCGAGGGGCGTGAAGATGAGGTTCCTTACATTATCGTTATGGTGAAGCTGGATGAGGGACCCTGGATAATGGGTAATCTCACCGGTATTGACCCGGGTGAAGTCACTATGGAAATAATTGGCAAACGAGTTAAGATGGGACATAAGGTATTTGGTGGCGATAAGTACTCCACCGGTGAAGGTGCGAGTCCTCTCTTTAGCTTTGAAAATTAGGTACTGGATTCATTTTCAATCCCGCGTATGAGTCTGGCAGTAGCTTCAATGTTGCCGGTGGGCATTGTTGATTTCAAGTAATGGGATGCATTTTGGTCTAACCTGCTGGTAGGGTCAACTGCCAATTTTGTCTATCATCTGTTTTAACATCCGGGACATGGTTTCACCGGCGCTGGCTCTAATCACTACGGTAGCCTGCTTGTCCATAGGAGTGGGACTGAGATTGATGATAACCAAACTGGCGCCCGACTCAACCGCATAGACAGGGATATAAGCGGCGGGGTAGACGACCAGCGTTGAGCCAATGACCAGAAGTAGGTCACAGTTCTGCGAGCGGCGGGCAGCCTCTTCCAGTACCCCGTCGGGTAAAGACTCCCCGAAGAATACCACGCCTGGTTTCAAGAGACCATGGCAAGCTTCACAATCCGGAACCGTCTCACTGACGTCAAGTCTGGTTTTAACCTGTTCAAAGGGATAACGCTTACCACAACTCAAACATACCGCCCACTGCATGTTGCCGTGAAGCTCCAGCACCCGGCCGTTAGGTAAGCCGGCTTTCTGGTGCAGGTTATCCATATTTTGGGTAATGACACAGTCCAGTTTGCCCAGACGGTCAAGTTCAGCAATAGCGTAGTGTGTCTGATTTGGCTCAGCCTCGGTGGTTAGCCCGCTGCCGTGAAGCATCTGCCAGTGCTTCCGCCTGGCTTCGGGGTCGGTAAGAAACTTCTGGTAGGCGAAATCGTCAGGGTCAAAGCGTTCCCAGACGCCACCCGGGCCGCGAAAATCAGGAATTCCTGACTCGGTACTGATGCCGGTGCCGGTAAAAACCACTATTCTTTCCGAGTTTATAATTAAATCGGCCAGTTCTTGAGCGAGGCTATTTAATTCCGTATCGTTAAATGGTCTCTTCCCCATAAAAATCCCAGGTCAATATTAACTGGCCTCGCTAATCAGCGTCAAGAGGGGGAGTGTCTGTTAGCGTCATCCTATTTTGAACACCCAATATATTGAAATAGGGGCCGGGGTGAAAGTTTTCAGGCAATCTCGGTATAGGACTGGCACCGGTTATTGAGGCAGCATGATGAACAAAGCGGTGACTTGCGGCAGACATCCTTCGCCAGGCAGACGAGCAGGGCGTGATATTCGTGAATAGCCGGGAATCGTCTGGTAAATTATCCGTGAAAAAGGTTTGATACGAGAGATAACGATTGCTATCCGGATAGAGACCTATACGATTTAGAATGCGGCGGGTGTACGCATCAATGACGAATGAGGGTTTGCCGGCGGCATACAGGATGATAGAATCAGCCGTCTCCTCGCCGATGCCATAGATAGCCAATAGTTGTTGGCGCAGGGGGTCAATATTACGGGCGAACAGCCGGTTGAGGTCGTCCTGGTAGTGTTTTTCGAGCCAATCGGCGAAAGCCTTGAGTTTTAACGCCTTGGCGTTGTAGTAGCCACAGGGGCGGATAAGCGTAGCGAGTTCAGAGATACTTAGCCGGCGCAGTGCTTTTGGTGACAATACGTCGGCTGCCCTTAGATTGGCGATGGCTTTCTCGACATTACGCCAGGCGGCTGATTGGGTAAGTATGGCGCCAATGATTACTTCAAAGGATTCTCGCGCGGGCCACCAATGCTGGGGCCCGTAGTGAGCCATAAGCTGCTGGTAGATGTTTCGCAACGCCTGGCTTAATGGCTGACTTTCCACGGAGGCACCCTGGCATTGTTTACTGAATCATCTCCCGGGATATTGGGTTTGATATCAATGACCGGCGTACCGTCGATGGCATCAAGTCCTTGCACCCGCAGCCGGTTACCCTGACGCTGGAGTGACCTGATGTTGGTTTTGCCTATCGGATTCGGTCTATGTGGCGACCGTGTGGCAAAAAGCCCCACCAGGGGAAGCTCCGGTTTGCCTCTGGGGTGTACTTTTATTGCCACTTGCCCGTCAGAAGGTAGTTGATTAAAGCAGTAAAGTACTATGATGTGAGAAAACTCATCCAAATTATTCAGAGCTTCAGTAAGGCTACTATCAATCACAATATCGGAAACAATATCTTTCCAGGCATAGCCAGCGCCCGGTGGCTGCTTAATTTTATTCCTGACAATACCAATGGCTTTAAAGCCGGGCAATTCATTGGCCATGTTGACTCCTTATTTTTAGTGTCTCCTTATATATTATATAAAAAGAGGCGGCTTTTCCGGGTAGTCACCTGGCTATTGGCAATAGTATATTTAATCCAGCGGCTTAAGGGTTAACAACTTCTTGGCAATCTTCGGATATTTGGCGATAAACAGTAGCTCGTCTTCAACGAGGGGCTTTTGCGATTCTACATTGGCGTATCTCACCAGTTCCAGAATCTCATTTGCCTCTTCCCGGGTCTTAAATGGTATTTCCATCTTACCCATTATATGGCTGAAGCCGGAAATCCCACTGTACTGCCCGGCAATAATCTCTCTTCCCGTCTCGACAAACTTCGGTTTACCTCTGCCCAGCTCTCTGTAGCTGTATAGCTCGTAGTTTTCCGGGTCCTTTAAAACGCCGTCGGCGTGTATCCCGGAGGCATGAGCAAAGGCGTTGGCCCCGACCCCCGGCTGGATTATCGGAATTGGGACGTCAAAAGCATAGCTGGCAAATTCGGCTATTTTGGCGGCTCGGGTTAACTTTACGGGATGTGCCAGTTGATATTTCTCAATGAATCCCTTTGATTTGGTAACGGCGAGAACGGTTGCCACCAGGTCGGCATTTCCGGCTCTTTCCCCGATGCCATTAATGGTGGTGTTAATATAGGCGTCTTGTCCACCGTCAATGGCTCCTCGGGCGCCGGCAATCGAATTGGCGACCGCCATTCCCAAATCGCCGTGGCAGTGTACCTCAATCGGCATGCCGGTCTTTTCCGCCAGCGTTTTGATGGTGTCATAGACTGAGAAAGGGTTGTCATAACCCAGGGTGTCACAGTACCGGAGTCGGTCGGCGCCATGTTTCCGGGCGGCAAGCCCGAATTGAATGAGGAAATCCAGGTCAGTCCGGGAGGCATCTTCCGCATTGACCCCGATGGTTTCCGCACCCAGAGACCGGGCGGCGTCAACTGCCTTGGCCATATCGTTTATAATATCATTCCTCGTCTTCCTCCCCTGGAACTTGCCGTTAATCATCTGGTCGGAAGTGGATATGGAAAGATTGAGATGCCGGATATTCGGCACCCGCTGGAAAGCGGTCTCAACATCGTTAGTAATGGCTCTAATCCAGCCTTCTAAACGAATGGGTTTCAGGACGCCTACTTCAGCCAGTTCCAGATTGGCATTCAGGTAGAGGGTTTCGTGTTTGGTGGTGGGGAAACCAAACTCGGACTGGAAGATACCCATATCGTTCAGGTACTTGTTTATCAGTGTTTTCTCAAGTTTGGATAAGCCGAGTTTGGCGGTTTGAACTCCGTCCCGATTGGTTACGTCGATAAAAAAAATCTTAGGCATCTAATTTAACTCCTGAAAGTTGTGAAGGCAAATGTTGGATGTTAATAGTTCTGTTTAATGGTAACATATGCCAACCTGCGTTACAAGAATTTATGCCCGTTTGAGTGCCACCATGGGATATCATATGCTACAATAGGCCTGTAATATCTCTGCATTCAGGGTGTTTAGGTAAAGTTATGCCTCAATTAGATTTAGTTATTAGTATTACCATCCTGTTGGGAGCAGCTTTAGCGGGAGGAATGATAGTCCATCGGCTGAGGCAGCCCGTGATATTGGGTTACCTCGTAGTCGGTGTGCTAACGGGTCCTTATGCGCTTGCCCTGGTGAGTGATTTAGCATTAATTGAGGCTGCGGCAACTATAGGTGTTGCCTTATTGATGTTCACGCTGGGATTGGAAATCTCGGTCAGTCAATTGCGACAAGTGGGTAAGATAGGTCTGTGGGGTGGCATAGCTCAAATTCTGGCTACCTTTACCTTAGGTTTAGTAGTAGGTAGCATTTTATTTAACTGGTCTTTACCCCAGTCTGCTTTATTTGGGCTGGTTATCTCCCTCAGTAGTACTATGGTTTGCCTCAAAATATTAATGGAGAGGGGTGAGTTAGACTCGGTGCACGGGCGGATTATGATTGCTATCCTTATTCTTCAGGACATTAGTGTGGTCCTGATGGTGATAGTAATACCCCTTCTGGGCGGAACGATGGAGAATGTGTTCCTGGCTCTGGCTATCGCCATTGGGAAAACCGCCCTTTTTATCGGGATAGCCGTTTTCCTGGGGTTGTGGGCACTCCCCTGGTTGATGGGTAGGATTGGTGGTATTATGTCCCGGGAGCTATTCCTGCTAACGGTTCTGGTTTTGAGCCTGGGGGCAGCGGCCGGCACTTACACTCTCGGACTTTCAGTGGTCTTTGGCGCCTTTGTAATTGGGTTGGTGCTTCGCAAATCAAGGTTTGGCCACCAGGCTTTGGCAGAGATTACTCCACTGCGAGATATTTTTGCTACCTTGTTCTTTATCTCTTTGGGCATGCTGTTAAACCCAAGGTTTGTACTTGAGCAGTGGGGGTTAATAGCCGTGACTGTAGCTATTATTATCTTCATAAAATTCCTGGTTGTTTTTGGTATTGTTCGATTCTTTAGACATAGCGGAAGGATAGCCGTCTTAACTGGCACCGGTCTTTTCCAAATCGGGGAGTTTAGTTTTGTTCTGGCCCAATCCGGAATCAAAACGGACATCATCTCTGACCAGTTTTATTCCATAATTCTTGCCAGCGCTATTATCACCATGATATTGACACCACTAGCTATGAGTTTAGTTTCCTGGTTGTATCCTAAACTAACGAAGATGCCAGCAGGCGGAGTACTGGAAGGCGAAACCACGTTAGCTTTGTCTGATTTCGACTCATCTGAGGCGGTGAGTCCAGTAGCGATTGCGGGCTACGGGAGAGTCGGGCAAAATATCGCTCATGGTTTGCGGGATATCGGAATACCTTATACCGTTATTGAGACTGATCCGGAGCGTATTATTGAGATGCGGTGTGATGCTATAGCCTGTATTTATGGAGATGCCAGCAATATTCATATCCTTTCTCATGTAGACTTAAATAAAGTTAAGATATTAGTGATAACATTTCCTGACCCATTAGCGGTGATGACCACAGTAAAGACTGCCTTGAGGCTTAACCCCAAGCTTAAAATTGTGGCACGGGTTCACCGGGGTAGAGAAGCTGAGTTGCTTAAAGGTTTGGGAGTCGTGGAGCTGGTAAGTCCGGAGTATGAAGCCAGTCTTGAATTTCTGGGAAGGATTATGTCGGTCTCCGGCCGGAAAGGAATTGAGGTCAAGCGAATTTTAGCTAGATTGCGGCAAGACCGGAAAATTGCCGAATTTAGCTCTGATGATGAATAGCTGAGATGACTTAAGGGGGTTTCTGGTGAGTAAAACAAGGGTGGGTATTATCAATGTTACTGGTTATGCCGGTGTTGAGCTGGCACGGCTGCTGTTTAGTCATCCGAGAGTAGAACTTACCTCGGTTACCGGCCGGAGTGCCGCCGGGCAGAAACTGAGTGCGGTTTTCCCTCATCTGTCTGGCATCGATTTGCCTATTGAAGTCGAGTTGGGGGAGGTTGATTTGGCTTTTTCGGCAATGCCTCATAAGGACAGTGCTGAGGTAGTTGTGCCGTTGTTGGCTAAGGGTATTAAGGTGGTGGATATCAGCGCCGACTTCCGGCTGAAAAAATCGGGAGAATATGAGCAGTGGTATGGTTTTACTCACCCCGCCCCTCACCTCCTGGAACAGGCAGTTTACGGGTTACCGGAGTTACACCGGAGCCGGGCCGTCGGCGCCAGTCTGGTGGCTAATCCCGGGTGCTATCCTACGGGAGCTATTCTGGCTCTGGCGCCGGCGGTTAGGGCCGGTCTTGTTGAACCCAATATTATTATTGACAGTAAGTCCGGGGTGTCTGGGGCGGGTAGGGCGCTCAGTTTAAAAACCCGCTACTCCGAAGTTAATGAGGATGTGTCTGCCTATGCGCTGGAGGGGCACCGTCATTTGCCTGAGATAGTTCAGGAGCTGGAGCAACTCTCTAAGGGACAATCGTTCTCGGTGACCTTTGTGCCTCACCTGATACCAATGACGCGGGGAATACTGACCACGGGCTATGCTCGGCTGGTTTCCGGTAAGATAGCGGGGGGTAAGGAAGAACTGGCGGCATTGAAGCAGTTATACCGGGACTTCTACCAGGAGAAGCCCTTTGTCCGGATTACGGATTCTCCACCCCATACCAAGTATATCTGGGGTAGCAACCAGTGTCACATCCACCCCACCATTGACCGGCGCACCGGACAGCTTATTGTGATAAGTTGTATTGACAACCTGGTCAAAGGGGCAGCGGGACAGGCGATTCAGAATATGAACCTCATGCTCGGTCTGCCGGAAACGGCGGGACTTGAGGCGCCGGCAGTTTACCCGTAAAATTCAGGGCCTCTCCAGTTTAATCACCTCAGGTAGAAGGTGAATCAGGCGTGTGACGGAAAGGTTCAGGCGGTGAAGGGGCAACAGGGGTCTGTCTCCAGTGTATCTCCCGAGAGAGTCATGGTGCGGGCCAAGCATCCACAGCATGATTCGAACTGATGACACTGCCCGCAGGCCCCTTTCCTTACCCTCTGGTCAGACCAATTAGTAAGTATCTCACTTTGTCGCATCCTCAGCCATATATCCTCCAGTGACTCTTTGGCCGCATTCCCAAAAGTTAATTCTTCAGCGGAGAACATGCAGGGCCGGACACTGCCATCGGTCTGAATATATAGTGAGTAGGAAGCGGCACATCCTTCCACCTCTGGTATGGTAATCCCACTATCGACATTGCTGATGGAGAGGCCGTGCTTAGAGGAGAGGTTCCACAGGAATGGCTCGTCGTAGAAAATATCCAGGTTGCTTCCGCAGCTATATATTTCCTTTACTGCGGCCTCCTGTTCCTTTGGGGTCAGCGCATATTGCTGGTAATACCTGCGGGAGGCCTCATCCTTCCCAAAAGGTTTCAACGGCAGGAAGATAATCCTCTTCCCGCCCAGGCTCTCGGTTAACTGGATAAGCTCTCTAACTTGTTCCAGGTTAAGCTTGGAGAGGACCGTAGTCAGGCCGTGGAAAATCCCCAGAGCGGCACACTGCGCTGCCCATTCCTTGGCGAGCTCAAAATTGGCTCCTCTCTTGGTGTATTCATAGACAGCGGCATCAGCTCCGTCAATACTAAAGAGAACCTTGGGCGAGAAGGAAGCCAATTTCTGCAATCTATCCTGGCTGAAGGCGTTGCCATTGGTTATTATAAAGATATTAATCCCCGCTTGCTCGAACATTTCTCCTATCTGGTACAGGTCATCACGCAGCAAGGGTTCGCCCCCCTCCAATATTACCCACTGTGGTGACAGTCCAACAATATCCCTGGCTATCTTTCTGGCTTCATCATGGCTTAGCTTACCGTTCTCCATACCAACACAATGCCGGCAATTTAGATTGCAGGCGTTGGTAATCGCCCAGTCTACGTATATTGGGCCAGTCATATTCTCGCCCTCCAATAAACATGATCAGTAACCGACCCTTCAGCCTTGTCTATCATCATATGCTTTACCAGTGGCTCATAGCACCCCCCACATATCCCGTTACCTACAATAGCATAGCCTTGAGCCGCTGCCTTGCTCCGGTTTGAGAGCACAGGTAATAGGCTTACGGTATAGCCTAGTTTCTCTAAACAAACCTTCACCGGATTGTATATGTTTTTATATTTGGTCAATCGCCCTGAGAGGTAGATTTCGCGGTTCTCTAATAGAGACCGTTGGCTGCACACTGCAAATAGGATGCCTTCAACGAAGGCGTTAAATGCTTCGGGGTACGATTGTTTAGTGAAGCCTTCTATAGGCAGGTTCTCTGAGTCAGTTAGGTAGCTGGTGCCTCCCTGAAAGAGTAGACTCTTCTCAAAATCTCTTAGAAGGTAAGCAATTTCGCCATCCATAGCTCCGGAATTCATAAAGCTGGGACCAGGGAAGAGAGTGCCGCCGATGCCGTTTATTATCCTGCCTCTCTCTATGGTAAGGGTACAATTATATCCCCCACCGAGTTCAACAACAATATGCTCAACCTCAGAATAAGTCACCCCCTTTTTTTGAGAGACCATTTCCACAGAGAGGGCACCTATGCACAGCTTATCTGCCGTACCCATATCTATTTTATTAAATTTTCGCCATCGGGGAACGGTGGGAAGGTGAATCACTCCCGGAAGGAAAAGAGTCTCCAGCTCGGTTTCTTTGATTATAGCGAAGAATTTCTTCATCCCGTCAAGAACCGCTACCCTCTCCCCTTCCCGAACTAGCGTCAGCTCGAACATTTCCCTCTCGCTGATTTCGTTTAACCTCCGGTTGGGAAGCCCGTAACCTGAGGGAGCTATTATAACATCAGGCTTCAGGCTTTGGCATTTCTCAGCCATATCTTCGGGTCTCTCGGCTACCATACCTGACGGTATACTCTCTTCGAATTTGATATCCCTGTTATCAAGGAGACAAAGATCGAAGGAGATAGTTCCTGGGTCAATGCCTAAAATTCGCATAATAACCTCTTTATTTCGGTTTTAGCGGGCAGACCGGGTCTGACGCGAACCAGTCTTTAGTAAGGACAAAGATTCGGGAGCGGCACCCCGCGCAGTCATCTGCATGCGGACAACTCTTGCAATATCCGGTCCGGTATTTAGGGTCTTTAACCTGGTGAAAGACGGGAGAGGTAAGCATATTCTGCCACAGTTCTCCCAGAGTTTTCTCGTTGACGTTACCCAGAACCAGGGGGGTAAAATTGCCTGGTTTCACCTCGCCGCTGGGTTCGATGAAAAATGGATAATGGTTATCGCGCATATGGAAAATCTCTGGTTGTTCGGTCACATGCTGCTAACTGCAGACTAAGAGAAAGTATACCGAATGTCGGGTTTAAAATCAAATCCGCAGTAAGGATTCCAGAGGTTGTCGGGCAGCGACTGCCTCTGCTATGCTGGGTTGAGATGAAAGCGGCGACAGGTAATACCGGCACCGACATTTGGGCTGGCGGACGTAATACTGCCGGCTATATCAAGATTGCGGTCTATGGCTTTGCGTTGTCGGCGCTATGGAGCGGCTTGCACAGCATTATTCTGCCGTTGCGACTGCTAGACTTTGTTGTCGAATTGGAAAAGAATACCTATCTTGGTCTGCTCACATTTGCCGGACTGGTGCTGGCAATGGCCGTTCAGCCGGTGGCGGGAGCAATAAGTGACCGCTCCGGTTTTCGGTGGGGGCGGCGACGACCCTACATCTTAATCGGTACTATCATTGCTCTTCTATTTGTGCCCGGTATCGGGCTGGCGCAAGGTTTTCTGGCTATTTTGCTCATATACTGTCTGTTGCAGATTAGCACCAACCTGGCGCAGGGTTCCTACCAGGCTTTTATCCCGGACATTGTCCCGGAGGGTAAGCGGGGGCGCGCCTCTGGTGTGAAGAGCCTGCTGGAAATACTGGGGGGGGTTACCATGTTATATCCCCTAGCCTTCTTTATGGGCCACTACTCCGCTGAGCAGGGAATATCCTGGCTGTGGTTGGCTCTAGGTGTGCTGGCGGCAGTCATGCTGAGTGCGTTGATAATCACACTCCTTATGGTTAAGGAGGGTCCTGGAATCGATTCTCAATTACCCTTGCTGCCTGCCCTGTATAAATGTTTTAAAATTGATGTCAGGGCAAACCGTGATTTTGGCTGGTTCTTGATATCCCGTGTGCTTATTCTGATGGCATTTACTACCTTACAGACCTTCGCCCTATATTTTCTCCGTGATGTGGTTGGGGTGGCTAATCCCGCCTTGGCTACCGCCCGGTTTTCCATTGTGGCGGTGCTGTGTATGTTAGCCGTGGTCTATCCTGCGGGGCGTCTTTCTGACCGGGTGGGACGCCGCTCGATTGCGGTTAGTTCGGCTCTCCTTGGGGCGGTGGGGATTGCGTTAATCTTCCTGTTTCGGTATGACTACCTCATTATTATGTTTGGTGGTGGACTGGTGGGGCTTTCATTTGGCGCGTTTATGAGTACGAACTGGGCGCTGGCGACGGATTTAGTTGTCAGGGGGGAGGAAGCGCGCTATCTTGGACTGACCAATCTGGCTACGGCGGGCGGCGCTGCGCTGGCTCGTCTCATCGGTCCGGTGATTGATTTCTTTAACGGATATGGGTCAGGGTTGGGGTATCTGGTAATGCTGATGGCCTGTTTTATTTACCTGTTGACGGGGGCGGCGCTGTTAGTGAAAATCAGGGGACGTCAACCGAAATAGGGTAATAATGTCTGCCATCCCAGGGTGGCGCCCAGTATTATGGCCACGTATAAAATCACTCTGCCCATGGCGCATAGCAGTATAAATTTCCAAATCGGGAAACGAAGCGTACCGGCGGCAATACCAACTAAATCGAATAAAAGCGGCACTACTGATATCAGAAAAATAGTAATCGCCCCCCATTTATTTAACCACCCCTCCATCCGGGCGTAGCTTTTGTGTCCAAGAACGATTGTCCGGCCACTGCGGCCGGCAAGGTAACCGGTTATTTCTCCGATTGCCGCGCCAATCCCGCCCACCACACCGAGGATAATGGGGCCGGCGGGTCCCGTCGTTGCGTAAAGGACAATACCCATATTGGTCAGTATAACCAAGACGACGGAGGGTAGAATAATCGTGGCATTCCCAAGAAAACTGACGAGGAAAGCCCCCCCGTAGGCATAGTTTTTGAATTCGGCGAGCCTTTCCGGATGGCGTCCATAGGTAAAGTAGATACCGGCGGTAATGGCTACTACCAATAGTAGAGTCAGTAAAGGGATTACTCTAATGTGCAGTTGTTTTTTCATTTAGTTATCGGCGGCCGTGATTGACGGATTATTTTTTCGAGCCATTAGTATTGTAGCACAGTTTTGAGGTTGGGGGATTTGAGGGTAATTTGAACACCGACTAAATCTTTGATATACTTTCCTAGCGTGCCCCCATCGTCTAGAGGCCTAGGACAGCAGCCTTTCAAGCTGCCGACAGCGATTCGAATTCGCTTGGGGGCGCTTTCCTTTTTTTGATGGCATGTTTAGTTATGCTGTCCAGCGCTTAGTGGTAGAAGCTGAGGTAACAGTATGTCAGCCTCTGAAGCGGGCTGTCCTACTTTACCTTAAGAAGGTAAGCGAAAAGCCCCCCAAGTGCTGTAAAGAAGGCCATTGTGTAAAAGACCAATGCCTCGCTGTGGGTGATGTCCAGCACTAAGCCTACGAGGAGCGGTCCGAGGACAATACCTAAGTTCAATGCTGTATTAAGTACTCCAAAGCCCAACCCGGCATTCTCAGGCCCTACCAATTCCGGGGGAAGGGCAAAGATACAGGGTGGGGTCAGGGCGGAAAAAAGGCCCAGCACTACAAGTAGCAGTACTGTGGGTGCGTTACCGATACCGGGCAGTAATGCCAGGCAGACCGTCATACCCACTGTAGAAAGTATGATGAGCGGACGACGCCGGTCTAATTTTCCCGATAAGTAGCCTGCCAGTGGTGTAGTGAAAGCCAGCAGCATTATTAAACCGGACAGAAAATCCGCATAGACCGGTGAGAACCCCTTAAAATCCATAAAGAGCGTCTTCCCCCAGGTAGTCAGGGAAAGTACTGCCACGTTAAAACTGCCCCAGCTGAAGGCCATGAGCCATATTGGGACTGTTTTCAGGGTAGCCAGGGAAAAAGTAGCACGAGCCACTTTTTTCTCTTCTGTAAATATTATGAAGATGAGCAGTACTACTGCGGTAAGGACGGTGGCTATCCAGAAACCGGCCCGCCAGTCGTAAACTATTTCTACCCGGCCGAGGAGATTAAAGGAGAGCACGGTAGCCAGCGGCATGTTGATCGCCCATATGCCTATGGCCAGACCCAACTCTTTACCGCTGAACCATTGGAAGAGTAAAGGAGGTGCGGCCGACAGGATAAGGGCGCCGCCGACTCCGGCGATGGCACGGCCACTCTGGAGTAAAGCAAACGACGGCGACACTGCGGTGATGAGAGTCCCCAGGCAGATAAGCCCAAGCCCTATTATGCTCAGCCTTTTATTGCCATATCTGTCTGCCAGGAACCCGCCCGGTATTGATAAAACCATTGCGGGCAGGGCAACAAAGAGCATTAACCCCGCAACCGCGGTATGGCTTAAGTTGAAGTCTTTAATGATGGCAGGGATCAACGGAGGCGCGGCTTGCATGGAAAACAGGAAGGTAAAGGCAGCCAGGAACACCGTCGTTAGTATCAGCCAGCGTTTGTTTGATGAAGTCTGAATACCGCTCCGTCTCCTTTAAGATACCTTTTGATTTAGGGCCAAGCCTCATAATTATAGTGCAACCGGCTATTAAAATTAAAGGGTGCCCGTTTGAGTGGATCCAGATACCACAAGTATTCGGGCGTATTTAAATCCGACCGCTGGTTTTTTTATTCCGTATCAGGTTTGAGCTTCCGCCTCGGGGGTTTGAGCTTCTGCCGGGCGGTCTCTGAGCCAGCGTTTGATTTCATCCAGGCTCGGGGGCGCTACGTAGAACACCTGAATATCTGACGGAAATTGAATCTGATGGTCTTCTTGCATCAGTAGTAATGCGGTCTCATCAGTCTTTAAAGTCTTGTCTATTTGTTTTGTGATATGAAGGTTCCTTTTTTTCTGGGTTTCAGGATAGGCTTTATAGACCAGGGTGATTGCTTTCAGACTTTGCAGGCCGATAGACAGGCATTTACTCCAGTCCATGAACTCCATCAGTAGCTCACTGTCCTCAACCGGCTGAAGTTTGGCTTTATTCTTTAATCGGGTGCGCGTAATCGGGTAGCTGCCGCAATTCAGTTCTTTGATGGCTTTCAATCCTTCTTTACCACCCACCGGTATCAGCTCATGGTAGACTTTATGCACTACGCTTAGCGTGGCCTCCAGTTTGCTTATCTGTGCCTCTACCTGTTCCCAGTAATGGTTGACCAATTCCGTGAAATCGGGGGGTGCTTCCCGGGGAGAGAAAATAAGGGGCACAAAGAGCAGTTTTCTGCCGGTTCGGAATTCTTCTGCCGAAGGTTTTTCTATTTTTGCTAACGGTTCTGTCATACGTTTCCCCCCTGGTGTGTTTATTGACCTGACATATTAACAAATCTATTATACTTAACCCCGGGTACTGGCGACAAATAAGACATCCGGAGGACGGTATGAATCGGGACTGGCGGGCGCTGTCTCTGGTGTTTATCCTGTGGGTGTCTGGCGCGAGAGCTTTTCGATAGCGGAGCGATAGGTTTCATGGGTTGCGGTATCAAAAAGAACGAATATCGCCTCTTTCAAATAGCCAGGGTTTTTTTTAAGAAAAGAGGCGACAGTTTTTACGGCTACTTCAGCGGCGCCGGCTACGGGATAGCCGTAGGCGCCGGTGCTTATCGACGGGAGGGAAACGCCGGTCAGTCTATTAATTTCAGCCATTTTCAGACTCTCGCGATAGGCGCTTGCCAGTAACTGCGGTTCGCCTTTGTTGCCGCCGTGCCAAACTGGCCCTACGGTATGGATGACATATTTAGCCTTAAGCTTACCGCCGATGGTTATGACGGCTTTGCCGGTTGGTAAGCGTCCCTGCCGGGCGACGATTTGCTTACACTCCTCCAGTATAACCGTTCCGTCGGCTCGATGAATGGTTCCATCCACGCCACCACCGCCCATGAGACCGGGGTTAGCCGCATTGACGATACCATCGGTGCTTTGCTTGGTTATATCCCCCAGCACTACCGATAGCTTAGCCTGTCCGATGATAAGCTCCGTTAGCCGTTCTGCCATTATGATTAACTTCTGAAAATTGTTTTCGTTGTCGTTTTCCATTCTATCACTTTCGGGTAGTTCGCATATAAAATATATCAAAACCCATATGCTCTGGTGGATATCTCCGGGGGGTGACGTCGGCGAATTGAATTTACGGTTCGTTTCCTCTATAATCTTTCTGATTGATTCTTTTAGATATGCCAGTTAAACTGTACTACTGGTTTTGGTTTGAAGTATATGAGCCGTTTTATTGATAAACTGAAACAGACCTCCCGGGCGATGCCTCAGCCCATGGGTTTTAGGGTAGTATCCCCGGCGTCTCCGAAACCTAGAATGCAAATTGTTGCCAGCATGGTTGAGGCTGATATTGACCATCTGGCGGATTATGTGGCGGGGACTGATGCCGGGCTATTGCAGCTTACCAAATCTAGCCGGGGGGTTAAAGCCTTGGCGAAAGTGGCTCAGGCTTTGTCCGGGATTCCCTGGGGGGTGATTGGAAATGATGGTGGTGGGGGATTAGCGCCGGCGGTGAAAGCCGGTGGTGATTTCATAGTCTTTTCGGAGTCGGCGGTATTCTTACCAATCGCTAATATTGATAAAGCGGGTAAGATACTGGAGGTGGTAACATCGCTTAACGACAGTATGTTGAGAGCTATTGCCGAGTTGCCGGTAGATGCCGTGCTTATCGGCAGCGAAAAGCGAGAGAGTCTTACCTGGCACCACCTTATGCTATTTCAGCGCTTTGCCAATATATTATCCAAACCCGTGCTGGCACGAGTGCCGTCTAACTTGTCGGGTAATGAAATTGAGTCGTTGTGGGCGGTGGGTGTGGATGCGGTGGTGATAGAGGTAGGAGCGGAACAGCCTGTGGCGAGATTAAGTGAGTTACGCCAGGTAATTGACGGGCTGACATTACCGTTACGCCACCGGCGGGGGAAGGAAGCCGCTATATTACCGCGCGCTGGGGCGGCCATGGAGACGGTTACCGACGAGGAAGAGGAAGAGTAGGCAATACTTTACCAGTGGTGAGATTATTTCCCGACCAGGTTTTTTACCAGTTTTAGTTCGTCTCGGGCTAATCTCGTGATAAGGAAGTTCTTTTTTACCGTTTCGCGGCCTATTCTGCCCAACCTTTGAGCCTCGGCGGTGTTTTCCAGAAGGTAGACAATATTCTCAGCACATTGTTCAATGTTGTCAACCAGATAATCACTGAGGTCGCCGGGCATCTGCATCGGGATACCACCGACGTTACCGGCGATAACCGGTGTTTCTTTCCATAGCGCTTCAGACACCACCAGCCCGAAGCCCTCTCTAATTGACTTCTGTATAATCACATCGGAGGCTCTCTGAAAGGCATTGACTTCCATATTGCCGACCCCGGTCAGATTTGAGAAGATTTTGATTTTGTCATCCTTAACCGCCTCGGCACTAATGGCGGCGTACATATCCCAGGCTTCGGGGTCGTCCGGGGCAAAGCTACCGACCATGGCCAGCTGGAGACCGGGTATTTGTTCCCGGGCTAACCGGTAGGCGGCAATAGTGCCGAAGGGGTCTTTCCACCGGTCGAAGCGGGATACCTGGGTAATTATTCGATTGTTAGTATCAAAACCTAGGTTGTCCAGCATTTCACGGCAGACATCTCTTTTAATGAACATATTCTTTGAGCTCAGGGGGCAGATGGCGGGTGGTATCGTAGCTATTTTAGACACTCTAATATTCTGGGGAACGAAGGCCTGGGTGGTAAAGATGGCGGCATCATGTTCTTCAACATAGGGGCGCAGGAAATTCCATACCGCCTCGTCAGGTTCCGAGCTGTCAACGTGGCAGCGCCATATCCATTTGGCTTTGTTTTCTGGTAAATAATGACGCAAAGCGGCGGGTTGGGGGTCATTAACAATGAAAACATCGTAATTGAGGTCAAGCTCTCGAGCGTTAGCCGCGTTATGTCTTTGGTATTCTTGTTGTGTTTGTTCTCGATAAATGTCCTCAAATGTAGCGCCTTGCAGGGAATTATGGAATGCTTTGGTTATGGAGAAAAACCGGTGGTCACCTCGGATAACCTGCCAATCAGCTTTAATGCCTACCGAGCGTGTTACTGGAATCTGGCCGACCAGGAGTTCAGCGACGCCACCACCGAAGGGGGTTGAGTTGATATGGCATAATCGCAGACCTTTCAGTTCCTTACCAAGGCTGCAAAGTTCATCAATAATACCTCTTTGTTCTATCAGTCGATATTTGTTAATATCAACTGTATCTACTGGAATCTTATGGAGCATGTGAGCCACTCTTATCGGTAGAGAGTTGCCATGATTTACCTTCTGTAGTGATTGCGGGCGCAATTACCATCTCAGCCTTATGCATCTCCGGGATGGTGGTAGCGCCGCAGACGCCCATGGCGGTACGTAGTGCCCCTACCAGGTTCTGACTGCCATTGGTGACTGAAGTGGGGCCAAAGAGGATTTGCTCTAATGTTCCGGTAGTGCCAACTTTAACCCGGGTACCTCGGGGAAGGGCCGGGTGGGGGTGGGACATGCCCCAGTGGTAGCCTAGACCCGGCGCCTCGCTGGCTTGAGCAAGAATAGAGCCGAGCATTACGGCATCTGCTCCGGCGGCAATCGATTTGCAGATATCACCGCCTTTACGAAAACCACCATCGGTAATAATGGGTACGTACCGGCCGGACTCATGAAGATAGGTATCTCTTGCCGCTGCGCAGTCCATCGTCGCCGTAATCTGGGGAACGCCAACACCGAGAACCTCCCGGGTGGTGCAGGCCGCCCCTGGTCCAACACCGACTAAAACAGCCGAGATTCCCGTTCTCATTAACTCAAGACAGGCGCTGTAGCTTACGCAGTTGCCGACAATAACCGGCATATGTGTGGACTGGTGAAGATCGGAGAAGATTAAGCCGCGATAGCTCTTGGAGGTATGGCGGGCGGTGGTAACCGTGGACTGAACAATAAAAATATTCGCCTTGGCTTCAGTCGCCAGCGGGGCGAAGCGTTTGGTATCAGCCGGTGTTGCCGAAACGGCACATACCGCCCCGGATTTTTTTACTGCCTGTATCCGTTCACTGACCAGGTTATCTTTGATTGGTTCGGAATATATTTTTTGGAGCAGCGCCGTAACCTTGTCGCTAGAGACCGAGGTAATTTCTGCCAGCAATTCCTCCGTGTTTTCATAGCGAGTTTGGATTCCACCCAGGTTGAGAACGGCAAGTCCGCCCAGTTTACTCAATAGGACGGCAATGTTAACATCGGTTACGGCATCCATGGCGGCAGCCATAATGGGAATGGCGAAAGTATGGTCACCTATCTTAAAATCCGTGTTTGTCTGGTCCGGGTTAATTGTGCTGTCTCCTGGCACAATGGCTACCTCATCAAATCCGTAGGCATGTCGTAATCGTTTAAAGATAGGTATCGTCATTGATGTACCCCTTAAGAAAGGAATATATCAAAGTGGCGTTTCAAAGTCAAGAATTTGTAAGTTTACCGGCAATAAGGCGGGCAGTGCCGGTAGTATTATGTTGAGGTTAAGACATATTTGGATTTCGCCGGGCGGAGCCACGTAGACGGTTAAACCAGTCTGGAGTATAATGGTAATGATTGTCCCGGAGTTTTGGCTTAATCAGGTATAGAGAGTTGATGAGAGGGAATGCCGTCTCTTTACGTTGTGGCTACTCCGATTGGTAATTTAGAGGATATTTCTTTAAGAGCTATTCGTATCCTGCGTGAAGTAAAGCTTATCGCTGCCGAAGATACACGCCGGACAAAACAGCTTCTGTCCGCGTATGACATTCAAGCCCCGCTAACCAGTTATCACGAGCACAATAAATGGACAAAGCTGGAGTATCTTCTGGATTATCTTAAAGAAGAAAGTGTGGCGCTGGTATGCAACGCTGGGACCCCGGGAATATCAGATCCGGGCTATGAGTTGATTGTGGCGGCAGGACAGCGCGGTATACCGGTGGTACCGGTGCCGGGTCCTTCAGCCGTAATTGCGGCACTAGTTGTCTCGGGGCTACCCACCGACCGGTTTATCTACATTGGCTACCTGCCTCACAAGGCGGGTAGCCGACGGCGTCTTCTAAGATCGGTTGCCGGTGAATCCGGCACCATTGTCGTTCTGGAATCTCCTCACCGGCTGCTGAGCGCTCTTGAGGATATACGGCTTATTCTGGGCGACCGAAGAATAGCTGTGTGTCGTGAATTGACCAAGTTTTATGAAGAGGTTTTTCGAGCGACAGTGGGTCAGGCGATAGAGCACTTTAACGAACCGAGGGGTGAATTTACCCTGGTTATTGAGGGTAAGGGGGAGACAGTAAAACCACAGCTAACCGAAGAAATTGAGCGCCAATTGCAGCGTATGCACCAATCGGGCATGACGGCGAAGGAGGCAACCAGTAAGATGATTCGGGAAACCGGAATATCCAAAAAAGTGCTGTACCGGGCTTGGCTCGGGTTCCCTTGATATTTAAATAAAGGCATATAGAGGAAAACTTAGCGATGCGATGTATGTGTACATCCCTGGGGTAGGTTGAGTGTGGTGATTGTAACCGTATCGTACCGTATCCGGAGCGTTATCTGGTAAATGATGAGGCAGAGGGCAATAAGTTGCACCTGTGCCTGGACTGCGCCGTGAAGAAAGGTTATGCTCACTATAAATCTGAGAAGGGCGCGGTAGTATTGGCCTTCTACGAAGAGTTAATCGAACCATCAAAAGAATCGTAATGAAAACTGCTGTCTAAGGGTATTTCCGGTAAAACGATTAGCCATCGTTACATTTGGCAATACCAGTTTGTTATGTTATGCTGGAGGCGCTGTGCCTGCCGCGTGTTTATGGGGTTTGGTGTGCAGGTAAACGGTGTCTTATCGCTTTAGTGTCGTGAGAAACAGATTATGAGTGAGCAGATTTTTATCGGTGTTGCCTGGCCTTACGCCAATGGTCCCCTGCACCTGGGGCAAATTGCGGGCGCCTACCTGCCGGCGGATGTCTTTGCCCGTTTCCATCGTATCAAGGGTAATGAAGTATTGATGGTTTCGGGTTCTGACCAGCATGGCACTCCAATTACACTGAGAGCGGAGCAGGAGGGAAAGAAACCGGCGGAAATAGCCGATCGGTACCATCAACAGTTTCTGGAGGCGTGGCAGAAATTGGGCATTTCTTTTGATTTGTTTACCAGCACCGGGACTGAAAATCATGCCAGGGTGGCGCAGGATATTTTTCTTACCCTGCTTAAAAAAGGCTTTATCTATCGATCAATCGTGTCACAGCCGTTCTGTCCTGATTGCCGGCGTTTCCTGCCCGACCGCTATATTGAGGGTACCTGTCCCTACTGCCAAGCTGCCGGAGCGCGGGGTGACCAGTGTGATGCCTGCGGTAAACCGATTAACGCTATTGAATTGAAGAATCCACAGTGCCGTATTTGCGGAACCATGCCGGTGTTCAAGGATTCGGAACACTTCTTTCTGAAACTAAGCGCCTTTGAGGATGGACTACTTGCCTGGGTGCGAGAGCAGACTCACTGGCGACCCAATGTGCTTAACTTCTCGGTACGCTATTTAGAGGACGGTTTGAAGGACAGGGCAATTACCCGTGATATTAATTGGGGTATTCCAGTACCGCTGGATGGATATGAAGATAAACGCATCTACGTGTGGTTTGAAGCCGTCATCGGATATCTTTCGGCGGCGAAGGAATGGGCTTCATCTCGCGGTGGTGATGAAAAATGGCGCTCTTTCTGGCAAAAGGATAATGGCGCCTGGAGTTATTATTTTATCGGCAAGGATAATATTCCTTTTCATACCCTTATCTGGCCGACCATGCTGATGGGCTATAGTGACGATCTTAATCTCCCTTATGACGTACCGGCTAACGAGTTCTTGACTATTGAGGGTCGGAAGCTCTCCACCAGCCAGAACTGGGCGGTGTGGTTACCCGATTACCTCTCGCGTTACGACCCTGACCCACTGCGCTACCTGCTATCCGTAAACATGCCGGAAACCGGTGACGCTGATTTTTCCTGGCGTGAGTTCGTGCGGCGTAACAATGATGAACTGGTGGCTGCCTACGGTAATTTAGTCCACCGGGTGCTGACCTTTGTCTTTCGTAACTTTGATGGCCGTGTACCAGAACACAGCAGATTTAGCGAGATTCGTGAATATTTGCCAAGTCTCGATAATAACTTGGCAGCGGTTTATGGCTTAGATGACTATAAACAGGATGTAAATGTAATCGAAGATGCTAAGGAGTTTCTTTTTAGAGAAGCAGGTGACCGTCTATCCAGATGCAATTTTAAACAAGCATTATTGAACATTATGATGTTTGCTCGTGAGACAAATCAATACCTTGATGATAAATCTCCTTGGAAGGTAATTAAGGAAGACCGACAGGCTGCGGCTGATTCACTATATGTGGCTCTTTACGCGATTTCCTGCCTGAAAACGGCATTGTATCCCTTCCTGCCCTTCAGTTCTCAGAAGGTGCATGAATATCTTGGATTTGAAGGTAATGTTGAGGACTATGGATGGCAGCCGCAACCTTTGCCACCCGGGCGGAAATTGCTTGCTCCGCAACCGCTATTTTCTAAATTGGATAAGGATGTAGTCGAAGAAGAAACCAGTCGCATGGGTTTGCCGAACGGTTAGGGAAGGAGAATCTTGCTGCTAAGTAGTATTTACGAATCTGTTGAAGCCGATTTGGGTAGTGTGGAAGAGGGCCTCAGGTCAACCCTCAAGGGTTTATTTCCCTGGTTGTCTGAAATGCTGGGCTATAGTCTTAGCGATGGTGGGAAGAGAATACGTCCCGCACTTATGCTGCTGTGCGGTAAATTCTATGATTACAATCTTGAGCACCTTCAGCCGATGGGGGTAGCTATTGAGCTGATGCATACCGCAACCCTGGTGCATGATGACGCTATTGATAAATCTATGGTTCGTCGGGGCAAACCAACGATTAATAGCCTGTGGGATGATGAGAGAGCGGTGCTGCTGGGTGACTACCTCTTTGCCCGAGCTGGTGAGTGGGCCACTCATGCCCAAAACCTGTATGTTGTCAGACTTTTTTCGCAGACTCTGGCGACCATCTCAAGTGGAGAATTGGAGCAAATTATCAGCGCTTTTAATTCTGAGCAGACGCGAGAAGACTACTTACGACGGATTTCCGGTAAAACGGCCAGCCTTTTTTCTCTGGCGACCGAATCAGGGGCTATTTTGAGCCAGGCACCACCGGAGTTAGTTCGGATTCTTAAGGATTACGGGCATAATCTGGGTGTCGCTTTCCAGATAGTGGATGATATTCTGGACTATGTTGGTACCGAGGCGGAAATCGGTAAGCCGGTAGGTTCTGATTTAACTCAGGGTACTCTTACATTACCGGCGATGCTTCTTATGGAGCAGTATCCTGATAACAATCCGGTAAGGCGCCTGTTCCGTGGAGAGGATAAGGAGCAAAACATTGCCCTGACGATAAAAATGGTTCGTGATTCAGGGATTGTTGAGGAGTGCTACGAGATTGCGGCGGGATATTGCGCCCGGGCATGCCGTGACCTCGATCAATTGCCGGATGAGGTCGCATCTCAACCACTTATTAAACTGGCCGATTTTGTTGTCAGGAGAAAGAATTAACAAAATAAGCTTCAGGTCTGATGAGAGGGGTGATAATGACGTCCGAGGAAGAAATAAAGCAGTTTGCCCTGCAACGGGGCGCCGAACTTGTCGGTATTGCTTCCGTAACCGATATCAATGAATTTACCCCGGCCGGTCACCGCCCCGATGATTTTCTGACAGGGGCGAAAAGTGTTATCGTCATGGCCGCACGCTCCACCACTCGTGGTGGCTGGCGCAGTACGGATTACCGTTTGCCTGTGGCTAATCTGGATTTCTTTCGCATACGCGGTGGTATTGTCCTGGCCCTGGCTAAATATATTGAGTCCCAGTATGGCTATTATGCAGTGGCGGATACGCCACCGCCGACCGGTTTTAATGCTAGCTTCAGTCTAAAACTGTGTGCCGAAATGGCAGGGCTGGGTACCCGCACACTGGCGGGTGGGGTTCTCATGAACCGAGAACTGGGTGTATTTAACCTGGCGGCGGTCATCACTACTATGCCACTAAAAGCTGACAGCCCGACACAAGACATGGTCTGCCCCCATCCTTCCTGTGTAAAGCGATGGCAAAAGGAGCGAACTACGCCGTGTCTGGATGCCTGTCCCGAGTGCCTGTCAGGAAAGCTTGAGGACGGGCGGATAAAGTGGATGAGATATGACCGACGAATATGCTCCACACGCGCTCAGACCCTGAGTCCGGTTTCATACCAGAGGCTGTTGCTGGAGATTGTCAATGAACCTGACCCGGGGAGAAGGAAGTCCACGCTCTTGGGAAGCTTTGCCCGAAACGCCATGCAGGCAGTAGTCGCCGGTCCGACGGTCAGCCAATGTGGTGAGTGTTTCCGCTATTGCCCGGTTGACCTGCAGGCACGTACTCTTAGAGGCCACGGGGACGAAAAACAGTCTGTCGGGAACAAATCTCAGTAAGGGGAGGTACGCAGCGCCCATGATTAAGTACGTTTCGTCTGAGCTCTACGATAAATACAAGCAGAAAGTTCTGGAAATGAGTCCGGCAATCCAGTGTTATGAGGGTACCCGGCTAATCAGGGAATCCAGCTGTCTTACCGACTGGGAAATAGCGGCACGGCTGGGCTTGGATGCGGATGAGGTAACAGAAATACGCTGTATTGCTGAGATTGATCTCCTGCCGGCTGACACCTGGCTCAAATCGGCTAACTGGAAGAGGCAGAAGGCGCTAAGATAATTTAGTTCCGGAGAGAGATACTCCAGTTTTACCCAAACCGAGTGATGCCTTCCTGACAAGCTGAAATCTTCAATTGCCAGTTGCCGATGTGGTTAAGATGCCGTGGTGGCTTCCGGAGCCGGCGATGGCAGCGAATCATCGAATATTTTCTCCAATTCGGCACCCTCAAGAATTTCCTGCGCGATAAGTTTTTCGGCAACGCGAACCAATTTGGCTTTGTTTTCGGTGAGAATTTTATTTGCCGTGGCATAGGCTTCCTGAATGAGACCGTCAACTTCGGTGTCAATCTGCTGAGCTATCTTTTCGCTGTAGTCCCGCTGTTCCGAGATTTCACGTCCCAAGAAAACCAGTTCTTGCTTGTCACCGAAGGTACGTGGCCCCAGGGCGGAACTCATACCGTAGTCGGTTACCATCTTGCGGGAGA
>CAYFGR010000002.1:0-40468 GCA_964343135.1 uncultured Dehalococcoidales bacterium
GCCCGATATCTACATCATCGACGACCCGGCGCTAAACGCCTTCGCTACCGGCCGGGACCCCCGGCGGTCGGCAATCGCGGTTACCTCCGGGCTGCTGCAAAAGCTCAACCGCGATGAGCTCCAGGGCGTCATTGGTCATGAAATTGCGCATATAAACAACCGTGATGTGCTCTTGATGTCGCTGTGCGGTATCCTTCTGGGGACGATTGTTATTCTGTCCTGGTACGCCACGCATATGCTCTTCTTCAGTTCCATATCAGGCGGTAGGAGAAGCTCTTCATCCGGAGGTGGCCAGGCGCAGTTAATAATTTTGGCCATAGGCATCGTCCTGATGATACTGGCGCCGATTGCGGCTCAACTTATCTACTTTGCCATCTCCCGGAAGCGGGAATACCTGGCCGATTCCTCCGCTGCCCTGTATACCAGATACCCGGAGGGATTAGCCTCGGCGCTGGAGAAACTTGCCGCTTCAGCGGTACCCGTAAAATCGGCAAACAAGTCTTCCGCCCCGATGTACATCATTAATCCCTTCCGTAAGAAAAGGAGAGCCGCCAGTGACCTCTCCAGTACCCATCCGCCTATCTCAGAGCGGATACGTATCTTACGCTCCATGGCCGGGGGTGCCTCCCTCGCCGACTACGACACCGCTTTCCGCCAGGTTCACAAGGGGAGCAGGGGAGTCATTTCTGCTTCTGCTATCGCCGGCGCCGGTGCCGTTAGCTTACGACCGGCAGCGCCCAAAACGGCGCCGCGGGAGGCCGAATTAGGCAAAGTGGAACAGGTGCGCCAGATTTCTGACCTGATGTGGCGTTTGAACGACTATAAAATTATCACCTGCGCCTGCGGCACAAAGCTAAAGATTCCCCCCAAACTTAAAAGTGCTAACGTCAAATGCCCGCACTGTGGCCGTGTTAACCGGGTCTGATACCAGGAGGGACAGAAAAGCCGAGCGAGCCGGATGATTATAAGAGTTAAGCAAAAACGCTTGTCACGTGGAGCGGGAGACGAGGCTCGAACTCGCGACCCTCTGCTTGGGAAGCAGATGCTCTACCACTGAGCTACTCCCGCATTCTTTAACTACGCATAAATTCTACGCCAAAATAAATGGAAACACAAGTTTCATACCGCTATCCACCCCAGACAGGCGCTGGGTCCAGTCCCCGTTACGGTGAGATCAATACCCGGAAAACCCGTACTAATGCCCCATCTTCCCAATATCTCACGAGCCGCCACCACCCCCGAAGCTGATACCTGAACCAAACCACGGCTAACACCGGCGCCATCGCCAACGGCAAACATTTTGGCTACTTCTGTCTCCAGACTGGCACTGAGTTGTTGCCGGCATCGCCCAGGAGAGCGCAATCAACCTCGGTCTCCAGGTCAAGCTGCGCCAGGTTATTCTCCTCGTACACCCGGTGCAATACTTGCTCGGCGCGGCGGGCTTTTGCCCGGGCTTTATCTGAATCCGCCACCGACTCAACCACAAAGCTGATACCGGACATCAGATAGGAAGTAACCTTATCGATGAAAACCTTGGTATAGTTAAAGGTCAGCCGCTTTCTCCCCACCTCTCTCTGCCCTGCCAGTGGATGCCATGGTAGAAATTAAGTAATTCCCGGTAGCCCTTTATTCGGTCCCCATCACGTTGGTTTAATTGCGCGGAACTAATCCTTCATTCATTTTTTTATCCTTTCTACAGAGAAGGCGCCTTAGCCGGGGATAAGTTTAGAGTGTTGTTCTTTAAGGCACGCTGTACCGTTCTCGGGCTGATGCCAAACCGTAAAGCCAGCTCCTTTACTCCACTCCCTTCAAGATAAAACAGCCTGATTATCCCCCGGTCCCGCCCGTTTTTCCGCCAGTGCTGCTTACCGCCCGGCTCATCATGAATGCATCTTGGCAAAGAACAGTGAAGACAGGATTCAGACAACTCACAACCTTCGTCCCGGTAATGGCAATACTCCGGCGGCAAATCCAACTCACTCCAACTCATCTCGGACTCCCCTATCAGGGTTTCTGGCCTATGTGTAGTTAAATTAGCACATCTGTTCTAATCCCGTCAATGCTGTTTTGTCGCTTTCTGTTCCCGCTCCGCGGGAACTTGACAAAATCACTCAATTCTATTATTATTTTGACAAAGTAATATTTATTCAGCAGAGCGTTATGGAACCTTGGGATAATTATCTAAATATCCTCGAAGCCGGACACCGTCTTAAGATACACCCGGAGACGGTAAAACGGCTGTGCCGGCAGGGAGATTTACCCGCCGTAAAAATTCATAATACCTGGCTAATCAACAAGGATATCCTGGATAATTTTGCGGGTACTTATAGTCCCCGCCGAGGCGCTCGAAAAAGACTGGTTGAATAGGAAATGTATTTCAGCAGAAACCATCCTGTTAGAAGGGTAAAAGAGGGTAGGCCGGCAAAATGAAGTTTAGTAAAATCTTTTCTATCCTGACCCTCACCGTTATCGTATTCCTGCTCACGGTGGCTGTACCGGCAACGCCCGTCCTGGCGGCGCCGGTAATCTCCCTATCGCCGACCACCGGTGCCGGCGGTACCCAGGTTACGGTAAGCGGATCCAACTTTGGCTCCTACCGGGGTGACAATATCTATATTTTCTTCAATGACCTAGAAATCGATAGCAGCCCGATAACCATACCTGAGTCGGGGAGTTTCAGTGTCCCTTTTAACATCCCGGACGGGGCAACTCCGGGTATCGCCTGGGTTCAGGTCAGGGACCAGACCGGCTTCACCCTCGCCAAAAGTTCTTTCATGATTTCAACAACCACCATCAAACTTAATGCCGCCGAGGGAGCCGTTGGCGCCACGGTAACGGTTGATGGCAAGGGATTTCATGCCAACCAGACAGTAACGTTCTACTACCACAACAGTGGCACTGAAAAGCTGGGCACGGCAGTGACTACGGCTACCGGGGAGTGCCGCTACCGATTTACCATCCCGGAGAGCATCGCCGGCAAGCACCTCATTACCGCTGAGGACCCCCGGGGTAACTCGGCGGATACTGAGCTTGAGATCACGCCGTCGCTCACCCTTAATCCCGCCTCCGGCGCCGTCGGTACCATGGTAACCGTAAAGGGCCGCGGCTTCGGCTATAAGACCACGGTGAACATCTTTTTCGAAAATACCCGGGTTTCCCGCGTGACGACCGACAAATATGGCAATTTTGAGGATGCCTTCGGCGCACCCGTCACCGGTCCCCAGAACTACACGGTAAAAGCTGAGGATGAAGACGACAATACCGATAAGACAGAATTCGCCATTACTGCCGAGGTTAAACTTAATAAAAGCATGGCTGACATCGGCACGGAGCTAACCATCAACGGCACCGGTTTTATCTCCGGTAAAAAGGTAACCGTCAAGTATGACGACACTGAAATAGCCGCCATTAACACCAATGTCATCGGCGCCTTTTCCGTGGCCTTCAAAGTACCCTCCTCAAGAGGGGGCACCCATCTGATAACCGTCACTGACGGCACCAACACCAGACAACTTGTTTTTACCATAGAATCAGAGTCACCACCGGTCCCCAAACCGTTGCTCCCCCTGACCGGCAGCCAGACAGAAGCAATAGTACGCTTTGATTGGGAGGCAGTGGATGACCCCAGCCCCCCCATCAGCTACCTTTTACAGATTGCGGCTAATAAAGACTTCAGCACGATACTACTTGAAAAGCCGGCGCTTGCTGAATCTGAATATACCCTGACGGAAAGCGAACCGCTTAAGGCAAACCAGAAGGAAGCGTCCTACTACTGGCGGGTAAAAGCCATAGATGGCGCCGCTAACGAGAGTGAGTGGTCACCCGCGGTATCTTTCTACGTCGGTACGTCCGCGGCCCTGCCCGGCTGGGCCCGATATACCCTCATCGGTCTCGGTGTGGTGATACTGGGCATTTTCCTCTTCTGGCTCGGTCGGAGAACCGCTTACTATGCGCCATAGATAACACTTTAATCCGAGGAGGCAACACAATGAAATACCAGAAATTTTACCGAATACTCAGCATTGCTTTACTCCTCTCGTTACTGATGATGGTCATACCGACAACACCCGCTTCGGCGGCACGGACAGTTAAAGTCGACCCTGAGCAGGGTAAAGTTGGCGATACGATTACCGTCACCGGCACGGGTTTCCCCGCAAGTACCGATGACCCCGAAGTTGAGAGACGTGTTGACATCTACTTCGCTGCGGATGAAGCCGGCACAACTGATGACATTGGTCAAGAGGTTAATACCTACGAATTTTTGAAGGCACCAATTGTCAATTACGAAGAGGACGACTATCCGGGAGAATTCAAAACCACCTTCACCGTACCGGAGAGACTTAGAGATGGCACTGCTGATAAGGATGTGAAGATCGGCACCTACTATGTCTATGTTACTCTATGGAATACCACCAGAATAAAAGCGGTCGCCGAATTTACCATAATTGGGGGTGAGATCACGATAAAACCTCCACACGGTCCGGTAGGCACTGAGGTAGAAATTGACGGTGCGGACTTCGGCTACAAAGAGAATATCACCATAGAATACGATGGCGTTGATGAAAAAATAATAGACGGTGATGATAAAACCGACCGGGACGGTAAATTCGATAATGCTGTCATCATTATTCCGGAAAGCACCGCTGGGGAACATACCATCAAAGTCACTGGCGATGACTCTCAGAGTGAGGTCGAAGCTACTTTCACCGTAGAGTCGGAAATAGCCGTCAGCCCGGATTCGGGCGGTACTGATACCAAAGTGACCGTCAACGGCACCGGTTTCGGCTATAGAAGCGATTTTGGGATTTTTATTAACGGAACTAAAGTGGCGGCAGATACTACCGATAAAGAGGGTTCTTTTGACATTAACTTTAATATGCCGGCAATAACGGCCGGCCTCTATGACATAAAGGCCGAGGATGAGGACGATAACTCCGATAAGGCGGATTTCACCTTCATCTTAGCCAGCGTCACACTCACCCCCACTACCGGCCATATTGGCACTGAGGTCACCGCCAACGGCACCGGTTTTACCGCGGACACTACCGTCACCATTAAATATGGCGCCACTGACATAGCTACCTCTACGGTAAATACCGACGGTGCTTTTTCCACCACTTTTAAAGTCCCCACCGGTAAAAGTGGCGACCATGAAATAATCATCAGTGACGGCGTGACTACTAGAGAATTTACTTTCGTCATGGAGTCAACGGCACCCTCGGTACCCACGCCGCTGTCTCCCGCCAGGGGGATTCCATTAGAGCCGCCCGTTAAAATCGACTGGGAAGATGTTACCGATGATAGTCTGCCGGTAACCTATGAGCTCCAAATTGCCACCAACTCTGACTTCACGGCCCTGTCCCTGGAGATTGAGAAAAAGGGGCTTACCCGGTCGGAATATACCCTCTCCGCAGTAGAAAAACTGGCGCCGACTGGTGAGGCGGAGCCTTACTACTGGAGAATAAGAGCCGTTGACGGCGCCGCCAATGAGAGTCGGTGGACTGGCGCCGGGTCATTCTATATTACCACCACTGATGAGACAGTCAAAGACGACGACGTTGGCACCGGCGGATTCAAATTACCTCCCTGGGCAAAGTATGTCCTGGGCGGGTTCGCTGCCCTGCTCATCGGCGTTTTTGGTTTCTGGCTGGGCCGGCGCACCGGCTACTACTCCTACTAGATAGTTGTTCTGCCCTCCCCATTTCACTGGGGCAGAATCCACGGAGATAAGCGGGGCGGTTACCCCGCTTATCTTTGCGGGACATACTGACCAACCGCCTCAACCAACAATACCAGACTCATCAGGAAATCATCATACCCCTGCCCGGGATAAACACAGAAATTTATGGTCTGATTGGGACGATACTGAGTTTTCGCCCTCTCCATCTCAAACCAGACCTCCCGATATTCCAGTGAGCCATCCCCGGCATACATCTTTACCCTACCGGAGTTAATTGCCGTCAGTAAATTAAAGCCTAGCCCTGATTTTGAAGGCATCGTAAAAGGGACGAAGTCTCTTATAAGTCAGGACGGACCAGTTTCTTTAGCGGTCTGTTATTCCTTTTGTTCCAATTCAAACACCCGATGCAAGGCACGAACCGCGTCTATCACCCGGTCTTTCTCAACAATACAGGTTATCCTTATCTCGGAAGTGCTGATAATCTGAATATTAATACCCGCCTCACTGAGGGCGCCAAACATCCGGGCAGCATAACCGGGCGTATTCTGCATACCGGTGCCGACAATACTCACCTTGCCCAATGTGTCATCGCTGCGGCATTCCCTGGCACCAATTGATTTGGCTATCGGCTCTATTACCTCCATAGCGGCAGCAAGCTGGTTTTTAGCCACGGTAAAGGTTAAATCGGTAGTATTTTCAATACTGGCGTTCTGGACAATAGTGTCAATACTGATACCCGTTCGAGCCAATGGTTCAAAGATGGCCGTCGCGATACCGGGGCGGTCAGGAACGCCAACCACTGTTACTTTCGCCACATCCAGGTCATGGGCAACGCCCTTTACTTTATTTCGAATTTCCATGGCTCCTCCTTCATGAATCATAGTACCCGGGTTATCCGAGAAACTTGAAGCCACCAATATCGGAATATGGAATAACTCCCCCAGTTCAACCGCCCGCGAGTGCATCACCTTAGCTCCATAGGTTGCCAGTTCCAGCATCTCTTCGTAACTAATCTCCGCCACTCTTTTTGCCTCGGACATGATACGCGGGTCGGCAGTATAAACCCCTTCAACGTCGGTATATATCTGGCAGACCTCAGCCCCCAGGCACGCCGCCAGAGCCACCGCGGTGGTATCTGAACCACCCCTCCCCAGGGTGGTGACGTCCTTTTCCTCAGTAACACCCTGAAAGCCGGCAACGATGACAACCCTCCCTTTGTCCAGTTCATGCTTAATCCGCTCGGCGTCAATACCGACAATTCGGGCACGACTGTGAGCAGCGTCCGTTCTTATCCCGGCCTGGGCGCCGCTAAGGCTGATTGCCTCATAACCCATATGATTGAGCCTCAGCGCCAGTAGGGTACTTGAGACGAGTTCACCCGTAGATAACAGAGCGTCAAGCTCGCGGTCACCCGGGCGACCGGCCACCTGGTTCGCCAGCTTGATTAACTCATCGGTGGTATCTCCCATCGCCGAGACTACCACCACCACCTGGTCGCCTTTGTCCCGGGAGCGGGCGATGCGGCGGGCGACACTCTTAATCCGCTCCGCATCCGCCACCGACGACCCACCATATTTCTGCACTATCAAGGCCAAATAAGTATTAACCTCCCCATCCGCCTACCCACTATATTATACCGATTCCCAGGAAAAAGACCAGTTCCCGCCCTACCCTAATTGAAGAATCTTGCCTAATACCGCAAACTTACCTATAATGGTGCTGGCGGGGCGTAGCGCAGTTTGGTTAGCGCGCAGCGTTCGGGACGCTGAGGCCGGAGGTTCGAATCCTCTCGCCCCGACCAATCTTATCCCTCCCCCCTCTTCGCCTCCTCCCACAGGGCGTTTTGCTCATCAAAAGATAGCTCGCTGAAACTAAGCCCGCGCTGGCGGCAGAACATCTCCATTCTACTGAAACGCCGGTAAAACCGCCGGTTTGTCCCCCTGAGGGCTGACTCCACGTCTATCCCCTGACGGCGAGCCACGTTAACCAGGGTAAACAGCAAATCGCCAAACTCCTCAGCTTGCCTTTCCTGGCTTTCGGCTTGCCGGAACTCAGCCACTTCCTCCACCAGCTTATCAATCACTCCGTTGATATCCTCCCAGTCGAAGCCGACCCGTGCCACCCGCTCCTGAATTTCCTGACTGTAACTCAGCGCCGGCATATGCCCCGGCACATTCACCAGTATTGAGGCATCACTACCCCGCTCCGCCTTCTTAAGCTCCTCCCAGTTAGCCAACACTTCAGCGGAGTCCTTAACCTTCACCGAACTAAAGACGTGGGGGTGACGATACATTAATTTATCACCGATACCGCGGATTACATCCGTTATCTCAAATTCCCCGACTTCGCCCGCAATCTGAGCGTGCAAGACAATCTGCATCAGCAGGTCGCCAAGCTCCTCACAAAGCTTTCCCGAATCCCCCAGGTCCAGTGCCTCCAGCGTCTCGTAGCACTCCTCCAATAGATTCCGCCGGATAGAAACGTGGGTCTGCTCCCTGTCCCAAGGACACCCATCCGGGGCGCGTAACCGGGCGATAATTTCCACTAGCGTGTCAAACTGACCGCTATTTCCCGATAGTGTCAATTTCCCCTCCTTAAATCGCTCTCAATCCGAAGGCAGTATCGTCCCGATTAACTGGCGCTGCCCCCGCAAAAACTCGGCGGCGGGCATAGCTCGTTTTCCCTCTATTTGAATCTTCAGTACCCCTAATATACCATCCCCGCTGTGAATACCGAATACCGTCCCCTCCCCTGCCGGCGTCAGCGCCACCACCCGTCCCGGTTCCAGTTTCGCTTCCCCAGGCAGAGGCACCGCTTCGATAATCTCAAGCCGTTTACCCTGCCACCGGGTAAAACAACCGGGCCAGGGCTGGAAGGCACGCACCCACCGCCACAAATCTAAGGCCGGAAGGCGCCAATCCAGCTTACCAACCGCCTTGGTTATGGGCTTACAGTAAGTAGCCGCCGCATCATCCTGGGGTTCGGGAGTAATCTCGCCCCTTTGCCAGCGGGGTAAAATATCCCCGAGCAACCCGGCCGCTACCGCAGATAACTTCGTCGTCAGTGAGCCAGTAGTGTCCCGCGGTAAAATCAGAATCGGCTCCCGAGCTAATACCGGACCGGTATCCACCCCTTGCTCCATAACCATAATACTTATTCCGGTGAATTCATCGCCAGCCCGTATCGCTGCCGCCACCGGAGACGCACCACGATATTTAGGCAGCAGCGAGGCATGAAGATTTAGGCACCGGTACCTGGGAATATCTAAGACGGGCTGCGGGAGAATCTGCCCGTAGGCAGCTACCACTATTATATCGGGCTGATAATCATTCATTTGCGCCGCCGCTTCTGTCGCCTTCAGGCTAACCGGTTGCACCACCGGTAACTGCCGACTCAAGGCTGCCTTTTTTACCGGAGACAGAACCAAAGAACTCCCCCTGCCCGCCGTTTTATCCGGTCGGGTATATACCGCCACCACGGGATAGCCATTAAGTATAAGCTGCTCGAGGCAGGGAACGGCAAAATCGGGGGTACCCATAAAGATGACCCGCAAGACTATCCTCCTCGTACCAAATTCTAACATTATAAATATTTTCCAACAACCAGCCATTTTGTACCTACGGGGGTGAGAATTTTATAAAAAAGGAAGTCTGATAGACTTTGTAAGGGAAGACAGGGGTCATCGGTAAACAACAACTATCCTAGGAAACATTGCCATGAGTGGAGAAAAATTATAAACTTTTGACTAGTGTTACTTTTAACTTGTCTCCACTGATTACCCCCCACTTAGTAACTTGCTGGCTACATTAGATTGGGACTGTGCTTTTTATTAAGCTGTTGAATACGGATATTAGAATTGGGGGACTTGATGCAAGGTAAGCCAGCGCCAGAAATCTGGGAAACGGCTTTAGGTGAACTCCAGATTCAGGTTAGTAAGTCAAACTACCGAACCTGGCTGAAGAAGACCGTAGGAGTACGTTATCAGGACGACCAGTTTGTTATCGGGGTACCCAACACCTTCGTTGCTGCATATTTAGACAAGAACCAGCGCTCCCTGATTGAAAAGACGCTCATCAGTCTGACCCAGCCGGATATCAAAGTTACCTTTCAGGTAAATGGCCGGTATCATAACTCGTCGGATAACCATACTTCTCAAAACACTAGTCTCACTAACCGAATAGCGGACACCCCCCGGTTTAATGCCAAATATACCTTTGACTACTTTACCACTGGTAGCAGCAACCGTCTGGCTTACGCCGCCGTTATGGAAGCCACCCAAAACCCGGGACAGGGCTATAACCCGTTATTTATTTATGGCGACTCCGGCTTGGGCAAGACCCACTTACTTCACGCCGCGGGGCATGCCGCTCTTGCCAACCACAGTCAGGTTCTCTATGTTAGTGCCGAGCAATTCACCAACGAGTTTATCAACGCGGTACAACAGAGAAAAACCGAGGAATTCCGCCACAAGTACCGCAGTGTTGATATGTTGTTGATTGACGATATCCACTTTATCTTTGGCAAGGAGCAGACCGAGGAAAGCTTTTTCCACACCTTTAACGAATTGCATAACGCTAATCGCCAGATGATAATTACCAGCGACCGTTCGCCCAAATTGGTATCCTCACTTACCGAACGGTTACGCTCCCGATTTGAGTGGGGATTAATTACCGATATACAACCACCCGATCCTGAAACCCGTGTGGCTATTTTACAAGCTAAAGCAAGTCGAGAAACAGTCAGCATCACGCCTGCCGTACTAGATTTAATTGCCCGCCAGAATCACCGAAATATTAGAGAGCTTGAAGGCTGCCTCAACCGGGTTGTCGCTTTCGCCCGGTTGACTCGAACCTTACCCACTCTAGAAACTGCCACTGAAGCCCTCAGAGATATCGCCAGTATTAAGCCCAATACCGCAAACATTACCCCGGGTCAGATAATAAAGACGGTGGCTGATTGCTTCCAGCTAACGCCGGCTGATTTAACCGGTCGTAAACGAGACCGGGCCACGGCGCTGGCACGCCAGTTGGCGATGTACCTCCTCAGGGAGCATACCCTGTACTCACTTACCCAAATCGGGGCTGAACTGGGTAGCCGGGATCATTCCACGGTTCTCCACGCCTGTGCGAAAATAACTGGTGCACTTGACACCAACCCCTATCTGCAACATAAAATAAGTGAGTTCCGGCAAATAATCCAGACCCCACCCAAAACACGAAAAAACTAGTCACATTTTATTCCAGCGTAACATCACTATTTATCAACACTAACTTCCCAAACAGCTAGCTACACGCTGTAGATAACCGGTAACATTTTGTGGGTACTGTTTTTTCACTATCAGCTTCAAACCATGCCCCGTTACCCGCCACCCCTTCTCCCACTGAATGGAATTTATGCCAGACCTTTTATTATAATAAGTATTAAGTACATATTTAACTAATATAAAATAGAGAATATTAACCTTTTGTTTAGTGATGTTTGATAAAACAGAGATTATAGTAAGGGCAGGTAGCGGCGGTAATGGTGCTGTAAGTTTCCGTAGGGAGAAATTTGTACCTTTCGGTGGTCCCGACGGTGGTGATGGTGGTAATGGGGGTAATGTGGTGCTCATGGCGGATACAGACGTTATGAGTCTGCGCCAATTCAGGCGGAAGCGATTCTATCGTGCAGCTAGCGGTAAGGATGGTCGGGGGAAAAAGTGGTACGGTAAAACAGGCGACGACCTGGTGTTACTGGTACCGGTGGGTACCGTAGTCGAAGATAAGGGAGAGATAGGCGAAAATACCTTCATTGCTGATTTAGCGCATTCCGGTCAGCGGGTAGTCGTTGCTGAGGGCGGTAGAGGCGGTCAGGGTAATACTCACTTCGCTACGCCGACAAATCAGGCGCCGAGGATTGCTCAGAAAGGAGAAATCCGAGAGAATAAGTCACTAATACTGGAACTGAGGCTTATCGCCGATGTTGGCATAATAGGTTACCCCAATGTGGGGAAATCCACCCTGTTGGCCTCGGCTACTGCCGCCCGTCCCCGGATTGTCGGTTACCCGTTTACCACTCGCGAACCGGTATTGGGGGTAGTGGAGGTCGGGTTTAAGAGCTTTGTGCTGGCGGAAATACCCGGGCTTCTGGATGGCGCTCATCTCGGCCGGGGACTCGGGCACGAGTTTCTACGACACGTCGGGCGTACCCGGATGCTAATCCACCTGGTAGATGGCAGCTCTCTATCACCACTGGAGAATATGAAGCGTGTCAATGCTGAACTGGCCCTGTTCGATTCGGCGCTGGCTCAAAAGCCCCAAATGGTGGTGATAAATAAAATTGACCTGCCTGAGGTTCGGGAACGTTTGGCTGAAGTAAAGGAAACTTTAAACCAGGCGGGAATAATGGTCTCTTATATTTCGGCAGAGACCGGTGAGGGTGTTGCTGAGGTTATGGCTGAAATTACAGGGATATTGACTCACGTTACTCCGGAAACGGTTATCAAGACCCCGTTGCAGGTATTCCGTCCCCGTCCCAAATATAGCAAATACGCGGTAAGTAAAGATGGCGATACTTTTGTCGTAGCCATGCCTGAATTGGAGCGCTTCCTTATCGCTACCGATGTTACCAGCCCCGGAACACACCAGCAGCTTAAAGCGCAAATCGGACGATTTGGAGTGGTTAAAGTCCTGGAGAAGGCAGGCATAAAGCCCGGTGATAAAGTACGTTGCGGTAATATAGAATGGGAGTGGGAGTAGCATGAAGATAGGAATTCTGGGCGGTACTTTTGACCCTATCCATCAGGGGCACCTTGTGGTGGCGGAGGAGGTAAGAACCCGGCTGGAATTACCGGGAATTATTTTTGTGCCCGCCGGGCAGCCGTGGTTCAGGGTAAATAAGCCCGTGTCAGCGGTGGACCACCGTGTTGAGATGGTGCGCCGGGCAATTGCCACCAGGCCTTACTTTAAGCTGTCCACTATGGAGGTAGAGCGACCCGGCCGGACCTATACCGTGGATACCATTGCTGAGTTCCGGGAGCAGTATGGTGCTGAGGCCGAGCTATTTTTTATTTTGAGTCGGGGTACCTTTGCCGAGCTGCATCTATGGAAGGAGCCATCGCGGCTTATTAAGATGTGTCGCTTCGTCGTTGTGCCTAGACCCGATATGCCGGACCCTGACATGAAAAAACTGGAAGCTAAAATTCCCGGTTTGGCGGCACAAATAATATTCGTGGATAAGCCGGAGATAGACATCAGCGCTACGAAAATTAGAGACCGGCTGGCCCGTGGCTTATCCATCAGCCAGCTCGTCCCCGAGCCGGTAGCCAGATATATTAAGGAGCACGGGCTGTACAAAACGTCATAGGAGGCACACTGTGAGGGTAATTGGGATTGTCGGTAGTCCGCGAGTTAATGGCAATACGGAAATACTGACCAGGCATACTTTGGGAGCAATAGAAGAGGAAGGACTTGATACTGAGCTTATCTGCCTGGCCAAGATGGATATTCGTCCCTGTAATGCCTGTATGGTCTGTAAAATGGAGGAGAGTTGCCCCATTGATGATGATCTGTTTCCGCTCTATACCAAAATAAAGGCGGCGGAGGCGATTGTACTGGCTTCGCCGGTCTACTTCAGCGCCGTCTCCGGTCTAATGAAGTCGTTTATGGACAGAGCCGGCTATATTGCCAAGAATAATAAGGCATTTACGGGGAAGGTAGGCGGTCCCCTGGTTGTAGCCCGCCGGGGTGGCGCTAATTTTACCTTTTCCGAACTATTGCTGTGGTATTACATCCTCGGTTTTAATATTCCGGGGTCGACCTACTGGAATATCGCCTTCGGTGGTGACCGGGGGGAGGTCAGCAACGACGAGGAGGGACTCACCAACGCCTGGAATTTCGGCAAAAATGTGGCTTACCTAGTGAAGAAGTTAAAAACTTAAGCTTACCGATGGCGTGAGCGTTGACTTTACACCGGCCCGCGCAGTTAAATATCCAGGTTCTTGACGTTCTTGGCGTGGGCCTGGATGAAGGCTTTACGGGGGGGGACTTCACCGCCCATCAGGACGTGGAATACGTGGTCCGCCTCTGTGGTATCATCGATACTAACCGTCAGCAGGGTGCGCGTGGTGGGATTCATCGTGGTGTCCCACAGTTGCTCGGCACTCATCTCTCCCAAACCCTTGTAACGCTGCATTTCCACGTTCTTTGATTCTCTCAGCTTGTTTAACGTCTCTTTCTTTTCCTGCTCGGAGTAAATCCAGCGCTGGGTACGGTTGCTCTTTATCCGGTAAAGCGGTGGCTGAGCGATGAATAGGTGTCCATGGTGAATTAGTTCCATCATGTGCCGGAAGAAGAAGGTAAGCAGCAGGGTGCGGATGTGAGAGCCATCAACGTCAGCGTCCGTCATCAGGATAATCCGGTGGTAGCGCAGCTTGGCCCCGTCAAATTCATCGTCTATGCCCGTGCCCAGAGCGGTGATGAGGGCGCGGATTTCAGTGTGGGACAACATTTTATCCGTAGGCGCTTTCTCCACGTTTAGGATTTTACCGCGCAGGGGTAGGATAGCCTGGAACCGCCGATTCCGTCCCTGCTTGGCCGAGCCACCGGCGGATTCCCCCTCCACCAGGAACAGTTCACAGAGGGAGGGGTCTTTCTCGGAGCAGTCGGCCAGCTTACCGGGCAGGGTGGCCGTGTCCAGACTGCTCTTCCGGATAACTAGGTCGCGGGCTTTCCGGGCCGCTTCCCTGGCTCGGGCTGCGGTGAGACACTTCTCCATGATTCGCTTGCCGTCCTGGGGGTGCTCTTCCAGAAAGAGGGAAAGACCCTCGCCGACCACGGTCTCGGCAGAACTCTTGATTTCCGCGTTGCCCAATTTACCCTTGGTCTGCCCTTCGAACTGCGGTTCGGTTAGCTTCACGCTGATAATGGCGGTTAGCCCTTCCCGGATGTCATCCCCGGTCAGGTTTGAATCGTCTTCCTTGAGAAATTTGTTCTTGCGGGCATAGTCGTTGAGAGCGCGGGTGAGTGCTGAGCGGAAGCCGGTAAGGTGGGTGCCGCCGTCTATCGTGTTGACGCAGTTGGCAAAGCTGAAGGTGGATTCGGTGAAGCCATCATTGTATTGAAATGAGGCCTCAACGATGGTGCTGTTTACGGCTTTAGTGACATAAAAGGGCACCGGGTGACACACGGCGCGGTTCCGGTTCAGGTGGCGGACGAAGCTGGTAATCCCACCGTCAAAGTAGAAGGTCATCTCCTGGTCCCGTATTTCATCCCGGATGGATATTTCCAGTCCCTTATTCAGATAGGCTACCTCTCGCAGGCGCGCACACAGGATGTTAAAATTATAGCTGACCTCACTGAATATCTTATCATCAGGCAGGAAGGTAATGGTGGTGCCGGTACCCTCCGCCTCACCAATCGTGGTTACGTCTCCCTGAGGTATACCTTTGAGGTATTCCTGCTGGTACAGCTTATCGTCGCGCCTGACATTAACGCAGAGGCAGGTGCAAAGGGCATTGACGACGGAGGCGCCGACGCCATGTAACCCTCCCGACACCTGGTAGGTCTTACCGCCGAACTTGGCCCCGGCGTGGAGGGTGGTCATTACCGTTTCCAGTGCCGATTTTTTGGTGGTAGGGTGTACTCCTACCGGAATACCACGGCCGTTGTCCTCAACCTTAACGGTGTTATCTTCTTGAAGGGTAATCGCGATTTTGGAACAGAAGCCGGCCATGGCTTCGTCAACGCTGTTGTAAACGATTTCATAGACCAGGTGGTGCAACCCGCGCTGGTCGGTACTGCCGATATACATGCCCGGTCGCCGGCGCACGGCTTCCCGCCCGCCCAGCACCTGGATGTCCTTGGCGGTATAGGCGTTACCGGGTCGTTCGGGTTGAGGCGAGGTATCCTTCGTCATGGTTGAATTTCACCCCCTGTAAATAATGTGAACTGAAAGTAGGTGTTAAAGAGCGTGAATAAATGGAAAAACAGTTTCAGCGGAAAAACAACCAGCTATATTTTCTACAAATGAGCCGGTCTCTTTTAACAATATAGCTGGTGACGTAACCACATCTATATTATAACATAATTTAAGTGGGAAGTGAAGCTAAAGACAGTTATTTTACTAGCTCTTGCAACTCGTTAACCGGCACAAGTTTTTGTTCACCGGTGGTCATGTCACGCCGGATGACGGTGCTGTTCCTGACCTCTTCCTCGCCGATAATTACAGTATAATGAACGCCCAGATTATTCGCCTGCCTGAGCTGGGCTTTCAGACGCTTGCTGCCTAGGGCGGCAATTACTTCAGCACCGTTCCGCCGGAGGGTGGCGGCAAGCTTTACGGCTATTTTCTTGGCTTCATCGCCAACATAAGCAATAAAAAAGCGGGGCTTGGGAAGAGGTGGCACGGTGCTATTTTCTCTCTTCAGGTTGAGAATTATCCGCTCCATACCGGTAGCAAAGCCGATAGCCGGTGTGGGCGTACCCCCCAACTCCTCGATTAAACCGTCATATCGTCCCCCGCCACCGAGGGTGCTCTGGGCGCCTTCTGCCTCGGGTTGAATCTCAAAGACCGTTCTGGTGTAGTAGTCCAGGCCCCGTACCAGACGGTGGTTGATGATAAAGGGAAGCTCCATCAGCTTCAGGTATTCCTTCAACCGGGTGAAGTGTTCACCGCATTCGGGGCAGAGGCGGTCGGCGCTGCTCGGGGCGGCGTCGGCGATTTGCTGACAGGCAGGTTCTTTACAATCAAGGAGGCGAAGCGGGTTTTTATTCAGCCTGACTCTGCAATTCCGGCAGATATTATGAATATAGTTGGCGTAATACTCTTTTAGCAGCGTGAGATAATCCGGACGGCACTTTTTACAGCCGATGCTGTTAAGGTTCAGTGTCAGGTTACTGAGGTTCAGCGATTGAAATAACTGCCAGGCGATATCAATAACTTCAGCGTCAAGGGCGGGGTCATCACTACCAATTACCTCGCAGCCAAACTGGCGGTGCTCGCGGTACCTCCCCGCCTGGGGCCTTTCGTAGCGGTAGATGGCGGCAAAGTAATAGAGCTTCACCGGCTGCGGTAAATTACCCAGTCCATGTTCTAGAAAAGCCCGGCACACTGGCGCCGTGCCCTCCGGTCTCAGGGCGATACTGTTACCACCTTTGTCTTCGAAGGTGTACATTTCCTTTTCCAGGATGTCGGTACCTTCCCCCACGCTGCGGGTGAACAGACCGGTGTCTTCAAAGACTGGGGTGTCAATACGCATGTAACCGTAGCGCTGGCAGAGACCAATGGCTGTTTGCTCCACATGGCGCCAGTAGGCTTGCTCCTGTGGTAGGATATCTGAAGTTCCGCGCGGTGCTCGGTACAAATTTGCCTCCCCGGTCCGGCTTATAAGCTAGAATACCGTATTAACGCCGGCGTTGTAAAGAGACATTGATCTAATTTTACACGGATAGAGATGTGGGCTATACTTAAATATGGTCCCTGGTGGGGTTAAGATGGAAGGAGTCCGTAAAATTTGGCTACGGTTGTGATAAGCAGTTTTAATCGGTTACTTGAAAGGGCCCGAGAGTATCTTTCTGCGGAGCGGATAGCTCTGGTGGAAGAAGCTTACCATTTTGCCGCCGAGGCACACCAGGGAGAGTGGCGTAAGTCAGGAGAACCTTATGTGGAGCATCCGCTGCAAACGGCATTAATATTGGCGGAGCTTCAGCTTGACGCCAGTACTCTAGCCGCCGCTCTGCTACACGATATTCCGGAGAATTGCGGGATACCTGTTGCTAGGATTGAGGCTAAATTCGGCTCAGAAATAGGTAAGTTAGTTGAAGGCGCCACCAAGTTGGGGAAAGTCTCCTGGCAGGCGCCAAAAGCGGTGACTAAGGAAACGCAGGCGGACAACCTGAGAAAGATGCTGGTGGCAATGGCGGAGGACATCCGCGTGGTGTTTATTAAATTGGCGGACCGTCTGCATAATATGCGCACCTTAGCGGCTCTGGAAACTAAACAGCAGCTTAGTATTGCTCAGGAAACAATGGAGATATACGCCCCCCTGGCTAGTCGCCTGGGAATATGGGAACTTAAGTGGCAGCTGGAGGACTTGTCCTTCCGCTATCTGGAATCCAAGGAGTATCACCGTATTGCCCGGCTGGTCGCCGCCCGGCGTGTTCAGCGAGAGAGTTTCATCACCAGGGTAATTGGGATACTGAAAAAAGAGTTTGACAAAGCTGGGCTGAGCGCTGAGGTCTCGGGCAGACCCAAACACATCTATAGCATATACCAGAAAATGGAACGCTATGCCACCGACGGCAAGCAGTTTGATGATATCCATGACCGTCTGGCATTCAGGGTGCTGGTTGGCAGCGTGCCCGATTGTTATAGTGCCGTAGGTGTTATCCACAGCTTGTGGCGCCCGCTTCCGGAGGCGTTTGACGACTATATTGCCAATCCCAAGCAAAACGGGTATCAGTCGCTGCATACCGTGGTGATGTGCTTCGGTACGACGCCTCTTGAGGTGCAGATACGAACGCGTGAAATGCATCACATTGCTGAATATGGGGTCGCCGCTCACTGGCGTTATAAAGAAGGCGAGAAGAAAGATCTGAGGTTTGAAGAAAGACTCGCCTGGCTTCGCCAGCTGATTGACTGGCACCGTGAACTAAGCGGGTCGGAAGAATTCCTGGAATCAGTCAAAACAGATATATTCATCGACCAGGTTTTCGTGTATACGCCTCAGGGAGAGATAAAGGACATGCCGCGGGGCTCGACACCCCTTGATTTTGCTTATCGGGTGCATACTGAACTGGGGCACCGCTGTATCGGTGCCAAGGTAAACGACCGGCTGGTGCCGCTCGTCTACCAGCTTAATAATGGCGATGTTGTTAAAATTATGGCCGCGAAGGGCAACCGGGGACCGAGCCGTGACTGGCTGAACCCTCACCTCGGTTTTATAAAAACCTCTCACTCTAAAGAGAAAATACGGCAGTGGTTCAAGAGGCAGGAACGGACCGAAAATATTGAGCGTGGTCGGCAGATATTAGATAAGCAGTTAAGGCACCTGGGAATAACAATCGAGCGGGAGGAATTGGCTCGCCTGTTTAATCTTAGTAATGCCGATGACTTTCTGGCGGCTATCGGTTACGGTGGTATCACCACCCACCAGATTGTCTTGAAGCTGGCGGCTCAGCAGGAGCCGTCCCGAGAGGTGATGGCGGTTACCCCACCAAAGTCGGCACCATCCGTCGCCCGCGTGCTGGGGGTTGGGGATTTGGTTACTCGTTTGGCCGAGTGCTGTCATCCGGTACCGGGAGATAATATTATTGGTTATGTAACACGCAGTCGCGGTGTGACCATACATCGTCAGGATTGTCACAGCGTGATTAGTGAGGATGAGCCGGAGAGACTGATACCCACGGAATGGGGGAAGACGAGTGCGGCGTATCCGGTTAATATTGAGGTTCAAGCCTGGGATAGAGTAGGCTTGATGCATGATATCACGGCCATTGTGTCTGAGGAAAAGGTAAACATTTCTGCAATAAGCCTCACCCACCACGCGGGCCATACTACCTCAATCTTCTTCACTTTTGAGGTAGTCGGTTTAGCCGAGCTAAGCCGACTCTTGGTAAAAATTGAGGGAATTCGTGGGGTGACCAGTGTTTTCAGGATAGGGGGCGAATCCACGGCACGGGCTGATTCCCCATAACTTAATCTAAGAAAAAAATAGGGAGGTGTGTTTTGCCACGTAGTAAATCAGCTCAGAAACAGGCGCGGTCTTCGGAAAAGAGTCGACTGACAAATAAGTCTGTTCGTACCCAGTGTAAGACAGGAATCCTCAAAGCCGAAAAGCTTATCTTCTCCGGCGAGCTGGAGTCGGCTAAGCCAGCGGTGATAGAGGCTATCAGTTCTCTGGACAAAGCGGCGGAGAAAGGAGTTATCCGCTCCAATAATGCCGCGCGACGAAAATCACGTCTAGTGAAGAAACTAAACGAAACTCAGCCGGTATCTGCGCCGGAATAATTAAACCGAAAAAGCATTGACAAGAAATGACGGTTCATGTATCCTGCTAATAGAACAGATGTTCGTTATACCGCCGTAAACTATTAGGGGTTGTCGGTGAAGACACTATCCTCTAAACAGCAAAAAATTATTGATTTCATCCAGCAATTTTGGGTAGATAATGGCTATCCACCCACTGTGCGGGAGATAGTCATTGCCTGCGGGATTAGCTCAACATCCGTGGTGGATTATAACCTGAGTATACTGGAGCGGGCCGGTTGCCTTCGGCGCCGCCCTGAAGTATCGCGTGGTATTGAGTTACTTTCCCGGTCGAGTCTGCTGAGGCAGCGTCTTCAAATCCCCATAATCGGTCAAATTGCCGCCGGTGAACCGATACCGGTCCCGGCGCCGGATTTCTGGTACGATACCGCTTCCTTAGAGACGATAGAAGTGACCGAAGACCTGGCGAGGGGTAGGGAATGGGTTTATGCCCTGAAAGTGAAGGGAAAATCCATGGTGGATGCCTTAATTAACGATGGTGATATTATCCTGATGCAGCATGTAAATGCGGTGGAAAACGGGGAGATGGCGGCGGTATGGCTCAAGGTGGAAAAGGAAGTTACCCTGAAGAAGGTCTATCGGGAATCGGGAAGTATCCGACTCCAGCCGGCGAATGACCAGATGCAGCCAATATATACCCGGCCCGACGATGTTGAGATTCAGGGGAAAGTTATTGCCGTAATAAGGCAAATGGAGTAGCTTTCATTTCCGAGGTTTCCCCGGGTACCATAGGGTCCGGGGGTCAGTGTTCCCTTATAATGGCTGATTTGACTTCTCATGGTAATTAGTATACATTTCTAGTGTCTTTTATCGGCAGATAGGCGGGACCAATTACATCGTATTACCGTTAACGGAAAAGGAAGTAATGAGTTTATCCCAGTTTCGTAGTATTGGACATGACCTCTTCGTGCGTGGGCTTGTTTCCTCCCATAGCGGGAATCTGAGTATCCGGCTGGGCGACCGTCTGATTATTACCCGGCGGGGCAGTCGTCTCAGTTGTATTAATGAGAATGATTTAATTGAGACCGGGGTAGATAAGAATGACCGGTCTACGCCGCTCGCTTCAAAGGAACTGGTTGTTCATCGGGCTATCTATCAGGCAACCACGGCTTTAGCTATCGTTCATGCCCACCCACCGCATACCATTGCCTTATCGCTGACAAAAACGGAGATTGTGCCCAGCGGCGTCGAAGACTTCTCGGTAGTCGGTCAGGTTCCCGTCCTCGGTTCGTACGGTGAGGTTGACGTGGAGGGTCTGGCGGAAGTTATCGCTCAGGCGCTAACGAAATGCCATATTGTTGTGGTTCGGGGTCACGGTAGTTTTGCCATCGGACAGTTACTTGATGAGGCTTATAATTACACTACCGTGCTAGAGGAAAGCAGCCAGGTTAACTGCCTGTTAAGGTCGTTGCAAAACGACTCATCCGGAGACTAGGTTCAGCACTTATCCCGTTTTCTTTTTTACCCCCCCTCCCCCCGCCAGGTTGGCGGATGTCTTTACCCAGAGTCGGACGAGTGGTAAGATAGGCGGACGGGATGAAGCCAGGCAGGTAGCCGGTAGGTGATTATCGCCATAATCCCGGTAATAATATCACTGACTATTATGTAGACTCTCTGCGACTCATTTACTATGAACCGGTCGGCACCATTCCAGATATTTGAGATTACGGCCGCGGATGACATCGAAATAAATGTTCTGGAGTTTCTTGGTTATCTCACCAATTTTACCGTCCCCGATTTGGCGGTGGTCCACTTCAGTTACAGCGGTAATATTGGCGGCGGTGCCGGTCATAAAAGCCTCATCAGCGAAGTAGAGTTCACTGCGGACAACCTGTCTTTCCACCACTTCAATCCCGAACTCGTTTCGTGCCAGTTCTATCACGGTATTGCGAGTGATACCGGGGAGGACGCTGTTGTACTCGGCGGGTGTAACTAATCTCCCGTCGATGACCAGGAAAATATTCTCACCGCTTCCTTCCGAGACGTAGCCATCGGGGGTAAGCATAATTGTCTCATGAAAGCCGTTCTCGATAGCCTCGGTTTTGGCAAGGGCATTGTTAGCGTAGAGACCGGTTATCTTAACCTGAGGCGGAATGACGTTATCACTGGGACGCCGCCATGAGGAGACGGCGCACTTGATCCTGTCTTCTTTGAGGTAGGGTCCCCATGGGAAAACAAAAACGAGGAAATCACAATCCAGGTCATATAGCCGTACGTACAAAGACTCGGAGCTTTTGTATGCCAGGGGGCGGATGTATACGTCTTCCTGGATACCACTCTTCTGCACCAGCTCCGTTATAATCTGGCAGAGGTCGTCGGCAGTATAGGGTAGGTCCATCTTCATCACCTGGCAGCCACGGAGCAATCTTTGAAAATGTTCCTTCGGGCGGAAGAGAAAAGTCTGTTTCTGTTCTTCGTTCCAGTTTCCTCTAATACCCTCAAAAACAGCGGTACCGTAGTGGAGGGCATGGGTCATAACCCCAATCTTGGCGTCAGCTAAGGGCATAAACTTCCCCTGAAAAAAAGCATATGGCGGCATCTTGGTAAATCTCCTTCCGTTATATGGGTAAGATAGCGTTTATTATATCGTGTTGCCGTAGTAGAAGACAAGTTATCTTACTTTATGTTAATTGGTACCTTTGGCTGGTAAATCCCTCCCCCGTATCCCCTGTCTTTTAAAGGAGAGGGGGATTAATGGGGGGGCTCATATACCCCGTCCGATGATGCTGGACTAAAATTTAAGTTACATGGTATATAATAAAGAATATCCATATTAGTAACCGATTGGAGGTGACTTATGCCGGAAGAGTTATCCCGGGAAACGCTGGAGGCATTGCTGGAGGCGCTGCCCACCGACCTGAACTTTGTTGATGAAACCGATACCATCCGGTATCGCCGGGCTCGCCGAGTATTTCGATCAAAACCGGAAGTAATCGGGCAGAAAGTACAGGACTGCCACTCGGCAGCATCGGTGCCCATGGTAAACTGGATTATCAGCGATTTTAAGTCAGGGAGGGAAAAAGAATTCGAGTTTTGGAAAGACCGCAAGGGGCGTAAGATATACATCAGGTATTTCCCGGTAAAAGACAAAGCCGGTAAGTATATCGGTACTCTTGAGGTCATCGAGGATATTACGGATATACGGAAAATAACCGGGGAAAAGACGGAGCTGGATTGAGGGGTAGAGTTTGAATTAAGCAATCCTACCTCGACAAATCCGGCGCATGCAGGGTGTAGCCGCCGTCGGTTTCCGGGAAGACATCTTTTAACCGCATGGTACTGCCGGTTTGAATGGCGGTAAAGCCGTACTTCTTGCGGATACGGTCAATCGCTTTATTTAGCTGCTCTTGTCTTCGGGCAGAAGAGTCCAGCATATCTAACTGCCGGCCCGTCTCCGTCAGGTTTGATACCCCGATGCCGATAAGGCGGACCGGCTGTCTTTCCTGAGCCAGCGCTTTGGTGAGTAGTTCCAGCCCGATTCTGGTAATAGTCTGGTCAGTATCGCTGGCTGGCTTCAGGGTATGACTGCGGGTGATGGTGGTGAAATCGGCATACCTCAGCTTCAAGGTGACGCACCGGGCCTGTTTATTCTGTTGGCGTAGCTGGCTGCCAACCCGTTCGCTGAGATAACGCAGCGTCGTCTTCAGGAAGGAGCGGTCGGCGGTGTCCCGGCCAAAGGTGGTCTCCCGGCTGATGGACTTAGCCGCCCCGGGCGGGGTCACCTTTCGGTCGTCAATACCGCTGGCATAGCGATGTAGAAGCTCACCAAACGTACCAAAATAGCTTTTCAGGACGCTTAACGGTACCAGGGATAGTTCACCACCTATGGTATTAACGCCCAGACCCCTCAAAATTCGTTCCGTCTTCCTGCCGATCCCGGGTAGCTTGGCGATATCCAGGGGTGCCAGGAACGAGCCTTCGTCGCCGCTGGTGACCTCCAGCAAACCATCCGGCTTGGATAAATCCGAGGCAACTTTAGCCACAATCTTGGCGCCGGAAATACCCACCGAGGCGTTAAGCCCCAGTTCGTCTCTGATACGTCGCTTAATAACCTGCGCCATCTGACGAATAGTGCCATAAAGAGATTCAAAACCGGTTACATCCAGATAGGCTTCATCCAGGCCGCTCGGCTCCAGGAAGGGGGTGAAATCAGCCAGAATCGCCATGAACTTTCGTGAAGCATCGCGATACTTGGTAAAGCTGCCCTCGATGAAGATAGCCTGGGGGCAGAGACGATAAGCGGTAATCAGCGGCATGCCGGAATGTATCCCAAAACGCCGGGCTTCGTACGATACGGCGGCGGCCACCCCGCGGCGCTCCGGTTTGCCGCCCACGATTACCGGCTTGCCCTTAAGCTCGGGGTTGTCAACCTGTTCTACCGAAACAAAGAAGGCATCAAGATCAATATGCATAATGGTGCCGGCCATTACTCACCTCGGGAAATAAAGACTCTTACCCGGCGTTCGAAAACAGGCCGCTCCAGGAGAACACGGTGCTGGCATTTTAGACATTTAATTCCGATGTCGGCACCGAGCCTGACTACCCGCCAGTCATAGCTGCCACAGGGGTGTTTCTTCTTGAGGCGCACCACATCACCCAGCTTTATTTCCATGACCATGGCTGTCGCTATGCAGCTTCCAGGGGGTATTGGGTGGGGAGAGTGGACAGGTAATAGTTAATCTGGTCTCGTAGCTCTGAGGCAACACGCCGCGCCGCCTCGGGAAAATCCTTTCCCCGTGAAGCGTATATAATCTGCCGGGACGAACTGATAATCGCCATTTCCCGCTTGGCATTAACCCCGTAGCGGACGGCGGAGGGTAGCTCACCGCCCTGGGCGCCGATACCCGGTATGAGCAGGGGCATATCGGGATACCACTGCCGCATCATTCTTAGTTCTTCAGGGTAGGTGGCGCCAATAACCAGTCCGATATTACCGTTGAAATTCCAGAGTTTGGCTTTTTCGGCAACTATCTCAAAAAGGGGGCGCTGCCGCCGCTCCGTTTCAAACTGAAACAATACTTCAGTCTCGCAGCGGAGAGACTGAAAATCAACCGCCCCCGGGTTTGATGTCCGGCATAAGATAAACACCCCGTTATCACGATACTGGATAAAGGGCTCTATCGAGTCAAACCCCAGATACGGATTCACGGTAGCGGCATCAAAGTTAAAGGTGGAATAAATCGTCTTGGCGTAGGCTTTAGCGGTATTGCCGATATCTCCCAGCTTGGCGTCGCCGATAATCGGGATGTTATCGGGCACACATTTGGCGATTTGCCTCATGGCATCAATGCCGTCGATGCCCAGTACTTCAAAAAATGCCAGGTTAAACTTAAAAGCACATACTAAATCGGCGGTAGCTTCAACAATCGCCTTGCCGAATTCCAGGACGCTAACGTCTTCCGGCATCAGTTCCGGGTCAGGGTCAAGCCCGACGCAGAGCAAACTGCTGTTGGTCTGAGATGCTGTCAACAACTTTTTTACAAAATTCATCAGCCACCTCCCGACACCGGGCTTTCGCTAAAGTTAACTTGATAATATCAGTCGCCACGGCTAGCGTCAAGTGGTGAAAGAATATTGGCGTTACTGCTTTATAGACTCAAGAGGAGGCTGACTATAACGAGTTCGTGCCCCTTGAGAACGTTTATATCACGGGATAGTGTCTTGGTTGTTAGTTTAGACTGATGGATTTGATGAAAACAAAGACTAGGGTGTATTATTGAATTTAATAAAGACAGCACCATTCCACTTATTGGGATTGATAATAGTAAAATTAATGTATCTTTACAGGATTCAATTATAGGCATAATAAGAGTATTGGATGGGAATAAAAGAGCGATTGAGATTAGGGACTTCATTACGAATTACAAAATAAAAAGGGGGCGTTTTTTTGAATTCGGAAAAACGTAGTGCTTGTGGCGTCTTATCCTCAAGCATATTGTAAAAATGGATCTTTTCGGGTTGTCTAATAGAAACTAGAAAGCACTAGCGCCAAGTTTTGCGTTTTGGCTAACATCGGAATTAATCATAATGACACATTATTTCTGTAGCTTGTCGTTTAGACTCCTGTTATCAAAACTTAAAGGTATTAATGTCCGTCTCTTTAAGTCAAATACCTCAGTTCCCCTGTTTATCCCCGTGTTAAGAAAGATTCCCCCTATTAAAACCAAGCTGGATAATATTGCTCAAGAGCCGGATGTACATATCGGGGACTATAAAGGTCTTAATTATCGACTGAACAACGAGGCTCTGGAATGTACCGATTTTATCTATGAGAAATTAGGCTTGGAGGATTGCCATTTCATTAAGATATACAATGAAAGATTTAAAACCAATAAACTTAAACCATTTGTTTTAAAATGGATTTCTATGTATGTCTTTGAGCTGTTAATTTGTCTTTACCGGATTCATCTTGATAGCCCCTCATTAAAGTTATTATATCTGGACGATAACTCCCTCAATCGGCATATTTATGAATGGTGGTACTGGAAAACGGGGGATATTATACAAATACAATGGCTGAAACAGAGTGATCTGAGAATTGGCTTGGCGACCTTAGCACTTAGTGCGTTGACATTTGTTTTTAGACCATTCTTCCGCGGGTTGTGCCTGCCGGCTAAACCCAAAAAATTCAAAATAATGAAGGAAGCAACGTGGGGACTGCAAAATCCCGTCTTTCGTGACGACTTTTTTATCGACGGTGAAAAGCTGCTTAAACAAGATTTGTTGCTTTACACTTACGGTTCCCGTCATGAAGGTCGCACGTTTGCTTATAAGGATGCTCAAAATAGCGGTTATCAATGTATCAACCGAACTAACCTTAAAATTCCCTTGAACCTTCTGTGCCAACGTTTATTTAAGTATCACTTCCTGTTACCGGTGGTCCTTATTCTTAAAAATATTAAAAATAAGCGAAATTATCTCCTGAGAGAGTGGCTCACCGCGTTCCACGGAGCGGCCGTCAATTATGAGATCTTGCTGTCCCACTATCAAATCGGCCTTGATTTGAGTGTCAACGAGGCAAGCTTATCTCATATTCCGGAAACGATACTACTGAATAACTACGGCGCCAAGAGTGTTATTTTCCACTGGTCAGATCTGCTCACTTATTATCATAGTGATGACGATTTGAAATCTTTTAATGTGTATTTGATATGGGGGAAGGCGCACTCTCACGGTAAACGATATTTTGTTGACAGCATGGTAGAAACCGGGTGCTGGCTGAAACACAACTTTGGCGAGTTCACCAGGAATAAAAAGAGGATTTATGAAAACTTGGGGTTACCCGTTAATTCCCCTAAGGTATTATTAGCCTTCTACGATACTACAATTGACCCTGATTTCCATTTTACTGAAGACGTATTACTGGATTTCTGGCAGCTAATGTTTGAAATTGTGGACGGAAACAAGAATGTCATTGGGATAATGAAACCTAAAGTGGCGGACAGAGTAAAGCACTTAAAGTTGTCGGATAAGGGTGATGAAATCTATAATAAGATTAGGCAAAGGTGTTTGGAAAACGGACGGGTCTATTTTATAGATAACCCGAGTGAATTCGCGGTAACTGAAGTTATTGCGATATCAGACATAAATATAACTATGGGAATGGGGAGTCCATCTACTATCGCTTTGTTATGCGGGAAAATTGGGCTATACTATGATACCACCGGAAGTGACTACCACCCGTTCACCCGGAGATATAGAAAAAAACTGGTATTTGATAATAAAGGGGATTTGTTCTCTGTGGTCAGGAATATCACTGATGGCGCCTATAATCCTCTACCTGAGATTGACGAAGAACTATTAAGAGGATTCGACCAATTTCGGGATGATAAGGGCTTGGAAAGATTTAAACAGGCGCTGCTGGATAATCTATAGGTGCTGGCTTTTTCTACCACTGAATCGGGTGCGAGATGAAAATAAATGCAGGAATAATTGGATTCGGCAATATCGGTTTCATCTTTGATGAGGACCCAAAGCGGAAACAGGTCTCATCTCATGCCGGTGCTTACCTGGCTTCTCCCAACGTAGAAATTGTGGCCGGAGCCGACTCTGACGCAACCAAGCTGAGCCGGTTTTCCAGGAGGTGTCCCCGGGCTGGGATATACCGGGATTACGGGGAAATGCTGAATGATAATAGGCTGGATATCGTGAGCATCTGCTCTCCAACCGCTTCACATTTTGAAATACTATCCCGGGTGGTAGATTCCGATGTACGGGCGATATTTTGTGAAAAACCACTGGCTTCACGAATTGAAGATGCTCGGCAAATGGTAGATATCTGCCAGGCGAAAAGTATTATTCTGGCAGTTAACCACACCCGGCGATGGGATCAAAGGTACCGCCATGTAAAAGAATATATCGACCAGGGAAAAATCGGTGAGATAAGAAGCATCAGTGGCAACTATTCCGACAAGGTGTTTATGATAGGCACGCACCTTATAGATATGCTGAGGTATTATGCAGGAGATGTGGACTGGGTTGCTGGCGAGGGGGAAAATCCGGAATCTGACGACCCGGCGATATCCGGACTTATATTTTTCCGGAACGGGGCTAGGGGATTCATAACATGTAACGGTAAGAGAGAGAATCTCATCTTTGAAATCGATGTATTAGGCTCAGAGGGAAGAATCCGAATTGTAGATAATGGTTATCTTACCGAATTCTTTCGTTTCAATGAAAGTGACAGGTATTCCGGTTACCATGAATTGAAAAGACAGGCTGTGCCCGAAGTAAATGTGGTCCAGAATCCACTGGTTGTTGCCATTGAAAACATAATCGAGTGCCTTCAGGAAGACGGCGAGCCAGCCTGTACCGGAGAAGATGGTTTGAAGTCCCTGGAGATAGCCGTGGCTCTTTGCGCGTCGGCAAGAAATAACAGTGAAAAGATAAAATTATACTAATGAACCCGGGGTATCAGATTACCGGTGTAATCGAGGAGATAGGGAATAAATGGAAAAGTTAGCGCTGCTCGGGGGTAATCCGGTCAGGAAAGATCCATTTAGGAGTACCGTGGTCATTGATGAAGATGAAATATCTGCCGTTATGGATGTTTTAAAAGCGAAGGAGCTTTCCCGATTTATTGGCAGTTCATCACCGGACATAGAAGAGCAACTGGTTATGAATAGTGCCCAGGCTCTAAATTATGGCGGTCAGGGCTTTTCGTTCCTCGGGGGTAGAAAAGTAAGACAATTCGAGGCTGAGTTTGCCCAGTGCTTTGGTGTAAAATATGCCATCACCGTAAATTCAGCAACGTCCGGACTGTCTTTAGCTTTAGCCGCGGCTGGAGTCGGTCCGGGAGATGATGTGATTACAACGTGCCTGTCATTTAACGCTACCGGCACAAGCATATTACTTTTTAACTCTATCCCTTTGTTTGTGGATATAAGCGAGGAAAATTTTTGCTTAAATCCACAAGAAGTCAGGAAGGCGATAACTCCCCAGACAAGAGCGGTTTTAGCTGTCCACCTTCTGGGTAATGCCGCGGATATGGATGCCATCATGAATATCGCTCGAGAACATAATCTTGTCGTAATCGAAGATTGTGCCCAGGCGGCGGGGACCAGGCATGGCGGTCAATATGTGGGGACGATTGGGGATATCGGTGTTTTTAGTTCACAGGAGCCTAAGCATATATCGACGGGAGAGGGAGGCATTGTCATCACGAACAATCCGCAATATGCCCGGAGATGCCGGCTTATCCGAAATCATGGTGAATCTATTCCCGATGACAGTACTCCTGTGGAGGATTTAGTCAACATTGTGGGCTGTAATTTCCGGATGACCGAGCTTACCGCGGCTGTTGGGAACGCTCAGTTAAAGAAGCTTTTCGAAAATAACCGGGTCAGAAGCGAAAATGCCAGATTCCTTGCCCGGGAACTCAATATATTCGAGGGTATTGAAATACCCCCGGTAGTGTACAATGAGGAGTACGTAGTCCATGTACTCTCTATCCTGTATCATTCGGGCAAGGTTGGGGTATCCAGAGAGACATTTGTGAAAGCTTTGCGGGCAGAAGGAATCCCAGTTGGTACGGGATACGCCAGAATCATGCCGGATAATCCGCTATTTCTAAAAAAGATAGCCTACGGCAAGCAACAATGTCCCTTCTCATGCCCGTATTACGGACGGGATGTGGATTACGCCGGTGGGCGGTACCCGGTTGCCCGGGATTTTATTAATAATAAGCAGATTTCCTTTCAGCTCATAAGCCGGCCGAATACTCTGGATGACATGAAAGATGTCGTAAAAGCATTTGAGAAGATTTACGCAAATCTGGAGCAACTGAAATCAGCGGAAGGTGAAAAATCTTAACTAGCGCCTAAATGATGAATTTGCTTATGTCTGATATGCAAAAATATATGACATTGACCGATTGTCCTTACTGCCATACTACCCCGGCAACTGAGATGGCTAAGAGTCCGCGAGTGGTAAGATGTAATACCTGTGGTCTCTGGAGATTTTCACCTCGTATGAATAAAGAAGGACAGGTTGCCTATCTTGAGAAATTCAATGATGGAATTGAAACGGCAAATCAGGAGAATCCTTTAAACTACTGGGAGGGTAATCTCGACGAGGTTCAGGAATTAAAGCGGAATTTCCGTGAGATGGTTTCAGACGGTACAATCCTGGATGTTGGCACCGGTGAGGGGGCATTTCTAGCTACTCTCCAAAATGCCGGCGCTTTCCGGGCAATCGGGCTTGAGCCCCTGGAAAAATTGGCGCAATGCGGTAAAAGCGCCGGGTTAGATATTCATGTCGGCAGATTTGAATCCGATGGCATGCCACCGGCGTTAATGGGAACAGTATTCGATATCGTCTGCTTTCGAGAAAGCGTTTATTACCTGCCGGATTTAAGGCAAGCTTTCAACTTGTTGCGTCGTATCCTGCGTCCGGGTGGTGGTTTATATCTCCATTGTCATGTTCCCACCAGTATTTATTACTGGAAAAACCGGAACTATTTATCCCGGTATGGACCAAACGTATCCGGAATGCCCACCGTTAAAGCGCTTACCAATATCCTGATTAAGGAAGGTTATGAAATCCTTAAGGCAGGTTATCTCCGGCGCAACGTTTTACATACCCTTGGCTTGCCATTTGCCAATCTTCGTGTCGGGGGAATAATAGACAGCGCTTTATGGCCAGTAGTGCACCGCCTGGGGAAGGCTGACCGAGCCGTTATTTTTGCCAGGAGATTATGAAATGCGTCATGCTTCACAAATAAAATAGTAAATTTTCATATTTAGGCAGGGACAAAAAATGAACGTAGTTGGTGTCATCCATGCCCGGGGTGGTTCCGTCAGGGTTCCTTTAAAGAATATTAAAGAGTTAGCCGGGAAACCGCTGATAGCTTATATTATCCAGGCGGCATTAGCCGCCGGGACTATAAATCGAGCTATCGTCTCCAGCGACCACCCTGAGATAATAAAGATATCTAAAATGTATGGCGCTGAGGTTCCCTTTGTCCGACCTAAAGATATTTCCGAAGACGTTCCTTCTGAGCTTGTTACTCAGCACGCGGTCAATTATCTGGAGAAGGAAGAGGGCTACCATGTTGACATTGTGGTTACTCTTCAACCAACCACGCCTTTCTGTCTACCGGAGGATATCGATGGGTGCGTCCACGAACTGATGGCTTCAGATGCGGATTCAGTAATCAGCGTTTGTAATATTTCGGAGAGACCGGAATGGATGTTTTACACGGATGAATCGGGCTATGCGCATAATTTTCTTGAGAAAAAGATTGAGGGGGATACGGGAATATCTCAGAAACTGCCCCGTCTCTATATTCCCAATGGTGGTATCTACGCTACTAAGCGGGATGTCTTGTTTAACCAGGGTGTTATAATTGGTAGGAAGACCCGGCTATGGGTTTTGCCGCGAGAACGCTCTGTAGATATTGATGAACCCCTCGATTTTTTGCTTGCCGAGTTCCTGATTAACCGGGGATTTAAGGCGACAACAGAGTAAGAAATATAAAAACAGGGTCAAAGTAATCTGGAGGTAGTAACTAATGTCACAGTATTTAAAGGGAAATTACAGACTCCCGAAGAAAGTGAATCCTGGGGTTAATAAGAATCAGCCGACCACAGCGGAGAAATTTGAGCAAGAAACTCTGACTAAGCTGGGGGGTAGTATTGCCTTTGTCATGAAACCCAAGACCTTTGTCTGGGACGGCGAGGAGAATGAAAAGACTGTCTAAGACTCAACTCGAAATTATTGCCCGGCAAACACTGGAGAAGACGGCTGAAATAGGTTGGGAGAACGCTCAGAAAAACCGGTCTTATATCAGGAAAACAATCCTTGATCTGCCCCGGGAGGCGCCTACCCGTGATGCTGACTCTGCCGTCATTGTTTCGGCAGGGCCCAGCTTGCACCGGCGTCATCCCGCGCCAGCTATTGTAGCTTCGAAATTCAAGGGGCCAATTATCGCGGCGGATGGTGCGTTAGGTTACTGCCTTCGTAACGGTCTTGTCCCCGGTTATGTGGTTACGGTTGACCCTCATCCAACGCGTATCATTCGATGGTTCGGTGACCCCGCCCTTGCCCAGCGAGAGCCTGACGACTACTTTCAGCACCAAGATTTAGACCCGGCTCTGACCCGGCAAGAAAAAGCCCGTAATGAGGAACTTCTCGACCTGGTAAATCGGTATGGCAAAAGTATTAAGGTAATTATTTCCACCAGTGTCGACCTGGAACTGACCCTCCGGTGCCTGGAAGCCGGTATGGAGCTATATTGGTGGAATCCCCTCTACGATGACTACGATAGTCCCAACAGTTACTCGCGTCGGGTCTACCAGCTTACCAGGGTGCCCTGTATGGTGACCGGGGGGAACTGTGGGACCTCGGCGTGGGTTTTTGCTCATGCGGTTCTCCACAGCAAACGAACGGCTCTGCTCGGTATGGACTTGAGTTATCATCCGGACACACTGGTTCAAAATACCCAATATTACAGACAGCTGGTAGAACTCTTTGGTGACCGGGCTGACGAGGCTTTTATCCGGGTCTACAACCCTTACCTTAAGGAAACGTGGTATACCGACCCTACCTACTACTGGTATCGGCAGGGCCTGCTTGAATTGGCGAGGCAAGCTGATTGCGAGACCTATAATTGTACCGAAGGGGGGATTGTTTTCGGGAAGGGAATTAAATTCATCCCCTTCAAAGATTTTCTGGAAAGATTTAGTTAAGGTGGGAGGCCGCAAGTGGCAAAAGTGCTCTTCATTAACCCGGTTCTCCGTCAGGAAGACGCACCACGGCATGTTCCTTACGGCATGGCATTACTGGTCGCGCTTGTGCGGGAAGCAGGGCATAAGGTCCAGGTTTTTGATGCTAACGCCTGGCGACCCACCGACCAGGTACTTAGTGAAGTGTTGGGTGCTGATGCGTGGGACGTAATTGCCACCGGTGGGCTTATTACGAGCTACGGGTATATAAAAAAGGTAGTCAAAAGTGCCCGTAATATATGTCCTGAATCACTCATCGTAGCCGGCGGGGGCTTCCTCACTGCCATTCCCCATGACATTATGGAGCTTCTGCCTGAAATTGATATCGGTGTGGTCGGAGAGGGCCTGTTAACCTTCCCCGAGATACTTAAGATGGCGACTAGTAAAGACGGTGACTGGTCCAACGTGCCGGGGATCATCTGGAGAAATAAGGGAGGACGCTCTCACCTTAATCCGGCGAGGCCTCTCATGGAGGACCTTGACTCTCTGCCTTACCCCGCCTGGGAAGCCTTCCCCCTGCATATCTACTTTCGTAACAGCTCCCTTTTGATGAGTGAAGAAGCGATGCTGGCCAGGCGGAGGCTCGACATTATCACGAGCTATGGATGTCCGTTTGGATGCCGTTTTTGTTTCCACCTGGGCCTTAGCGGTGAACTCGAAACTTCAGATACTCCGGCACGGCGGGAGGTTATCTTCACTCGCAAACGGAATATCCGGTGGCACAGCCCGAAATATGTTGTCGGCCTGATTAAATATGCGCGCCAATGGTTTAAGGTCGACTTTATCTCGTTTCTTGATGAGAACTTCATTTGTTTGAATAAATACACTCACGGGCAGTGGATACTTGAATTTCACGATCTTTGGATTAAAGCTGGCTTACAGCCTCAGTGCACTCGTGAAGGTCGACCACACGATGCCAAATACTGCCACGGCGTTCACTGGGGTACTTCCGCCCATGCGGCTCTGGTCGATGCTCCAACGTTAAATAAAATGCGAGAGGTAGGCTGTTCTTACCTTGATTACGGGTTAGAGTCCTTCTCCGACCGGATTCTGAAATCAATAGCCAAAGGCTCAACCAGTAAACTGAATGAGAGGGCAATCAGGCTCACACTGGAAGCGGGCATTAGACCGATTCCTAATCAGATTATTGGCTCTCCGGAAGAAGACTTCGACAGTATTAAAGCTAATGTCCTGGCTTGGGAGCGGCTCGGGATTCAGACTTATCCCTTTTTGGCCACCCCCTATCCCGGCTCGGAATGGTACTTTAAGTATAAAAAGCAGATTTTAAGGCAATACGACGGCAACCTGGACGCATTTCTTCTGGACCTGGGTGATGCCACCAAACTGACGGCGGTAATATCCAAGAATTTCAATGCCGTTGAGCTTTTGGGACTTCGGGAACTAATGGTGAACCGTGACCTGAAGCGTATTAACGAGTATGAACAAATATGGCAAAAATCACGAGGGTCGCTGTGATGATTACGGTAAAAATAGCGGGTAGACTGGTGGGCGATGGCGAGCCTTGCTTTATCATTGCCGAAGCGGGGGTTAATCACAACGGTGATATTAAGCTGGCCCGGAAGTTGATTGATGTTGCCAAAGAAGCTGGTGCCGATGCCATAAAATTTCAAACCTTTAAGGCGGAGGAGCTGGTAACCAGAAATGCCGAAAAGACCGCGTATCAAAGGGAAACTACGCCCGCCGAGGAATCCCACTATGATATGGTAAGGAAACTGGAGCTTGCCAGGAAAGATTTTAGAGAGTTATTTGCCTATGCTCAAGAAAAAGGAATGATATTCCTCTCCACTCCGTTTGATAAAGGTAGTGTGGATTTGCTGGACGAACTGGGGGTTACCGTGTTTAAGGTCGGCTCCGGAGAGATTACCAATTTCCCCTTGCTCAAGTATATTGCCCGGAAAAGCAGGCTGATTATTTTATCTACCGGTATGGCCACCCTGCCCGAAATTGAGGCGGCCCTGGAGACGATTAAAGGGGGAGGCAGTAATGATATTATACTGCTCCACTGTGTCTCCAGCTATCCGGCAAAAGTAGAAGATATGAATCTCCGGACGATGCAGACATTAAGGGACACATTCAAGCTACCGGTCGGCTTGTCTGACCATTCGCGGGGCATTACAATACCGGTAGCGGCGGTTGCGTTGGGAGCCTGCCTGATTGAAAAGCATTTCACCCTGGATAATAGCCTTCCGGGTCCTGACCACCAGGCATCGCTGGAGCCGGACGGACTAAAGCAGATGGTAACCGCGATAAGAGATGTGGAAAAGGCAATGGGTGATGGGATAAAGAGACCTACCGTGGTCGAGGAAGCAATTAAAAAGGTAGCTCGGCGCAGCATAGTGGCTGGGGGAGATATTCCCCGGGGAACAGTGATTACCAGGGAGATGCTAGATATTAAAAGACCCGGGACTGGGCTTGAGCCAAAGTACCTGGGAGAGATTATCGGGAGAACCGCGGAAGTCACGATAAAGAAGGATGAAATCATAACCATAAGTCAGTTACGGGGTAAGTAGGTGAAGGTCGTATTCATTGGTATCGTTAGTATCGGGTGGCACTGTCTCAAGTCACTGTTGGAAAGCGGAGCTAATATCGTGGGGATAATCACGGCGGATAAGCAGGAAATGATAAAAAGATCACACATGCACGCCGATTATTTCAGCGAGTTTGAGGACTTAGCCCAGGAATACGGCGCCCCTTTGTATAAGATAAGGGATGTCAGTATTCCACTCGACGCCAAAAGAATCAGGGAGCTACAGCCAGACATAATCTTCTGCATAGGCTGGCCTCAGATGGTCAAAAAAGAACTTCTGGAAATCCCGAAACACGGGTGCATTGGTATTCATCCAACGCTGCTACCGGAGCGTCGGGGAGGCGCCCCGATTAACTGGTGCCTGATAGACGGCTTGACCAAAAGTGGAGTGACACTCTTCTATTTTAGCGAAGGGGTGGATTCCGGCGATATTATTGCTCAAAGGGAGTTAGAGATAGCCCTAGAAGATACCGCCGGTAAAGTTCTAGACAAGGTGACCGATACCTCTGTGGAACTCATCAAGGAGTGTTATTCCCTTCTGGGAAAGGGAAAAGCCCCCCGTCTGCCTCAGGATGATACCAAAGCCACTTACACCCCCCGCCGCCGCCCCGAAGACGGGGCTATTGATTGGAGTAAAACCTCATTCTCCATTTATAACTGGATAAGAGCTTTGACTTTGCCTTTCCCGGGGGCTTTTACTTATTGGAACGGAGAAAAGATAATTGTATGGGAATCAGAACTATTAATGGGATATAAGCCACGATTTGGTGCTCAACCGGGCGAGATTTTAGATATTATGGATAATAATGGAGTAGCCGTCGCCACCGGGGACAGTTGTATTCTGATTAAGACCGTTGAAGCCGGTGGACAAACCATGAACAGTTTTGAATTGATACAGAAATACAGGATTACAACTAGCGCTATTCTGGGGGAGAAAAAACATGGCTGGAGTGCTGGTAATCGCACCTCACCCTGACGATGAAGTATTGGGTTGTGGGGGGACGATTGTAAAACATGTCTCGGAAGGAGATGAGGTTTATCTCTGCATCGTCACCAAAGCCTATCCCCCGGAATGGTCTGAAAATGAGATACGGGAGAGAAGAGATGAGGTGCTCAAAGTGAGCAAAATACTCGGTATAAAAAAGACCTGTTTCCTTGATTTGCCTACGGTAAAACTGGATACTATACCGCAAAAGGAGCTTAATGACCTCATCGGTCAGGTAGTAAACCAGGTGCAGCCGGGCATCGTTTATATTCCCCACCGGGGAGACGCTAATCGGGATCACCGGTTGGTTTTCGAGGCGGCGATGGTGGCTACAAGGCCAAAACCGGGCGCAACCGTCAGTAAAGTCCTCTGCTACGAAGCGCTATCCGAGACAGAGTGGGTAGCACCCTTTGTTCAAAATGTCTTTATGCCCAACGTATATGCCGATATCTCCGCGGTACTGGAGATTAAGCTGAAAGCGATGTCAGAATATCGGCTTGAGCTTAAAGAATTCCCTCATCCGCGTTCCGTGGAAACTCTGACGGCTCTGGCTCAGATGAGAGGGGCTGCGGTTGGAGTAACCGCTGCCGAAGCTTTTATGCTGGTAAGGGAGATAAGGATATAAATGAAGAAAGTAGCGGTAGTTACCGGAAGCAGAGCCGAATATGGCATCCTCTATCCGGTGCTGAAGGCAATAGAAGCTCACCCGGAGTTAAGGTTGTCTCTGGTCGTTACTGGAATGCACCTTTTGCCTGAATTTGGCTACACCGTCCGAGAGATTGAGAGTGGTGGCTTCAAAGTTGATGCCAGAGTGGATATGCTGCTGGGCAGTGATACGCTGGGAGCAATGGTAAAATCAGTAGGTATGGGCATTATTGGCATGGCACAAACCTGGGAGCAACTAAATCCGGATATTATTTTGGTGCCGGGAGACAGGGGAGAGCCTCTGGCGGCGGCTATTGCCGGAGCATATATGAACATTCCGGTAGCCCACATTCATGGTGGGGATAACCCAAGGGCAGGCCTTGATGAATATGCTCGTCATGCCATCACCAAGCTTGCCCATATTCACTTTCCGGCCACCGGGACGAGTGCGGAAAGAATTATCAAGATGGGTGAGGATGAGTGGAGGGTGCACATGGTAGGCTCCCCGACGCTGGACGTTATTCTGAATGAGAGTTTACTTTCAGCCGAAGCGCTGACGGAAAAGCTTGGGATAGATTTATCTCGGCCGTTGATTTTGCTCGTTCAGCATTCGGTAACTACTCAGGTGGACGAGGCAGCAAGGCAAATGAGAGAAACCTTAGAGACGATTGTGGAAATGGGCAATCCCACTGTTCTGATATACCCTAACTCGGATGCGGGCGGCCGGCGGATGATAGAAGTGATAAAGGAATATGAAAAATTTAACTTTCTTACAACCTTTAAGAGTTTACCTCGTAAAGAATATCTTAGCCTGATGAAGGCAGCCGGTGTCATGGTGGGAAATTCCAGCAGCGGGATAATTGAAGCGCCTTCCCTCGGATTACCGGCGGTGAATATTGGTATCCGCCAGGAGGGAAGGGAGCGGGGTGAGAATGTCATTGACGTTGGTCATAATAACCGGGAAATAGTAACAGGGATAGAAAGAGCCCTCACTGATGAAGGATTCCTGAAAGCAGTCAAAAAGTGCCAAAGTCCCTACGGGGACGGCAGGGCAGGGTCCAGGATAGCCGAAATTCTGAGCCAAATAGAGATTACTCCCCAGTTGCTCCAGAAGAAAATGACATATTAAATTGCGGAGACCTGGTATGGATAAGAGGTTCACAGACTGGAAATACCCGGAATTTGACGAGAAGGGAATGACCCGGTGGAACTGGATGTGCCAGTATCATGAGAATTTGAAGCTGGGTAAGAATACTGATATCGGGGCATTTACCTATATAAATGCCAAATATGGAGTTGAAATACAGGAAGATGTGCAAATCGGCTCCAATTGCTCCATATATTCCTGGTCTACAATTGACGACAAAAGAGGCAAAGTAACGATAAAGAAAAATGCTAAAATAGGTAGCCACAGTCTTATCATGCCTGGCGTTACCCTGGGCGAAAATTCCGTTGTGGGCGCATTCAGTTTCGTAACCAAAGATGTCCCCGATAATGTAACGTTTTTCAGTATGCCTAAAAAAGTTATTGGACAGCGAAAGCAAAGTAAATAAGGACAAAAAATGGATTGGAAAATTCCTCTCTTCAAGATATATTGGGATGAAGAAGATGTCCGGATGATAACGGATACCATCCGGAGGGGTATGTCCTGGACAATCGGTCCCCATATCGAAAAGTTTGAGGCGATGCTTGCCGATTATGTCGGAACAAAATACGCCGTGGTATTCAACTCGGGAACCTCCGCCCTGCATGCCGCGCTATTAGCCCATGGCATCGGGGAGGGGGACGAGGTTATTGTACCTTCATTCACCTTCATAGCCACGGCAAATGCGCCTCTTTTTGTCGGTGCCCAGCCAGTATTTGCCGATATCGAGGAGGAAACTTACGGGCTCGAACCAGAGGATGTGAAGAGAAAGATTACCGGAAAAACTAAGGCAATAATAGTGGTACATTATGGGGGGTGTCCCTGTAAAATCAGGGAAATACGGGAAATTGCTGAAGACCACCGGTTAGTCTTGATTGAGGACGCTGCGGAATCTCTCGGAGCGACGATTGATGGTGATAAAGTGGGCACCTTTGGGGCTTCGGCGATGTTCAGTTTTTGCGGGCCCAAGATAATCACCACTGGGGAGGGGGGGGTACTCGTAACCGACTTAAGTAGTGTCCTCGAAAAGATGCAACTCATCAGGTCACATGGTCGACTTCAGACACAGAATTACTTTTCATCGGCAGAATATCTTGATTATATAACAGTGGGCTACAATTTCAGGATGTCTGACATCACCGCCGCGCTGGGAATAGCGCAACTTAAAAAGATAGCACAAATAATTAAAATGAGAAGAGAAAATAGCGCTTATATCACCCAAAAATTGAGCGAGATAGCGGAAATTAAGGTTCCATTGCCTCCTAAAGAGAGCTATCATATATACCAAATGTATTCTATAGAAATCAGGGACGGTAAGAAAACCAGAGATGACCTCGCTAGTTACCTAAATAATAAGGGAATAATGACTAAAGTCTACTTTGAACCGGTCCATCAAACCTATTTTTATAAGCACGAACTTGGCTATGACGATAAGCTGCCGGTTACGGAACAGGTATCTTCAAGAATACTAACTCTGCCTATGTATCCATCACTCATAGAGGAAGAGATGAATTTTATTGTGGAGGAAGTTGTTGCTTTCTTTTCATCGGTAAATAAATGAGAGGGTAAATAGATGGTAGACACATTTCGAGATAAGAATATATTAATTACCGGTGGTACCGGCTCTATCGGCAGTGAGATAGCTCGAAAGATTTTACGATACGAACCCAAGGTGGTAAGGATTTTCAGCAATGATGAAAATGGGCTATTCACTCTGGAGCAGGAGCTGGGGGGTAATCTTAAAGTAAGATTCTTATTGGGGGATATTAGAGACAAGGAAAGACTCGGGAAGGCTATGGAGGGTATCGATATTGTATTTCATGCCGCTGCTTTAAAGCATGTCCCCTTCTGCGAGTACAATCCTTTTGAGGCGATAAAGACCAACGTTATCGGTACTCAGAATGTCCTTGAGGCAAGCTTGAATGGAGAAGTGCAAAAAGTAGTTTCTATTAGCACGGACAAGGCGGTTAATCCAGCCAGCACCATGGGAGCTACCAAGCTACTGGCAGAAAAACTGGTTATCGATGCCAATTATTATAAGGGCGATAAGAGAAAGGCCGTTTTTTTCTCAGTGAGATTCGGCAACGTTATCAGCTCGCGGGGCTCGGTTATCCCGTTTTTTGCCGAGCAAATAACAAAGGGGGGGCCAGTGACTATCACCGACTTAAGGATGTCGCGTTTTATTATGTCTCCCAACCAAGTGATTGATTTGCTCTTT
>CAYFGR010000003.1:0-32501 GCA_964343135.1 uncultured Dehalococcoidales bacterium
GCTCGCACCCAGCTCCGGAGGCTGGTGCTCTATCCACCTGAGCTACAGGGGCCACTAAACCCATTATAGCCTATTCGGGGAGAGCCATCAAATTTTATCGGACATTATGGACACTTAGATATGACTTGAAATAACTTAACTTTGGAATTAAGTGTATTATACCCCACACCGGATAAACTTGCAAACGTCCACTGTAAAACGCTGCCATTAGGCGTACCTTACAATCAAATACAGCCAGCACAATGCCACCACCATAATCATCGACGGCAGAGCATATTTAAGATATCTCCCCCAGCCGATGGGATAGCCCTCCCGCTCGGCAATTGCCGTACCCACTACGTTAGCTGAAGCCCCGATTGGCGTGGCATTACCCCCAATGTCAGCGCCCAGCGCCAGAGTCCAGGCTAAAGTTGGCAGGCTAAACCCCTGCGTTATGGAAAGTTGCTTGATTATAGGCACCATGACGGCGGCGAACGGGATATTATCCACTATCGCCGAAGCGAAGGCGGAAACCCAAAGAATAATTGGTATCACTAGAATTAAATCTCCACCCGAAACCTCACCAATGTACTCGGCAATCATTTCCAACACCCCGGTTTCCTCAAGTCCACCGACAGTAATAAACAGGCCGGTAAAGAAGAGTAATGTTCGCCCGTCAATTCGTTTAAGTACACCCAGTGCGCCCCGGGTGGCAACGATCAAGGTAAGGAGCGCCGCAATAACCCCGATTATAGCTACCGATAGTCCGGTTTGAGCATGAGTAACCAGCAAAGCCGCCACCAGGATAAAAATAGCGGTATTCAGTTTGAACCGCAGGGGAGCAACGATGGCTGAGTTAGGCTCGGGATAACGTTGAGGTTTACCGGTAATGCCCGGGTCGTCCGGCTCCGGTGAACTCAGGATTTTACGGAAAGCACAATAAAAGAAGCCCAGAGTCACAAACATCCCCACCCAAGCAACGGGACCGGTGTTAAAAGCGAAGTCAGTAAAGGTGTAACCAAAGGCAGTACCTATTATTATGTTAGGGGGGTCACCCGCCATTGTGGCGGCGCCGCCGACATTAGCAGCAAAAATCATGGCAATTATCACCGGCACCGGGTCGAATTTGAGCAGGCGCGCCAGTTCGATGGTTACCGTCGTCATAAATAATAATACAGTGATACTATCGATGAACATTGCCAGGAAGCCGGAGAGCAGCATGAAGGTAATCAAAATCGGTATCGCTTGGTAGTTAACTATCTTGGCCACCAGCAGGCACAGCCATCGGAAAAATCCGGCTTCCGCCATACCCTCCACCATTACCATCATGCCGCCAATGAAGACGATGGTCTGCCAGTTCACTCCGTGGGATTCTATATGCTCCTGCCCGGGTATCCAGAACTTAAAGTGTCCCAACTGTTCCAGATTTAGAACTGTCCAGACGGCCGACGGACTCTTCATCACGACGAGAAAGACGATAACGATAACCAGGAGCGCGCCAATCAGGGCCGGAACATAACGGTGAACCTTACCGATCACGATGGCGACAAACATCACAACAAAGATAACGATGGCAAGAATCTGACTTAATGCAAACATATGTTCAACCTAACGCAGGGCAATTTTAGCCAAAAACGCTGTCATTATACCAGAGCTTATTTTATTTAACAATACCCGCCGCTAAAAATTATGTGGTAAAATAGCCGGTGCGGAGGGTTTACTCCCCCCAAGGAGATGAAATAATGGGCTGCTTTCAAGCCCTGAAGAAAAAAGAATATCGCCTAACGCCACAACGACTGGTCGTCTTACAGATTCTTCATGAATTCGAAGGGCACATCACCGCCGCCGATATCTACTCCAGAGTCAGAAAAATATTACCCCGAGTCAACAAGTCTACCGTCTATCGGACACTAGAACTCCTCAAGGAGCTGGGACTGATAATCGAGACCGACTTTAGAGACAACCAGCTTTATTACCATCACGTCGAAAAGGGGCACCACCACCTCATCTGCCAGAAATATGGCCGCACTATTGACATGGATGAAGTGATTCTTACCTCATTAAAGGAGCAACTCGCCAGACGGTATAGTTTTATTCCGGAAATAAAGCACCTGGCAATTTTCGGATACTACCTCAGTTGCCCGAAATAGCATTTCTCGGGGTTCACCCCGGTAATAGCGATTGGACTCATCCTACGCGGGCTAAGTTCTACCAAACTCCCGGTTCAGCCGTTCCGAGCTGAGGTGTATCATCGTCGGCCTGCCGTGAGGGCAGGTCTGGGGTAAAGTTGACTGTTCCAGCCGTCGAATAAGTTCGCGCATCTCGTCACCGGTTAGAGTCTGCCCCGCCCTGACCGCCCCGTGGCAGGCCAGTGATACCGCCAGGCTTTCCCGCCAGTCACCATGAACACCATCCGGGAAGGAATCCAACAACTCCCTGAGAATACCTATCCAGTCGCGCTTATGAAGCAGCGCCGGGACCGTCCGCACCAGATAGGTTCTCTCTCCAAAAGGCTCGATCGAGAAACCGGACTCGGCCAGCTCTTCCCGGTACGAGTTCAGAACCGCCCCCTGCTTCGGACTGACCTCAAACTGTACCGGCTCAAGCAGACCCTGTAACTCAACTACCATCGCCGACTTCTGTTGATTAAACTGTTCAAAAAGGATACGCTCGTGAGCCGCATGCTGGTCGATGAGATACAATCCGTCGGGCCCCTCGGCGATAATGTAGCTGTTGGCTAACTGCCCCAGTACCCGGAGAACCGGCAGGACACCGGCCAGCTCCGGCGGAGCCAACGGCGGTGCCGTGGAAACACCGTCCCTACCTTCGGGCGATGCCTCCGTCATCAGCCGCGATGCTGCTGATGACACATAGGTCATCGCCGGCTCCTCAATTTCAGGCAACGGCGACTGTTCAATCAACGCCCGCCGCACCGCCTTCTGGACAACGCCAAAAACATCGCGCTCATTCCAGAATTTCACCTCGGTCTTAGTAGGGTGAATATTAACATCCACCTCCGCCGGCGACAGAAAAATATTGATGACTGCTACCGGGTGCCTCCCCGTCATCAAAAGCCCGTGATAAGCCTCCATCACCGCCCAGCCGAGCAGTCGACTGTTCACCCAGCGCCGATTAATAAAGAAACCGAGGTACCCCCGATTTGATCGACTTACTGACGGTGAGCCCACCATCCCCGCCACCCGGATTAGTGACGAGCGGCTTTCCCAGGTCGCCTCTCCCTCCCCAATTTCAAGCATGTTTCGGGCTACCTCAAGTCCGTAGACCTGGGTAATACTATCGATTAACTGACCGCTGCCCGGCGTCCGGAGCACCGCCCGTCCGTCCGTAAACAGGGCAAATCTGACCTCAGGGAAGGCAAGGGCATACTGGCTGACCACGCTCGCGATATGGCTGTTTTCGGTCGCCGGTGACTTGAGGAATTTCAATCGTACCGGCACCTGGCGAAACAGTTCCCGCACCGTAACCGTGGTTCCCGGGGCGCGTCCCTGAGGACCACAGCGGACCACAATACCATCCTTCAGGGTAAGCGAACTGCCCACTGACTCACCCTCAGCATACGTCGCCACCTCCACCTGAGCCACCGCGGCAATACTGGGCAACGCCTCGCCCCGGAAGCCAAGGCTGCCCATCGACTCCAGGTCTTCAAACTGGCTTATCTTGCTGGTGGCGTGGCGAGCAAAGGCAAGCTCCACCTCCGATGAGGGAATCCCGTTTCCGTTATCCACTACCCGGATTAAACCGACCCCACCCCCCTTTGTTTCAACCGAAATCTGATTGGAGCCGGCATCCAGGGCATTCTCCACCAGCTCCTTAACCACCGCGGCCGGCCTCTCCACCACCTCACCAGCGGCAATCCGGGATACTACCTGGGGGTCTAAAACTCTAATCGGCATCTTACCTAAAATATTACACGTTTCCGTGTACTCAGTCAAGCTTTTTACTGAATTATTTATTAATCTATACCAGTATACCGTTACGGGTCCGGTTATGGCAAAACGATGAAAATCCAGACCGTTTTCCAACCTCATCCCTCAAAGAATCTTCGACCTTTATCCCCTTTCCTGGAGGGAAACACTAAGCACGAGATCCGAAATACCAAACAACGCAATACGTGCCCGTTTAGGATTTCGATATTAGGATTTAGTATTTTCTTAGGAGGGGAAGGTTAAGAAAGAGGGGCTTACGCCCCTTTTAAACACCCCGTTTCGGGGTGGAGAGGGGGGGAATAAAACTACGTGATAAGCCGCGGATGCTGCGAGGGCGGCGGGTGGGAAAAGATGCCCACGAGCGGTCGTGGGAGACAGGGAGTTGCTCACCCCAATTTTCTAAATAGAAATAACCCCCCGCCGGGCACCGAGAGAGGTAAAAACCTCTCGAACCCCCCATACTAGAAGCCCGTACTCCTGAACCGTCAATAACGCTTTGACAAATAAATATCCATCTGTACATAACACGAAAAACAATTCCCCGTAGCTAATTAGCCTCGAACTGTTTCCCCAAAATTAGATCCGGTAACTTGAGGCTAAAAATGTCAAAAACAATTAGCAACGGAGACTGGAGCAGATTGCCATAAAAATTGACACTTCGTCTACGGACCGTTAAAATCATAGCAATCATGAAGTTATTCGGCACCTCCGGCATACGGAACCTGATAGATGAAGATCTCATCCAACTAGCCCTCAAGGTGGGGCTGACGGTGGGGGAACGGTATCCCCGCATCATCGTCGGCAGTGATACCCGCACTTCCGGCGGAGCCATGAAACACGCCTTCATCACCGGGTTACTGGCGGCGGGCGCCGAAGGCTACGACGCCGGGGTCATCCCCACACCGACCCTCGCCCTGGCAGCTCGCCGGTTTGCCGCCGGCGCCATGATTACGGCGTCACACAACCCTCCGGAATACAACGGCATCAAACTCTGGAACCCCGACGGCTCCGCCTTCAACGCAGAACAACGAGAGCAGATTGAAACCACCATCGCCCAAAACTCGGTTAGTGTCGCCGCCTGGGACAAGATGCAAGATTACCGCACCTATCCCCGTGCTATTGAGCAACATATTGAGCGTATATTGTCTGACTTCCCCGGTGAATTTAAACTGAAGGTGGTCGTCGATTGTGGCGGTGGCGCTGCCTCGGTGATTACCCCTCACCTGTTAAGCCAGATGGGATGTAACGTTACCAAGCTGAACTGCCAGCCCACCGGTTTCTTCCCCCGCCCCACCGAACCAACCGAGTCCAACCTGGCCGATTTAATCAAGGTAACCCGGGAGCTTGGCGTTGATTTGGGCATCGCCCATGACGGGGATGCCGACCGAATGATGGTCATCGATGATAGAGGTAACTTTATTCCGGGGGACAAATTGCTGGTCATTCTTGCCCGGGCATCAGCGGCAAAGTCGGTGGTTACCACCGTGGACGCCTCGATGGCCATTGAGGGAGCCGGTTTTACCGTTACCCGAACCAGAGTCGGTGATACCTACGTATCGGAGGAACTCCAAAAGGGAGGTGATTTTGGTGGTGAGCCATCGGGAAGCTGGATTTTCCCCAAAATCTCGCTGTGCCCTGACGGTATTTACGCCGCCGCCCTAACCATCGCCATCGCCCGCCAGCACAAGTTATCCCGACTGGCGGATAGCATACCGGCCTACCCGCTAATTAGAGGCAGCACCAGCAGTAATGGTATAATAACCTCAAAACTGGAACCGCAACTTATGATGATGAAACCGTTATCGGTAAGCGACGCTGATGGTATCAAATTAAACTTTAATGACGGTTGGGTGCTGGTCCGGCCTTCGGGCACTGAGCCCAAAATCAGGTTAACCGCGGAGGCGAAAACCGGAGCCAGAGCAGAACAACTATATCAGAGCGCAATAAGGGTAATTAAGGAGTGTATTGATTGAAGGCAATCATCCTGGCCGCTGGTGAAGGTAAACGAATGCACCCGCTAACCTATACCCGACCCAAGGTAATGCTGCCGCTAGCCAACAAACCCATTGTCGAGCACTTGCTCATCGAAGTCAGTCAGGCCGGTATTAAAGAATTTATCTTTATGACCGGCTACCACGACGAACAGGTGCGCGACTACTTTGGCAATGGCGATAAATGGGGAGTGAATATCGATTACTGTAGCCAACGGCGGCAACTGGGGACGGCGGATGCCCTTAACATGGCCAAGGACTTGCTGGATGGAAATTTTTTCATGATTAATGGCGACATCATTGTCAGCCGAAGCGATATCAAACAGCTAGCGAATAAGACCGATATTACGATGAGTATCACTGAAGTTGAGGACACCAGGTACTTAGGCATTATTGAAGTTAGCCAGAACCAGGTAATCAGGCTGCATGAAAAGACAGCGACTCCGCCATCCCATATGGCAAATGCCGGTCTCTATCTATTCACACCAGATATTTTCAATGCCATTTCGCAAACCCCAAAATCGCCACGGGGAGAGTACGAAATAACCGACTCCATACAGTTGATGATAGACCAGGGCCATCTCATCACCTACCAGAAGCTCAGCTACTGGCTCGACCTGAGCTATCCCTGGGACCTGTTACCGGCAAATGAATCCCTATTGCCCGGGATTGAGCCGCAAAACCTGGGTAAGATAGAAGATAATGTCATCTTAAAGGGGTCAGTTTCGATTGGCAAAAACACCGTAGTCAGGTCGGGCTCATACCTGGTTGGCCCGGTGATAATCGGGCAGAACTGTGAGATCGGCCCCAACTGTTTTATCCGCCCCCACACTTCCATCGGTGATAATTGTCATATTGGTGGCGCAGTAGAGATAAAAAACTCTATAATTATGAAAGGCAGTAAAATCCCCCATCACAACTATATCGGCGATAGCGTTATCGGTGAAGAATGTAATTTAGGCGCCGGCACCAAGATTGCCAACCTGAGACTGGATAAAAAGAGCATTACGGTGACTGGTGTAGACACCAAACGGCGTAAATTAGGCGCCATAATCGGAGATAAGGTTGAAACCGGGATTAACACCTCGATCAATGTTGGCAGCATGATTGGCAATAATACCCACATCGGACCGGGGGCAATAGTCAGTGGGATAGTCTTACCAGATTCAAAAGTATTTTAGAGGTAAGTAATGAAACAGGCAGTAATTCTAGCGGCAGGAGAAGGACAGAGACTCAGACCCTCTACCGCCACCAAGCCTAAGGTGATGCTAACTATTGCCGATAAGCCAATACTCCAGTATGTAATTGAGGCTTTGGCTCAAAATGGCATTCGCAATATCGTGCTCGTCGTTGGCTACTGGCGAGAGCAGGTTTTCGATTACATGGGAAAAGGGGATAGATTTGGCGTTAAAATAACTTACGTAATACAGGAAAGGCAAGTGGGCACCGCGCAAGCCCTAGCGCAAACCCAAGATATCGTTGAAAATGAATTTTTAGTCCTATCAGGAGATAATTTAATTAGCGCCGATACTATCGCCCGTTTCAGCACTCAGCAGCCGGACGCCATACTGGTGAAGCGGGTCGATAACCCGGTTAGATATGGCGTAGTATCCATTAACGGCGGCATGGTGAAGCATATCGCAGAGAAGCCCACGGAGGCTACAAGCAATATTATTAATACCGGTATTTATGTCTTTACTTCCAAGATTTTTAACTCAATTGAACGTGAACTGGATATCCCCGACGTCCTGAACAAAATACTTCTTCAGGGTCATCCCATTACCGCCCTAGAAACAGAGAGTACCTGGCTTGACGTGGTTTACCCCTGGGACATATTACGACTCAACAACAATATTCTTTACCAAATTACGGCCAGCACCAGTGGTACTATTGAGTCAGGTGTCACCCTAAAGGGGACGGTTTCCGTCGGCAAGGACACCGTGATACGTTCTAATTCCTATATTGAAGGCCCCGTAGTCATCGGCGCTGGTTGCGATATCGGCCCCAATGTATACCTCACCGCCGCTACCAGTATCGGCGACAATGTAGTTGTCTCACCATTTACTCAGGTAAAAAATAGTGTTATTGGAAGCGATATCAGTATCGGACCCGGCTCTATTATCCAGGACTCGGTTATTGACAGGGGTTGTGTTATTGACGGACATTTCACTGCTTTCAGCCACCAGACTGAAGTTAAGGTTGATAGTGAATACCATCTGGTAAAAATAGGCGCCATACTAGGCGAGTGTTGCCGCCTGCGCAGCGGTGTAGTGGCACAACCCGGGGCTATTATCGGCAATTACTGTCAGATCCAGGAATTAAAGTTAATTGGTGGCAGGTTACCAGACAGAAGTCTGGTCTATTAACTATGTGCGGTATTATCGGTTATATCGGTGATAAACAAGCTCAGCCCATACTGCTTAATTGTCTGGGCAGGCTGGAATATCGAGGTTATGACTCCTGTGGCATAGCCATATCGAGCAATACCATCAATCTATTCAAAGATGCGGTCAGGGTTGAGACATTAAAAAACACCACTCCCCAGTTCAGCGGCACGGCAGGTGTTGGCCACACCCGGTGGGCAACTCATGGTGAGCCTTCTCTGGTAAACGCCCATCCTCACCTTGATTGCACGGCCCGGATTGCGGTAGTGCATAACGGGATAATCAATAATTACGAATGCCTAAAACAGCAGTTAACCGGTGAGGGTCATAATTTTATCTCGGAAACAGACACCGAGGTAATAGTTCACCTGATTGAGCAGTATTATCACGGCAACCTGGAAGAAGCATTAGAATCCGCTCTGGATGACGTGGAAGGTTCCTACGCCGTCATCGCCCTGGCGGCGGACGAACCCAAACTGGTAGCTGCCCGACGGGACAGCCCGATAATCATCGGCGTCGGCGATAGAGAAAACTACCTGGCCTCCGATGTACCGGCGATACTGAACTACACCAATAGGGTAATATATCTGGAAAATGGCGATATCGGCATAATCACGGCTGATAGTATCAAAATAAAACGCAATGGTATCCAGATTACTCCGGGAGAGCACAAGATTTTGTGGACGGTAGCGGATGCCCAAAAGGGCGGCTACGAACACTTCATGCTCAAGGAGATTCATGAACAACCCAAGGTAATACGTGATACCCTGATTGGATGGCTCTCCAGAGAGACAGTAACTGATTCGACGCTCCCCGGAGAGACCGCTGCCGAAGCGATGCTCCTTTTAGCCTGTGGCACGTCATACCATGCCGCACTGATAGGCAAGTATCTGGCACAGGATATGCTCAGGATTCCGGTAAGAGCTGAGCTGGCCTCTGAATTTAACTACCATAGTCAGACTCTGACCAATACCTTCACAATTGCCATTACCCAGTCCGGTGAGACCGCCGATACCCTGAGAGCAATGAAAAGAAGTAAAGAGGCCGGAGGTAAATTAGTTGCCATTACCAATGTGGTAGGCAGCACCGCCAGCCGGATTGCCGACCATACCGTATTTACCCGGGCCGGTCCGGAAATAAGCGTTGCCGCCACCAAGAGCTTTATGGCTCAACTTATGGTCCTGTACTGGCAGATGATGTCACATGCCCGGATTAATACCACCCGATTATCCGGTTTAATTGCCGAATTGAGGCAGCTGCCCAGCAAAACCCAGCAGGTATTGGACAACGAAGATAAAATCATTGAATACGCCCGGTATTTGTCTGGTTACGAAAACGTATTTTTCATCGGTCGAGGCATAAACTTCCCGGTAGCACTGGAAGGCGCCCTAAAACTAAAGGAAATTTCCTACATCCATGCCGAAGGCTACGCTGCCGGAGAACTGAAACACGGTCCGTTTGCCCTGCTGGGTCATAACACCCCGGTAATCGCTATTGCCGCCCGGGATAGCACCTATGACACGATGCTGACCAACATGAAGGAAATCAAGGCGAGAGGGTCGCCACTGATGGCACTGGTGAAAGAAGGGGACGAGACTGTTGGAAAGGTAGCCGATTCGATTATTACCGTACCGCAGGTTGACCCCATATTTTCGCCAGTAGTCAATACTGTAGCCCTGCAGCTCCTTGCCTACTACACAGCCAAGGAGAGAGGGTGCCCGATAGACTTCCCGCGGAACCTGGCGAAAAGCGTGACTGTGGAGTAGGTAACCGCAGTGCCTGCTTCCGGCTCCAAGTAAACGTAGCTCAGCCTATGGCTGAAGAGCCCTGACAATATCCTCAAGATTTTACTGGCGACATGCAGCCCCAGATTACCTTTTTGTTTAGCCCAGTACATTACCTGGCGTAACATGGCTTTCTTATTTTCACCCTTGTAGTCACTTCCCAGAACCAATGTAAAACCGGTCTCCGGGAAGACAAGTACCTTCTTTACGGGCCATTCGGGAACGGTAACCGTGGTGAAATCAGACTCGCCGCCCTCATGCGGAAATAAAGTTACCCCACATCAGCGGTATTCGGGCATACTCAGCGGTAACGTACAGACGGCAGTTCCGCTTATAACCCTCCGCCTGACACATTATCCTATCGAGCATTATCATTTCCTTATCCTGTAAATACCGCATCACCTCACTCACCAGTCGGGCATCCTCTTCATCAATCTTACCCATCACCACCTCGGTAAACTTGGCAATTCTATTACGAACTTTGGTCTGAACAGCAAGGTTACCAAATTCCGTGACCACGCCACCCTGCTCTATCGCCCACTCCATCAATTTTTCTTCAGCGAGATTATCAATGATACGCTTCGGTTTAAACTCGCTTAGATAAATATCCTGCATGCCGTCACTTCCAACGAAGTAAATAATAAAAACAAATCGGACTTCAACAAGTAGAGGGGATAATTTATAACTCCGATGTCTCACTACATCACAGTGAGCGTGAAAAGATAAGCTTCCGTACCCCCATAGTATTCCGGCCATCTGAGATCAAATTATGCGATTGCGGAACAAGAGTCTGCCTAATAAAGAAACGAGAAGCACCGCTTAGTGGTATAATAATTACGCAGAGATAGATTGCTGGATTGCACAGTTATCTTGGGGATGAATTTCACAAGTGGACAAAGGAGCAGCGATGAGTAAGAAATGGTTGGCCAAAATGATACCGGTTGCTGTGTTCACCCTCACCCTGGCGGCAGCGCTCCAAGAATTGGAGAAACCCAAAGAAGCAAGAAAAGGATACGGCAAAGTTGCTGGCATTGTGCCCTACGATTTTAGAATACCTACCACTGAGAAGTTTAAAGAATCTTACTGGAACCCCTATGAGAGACGCGTTTTAACCCCGGAGGTGTTTGGTGTTGGCTGGGCTATCAACCTCTACCAGCTGCTGGAGAACCTGGGGTTCATTAAGCAAACCGATGTTTCTGAGGAAAGCTTCCTCATGCCGACTCAATCCATCAAAGATACGCTGACACACCTTGAACCCGCTGATTGACATTCAAATCAACCGGAGCCGATCGGTAAATCGTTCGTGTTCCAGTTCTGTCAGACAAAGAGTCTCCACCAGTCCCAACCAGAACTGCTGCTTCCGGCTGAGGATTATTTCCTTTTTCTGTACCCACCTGGCTAAGTCAACATCATATTTATTTTTTTGTACCCATATTGTAACTAATCCGTAACCTTTATCTTACTTTTCCCGACTAGTTTTTACATCTTTGCAACCTTGTGGGTCTATAGTGTTTATGTATCAAAGATAGAGATCAGATACGATGAGTAAAGCTATTCATATTATTAAGTGGTCTGTTTACACAATTTTAGCCATACTTATCGGTGGTATCACCTTCCTGCAACTTTCGTCTGACTACAATATTTACCTGGTCAGTAGCCAGAGTATAAACCAACCATCAACACCGGGGATATGATAGCCAGCAGTCCGGTAGACAACCTGTTAAACAAGGGATCAAGACCGGGAACTATCATAACCTTCGAGCATGGTAAAGAACTGATAACTCATCGGGTAGTCTCAATCGAAGGTGAATCCCTGACCACCAAGGGGGATGCGGTCAAAGACCCTGATCCGTGGTTAACCAGCCCGGCGGAAGTACAAGGGATTTACTTATTTAAAATTCCCTATGCTGGCAAATTACTTAATTCTACCCAGGCTAAAATCATGGGTACCTCATGGGCTTACTTCAATAACGATGAGAGTAATACCAGCGAGGACCTCGTTTCTGGAATAAGGGCCTTTAATCTTAACTCTGGGAATACTACCATCAACCGAAGAATAGAATATCGCCTGGACGCCTCCAGAGTAGTCAGTATGAATGTAGCTTTCTTGTTCCGGCCACATAACATTGAAGCCGGTGATCTGATGTTCCAGGTGTACGATGGCAACACCTATGAGACCTTATTTGATTTGGCAGATTATCCCACGGCACAGAACGATACCTGGTGCTTCTTTAACGGGGAGCTAACAAATACTGAGTATTTCACTTCTGACTTCAGACTAAGGTTATACGGTACTGCGCTAGCTGTGGACAACATAGATTTCAATCTGGGTGACGTGATGTTAACCATGAAGCGCAACTCGCAAGTGTACTCGAGTGGTGGACAGTTACTGGAAGAAATGAAAGCAAGCACGGTTAACTAGAAGTCTTTCCATCCTTCGCTATAGAATCGAGGAGTCCCCCCTACAGCGCTGCCTCCAGAAGTGTCGTCGTATCCTGGACACCCTGAATACCACGCACCTCGCCCACAACTATCTTAACCAGTTCAAATAATGACTTAGCTTCAGCGGTAGCTACAGCATCCCACTGACCGAAGACGAGGTTCACTTCCAGCACCCCCGGAATAACTCTTATCCGAGACAGGGCATCGGATTCCAACCCGGGAACCAATTTTATCAGAACAAAACCCTTCATAACTGACTCATATTATATTCCTTATCGGCTTAGTTGGCAAGTGAACAAGTGGTTTCTTGCCCCCACACCCCATCAGTATAAACTTCCACCAGTTTTACCGGTAAAAGCCGGTTAGTCAAATCATCATTACTTTCAGTATAAACTTTTATGTAGTTATCGGTGAGGCCAGACCAGATGCCACCGGACTGGTCTTCCCACAGCACCGTGAGTGTCCTGCCCAGGAAACGGTGGTTAAAACTACTCATGCTTTCCCTGGCCAGTGCCAGCATTTTTTGGCTCCGCGCCTTCTTAATATTGGCGCTGATATGGCAAGGTAAACGAGTCGCCTCCGTTCCCGGACGCGGCGAATAGGGAAAGACATGAACACGGGCAAACTCCATCTGCCGGCAGAACTCACCACTGTCATGGAATTCTGCCTCGGTCTCGCCGGGAAAACCGACCATAATATCGGTGGTGATAGCCGCCTCCGGTACCAGTTCCCGAATTAGAGAGACGGCTGATCGATAATCCTCAATCGAGTAACGCCGCCGCATTCTGCCCAGCATACCATCGCTGCCGCTCTGCAGAGATAAATGGAAATGCCGGCACAGCCTTCCATCCTGCCACAATGAGATAAGATCATGGGAAATTTCCTGAGGCTGAAGCGAAGACAACCTTAATCTGTCTACCCCGGTTTCTGCCAGGATACGCACCATCAATCCCTTTAGATTCGCTCCGCCCCGGTGGTAGGAGCCGATTTTAGTTCCGGTTAATACAATTTCCCGATAGCCGCCGGTAACTCGCTGATTTACTTCGGAAATAATGTGGTCAAGCGGCAGACTTTCTTCTTTACGCCGTACCAGCGGCACAATGCAGTAGGCACAACTGCTGCGGCAGCCGTCCTGAATCTTGATAAAAGCGCGAGTCCGCCAACCGGTATCCCGGCAGCTTGGTTGACCGCTAAGACCGAGGGGAAGACTAAGATAGCCGGACTCTTCCAATAATGGCACCAGCTTCGTTTTTTCTTCATTGCTCAGCACCAGATCAACGCCGCCAATCCGGGTAAGTTCCTGAGTTGCCCGCTCGGCATAGCAACCGATAGCCACCAATCGGGCGCCGGGGTTACGACTGTGGGCGGCTCGGAACAGACGGCGGCATTTACTATCGGCAATATGAGTAACGGTACAGGTATTTACAATATAGATATCGGCTTCATCAACCGCAGGTACCAACCGATACCCCGCCTCGGTCAATTGTTTAGCGATTAGCTCAACCTCAGCCTGATTCAACTTACAACCGACCGTGTCTAAAGCAATCCGGGTACCTTCAAACCTTTCAGCCGCGTTCTGCTCACCCATTTCCACACTCGACCCCCAATGAAATTATACTTTCCGCCCCGCTACTCAGTCAAAATAAGGTTGCTGTGCGCCCGGAACCACCATCCTTGCCATACAAGCTGAAATTGTGGCACAATATAGTTGAAATCAACCTTTTCCCCAGAAGGAGGCAGACGCATGGTTCGTAAGATTGTGGAGCCCGTTCCTGATGATATTCTCCAGCAGGACCTGGCCAGGTACCGGCAAAGAGCGATTGAACTTGGGGCATCGGATGCCAAAATCATCACCACCGATATGATAATTATTGATGAGAGGGTAAGGATGAAGTGCATGGTGCCGGTATGCCGTAGCTTTGGCACCAATCCACATTGCCCTCCCCACGCCCCGGCACTGGATCTGGTAAGGAAAACGGTAAATAACTTCAAATACGCCATCTTCTATATGCTGAAACTCCCTTCCGAAGAAATAGCCGGACCTGAAGCCCGGGAAAAGAAACTGACTGCCGCCAGCCAGATAACAAACTGGGAAATTGCCGCCAAGCTTGAGGCCGAGGCTTTCTATGATGGTTACTACCTGGCGATGGCGTTTGCCGGCGGGCCGTGTAACATTATCTACTGCTCGGACCGACGCTGTACCGTCCTGGCGGCACAACGCGCCTGCCCCGACGCCCTGTTCGTCAGACCGTCTATGGAAGGTTATGGAATGGATGTCTTCCTCATGACCACCAAAGTTGGCTGGGACATATACCCCATCGGAGGCGGTATCTCGCCCTCAAAGGTACCCTCCGGAACAAAATTGGGACTGGTGCTCGTCTATTAAGTGGTAGCTAAAAAAATATAATTTTGAATTCTAGAACCGCTCCGGAATACATATTATCCCCTCTATCTGAAATTAACGAGCCGAAAGGAGACGTAATACCGTGAGCCTATCAAATGGCGCCAGTAATAGAGTAGTAATAACCGGGATGGGTATTCTATGCCCCCTCGGTCTGAATGTTTCTGATACCTGGGAAGCCCTTATTACCGGTAAGTCCGGTATTGACCACATCACCCAGTTTGACACTGAAGGTTTTGAAACCAAGATTGCTGGCGAGGTTAAAGGATTTGAACCCGGCGATTTCATCAGCCGCAAGGACATCCGCCGTATGGACCGATTTGCCCAACTGGCCGTTGCCGCCAGTCACCAGGCTCTGGAAAGTTCGGGGATCCAGATTAGCGCCAGCAACGCCTACGGCATCGGAATCATCGTCGGCAGTGGTATTGGTGGTCTTACCACCCTATATGAGCAGGTGAAGACACTTTTGGAAAAGGGGCCGGATAGAGTCAGCCCGTTTCTTATCCCGATGATGATATCGGATATTGCTGCAGCACAAGTATCCATTGCCCTGGGAATCAAGGGGCCAAATCTCTGCACGACATCGGCCTGCTCCAGTGGCTCGGACGCTATTGGCGCGGCTTTTGAAATAATCAGGCGGGGCGACGTCGATGTCATGCTGGCAGGCGGTAGCGAGTCAATCATTAACCCCGTAGGCATTTCGTCCTTCAATGCCCTGAGAGCGATATCCACCAAAAACGATGAACCCCAACTTGCCTCCCGCCCATTCGATGCGGAACGCGATGGCTTTGTCATCAGTGAAGGTTCGGCGATTCTGGTTATGGAGAGTCTTACCCATGCCTGGAAGCGGGGGGCAAACATCCTAGCGGAGATTACCGGTTATGGCGCCAGTGCTGATGCCTACCACGTTACCCAGCCACTGGAAGATGGTGCCGGTGCCGCCTGGGCGATGCAGATAGCACTCAGCAAAGCGGAATTAGTACCGACCCAGATTGATTATATCAATGCCCACGGCACGTCTACCCTGCTAAACGACAAGACGGAGACCAAGGCAATCAAGACCGTATTCGGTGACGACGCTTATCATATTCCGATAAGTTCCACCAAATCAATGCTGGGGCACATGATCGGCGGGGCCGGCGCCGTTGAAGCGGGTATTTGTATTCTAACAATCCGGAACAGCATAATACCACCAACCACTAACCTTATCCGTGCTGACCCGAACTGCGATTTGGATTACGTACCCAATGTCGCCCGTCAAGCCAAGGTGGTGACCACCATGACCAACTCCTTTGGCTTTGGTGGCCATAACTCAGTGCTTGTATTCCGTCAATTCTCTGAGGCACAAGCTTGAACCATACTCGTTGGAGATTACTGCCACCGATATCGAATAATCATCCGGTTACCGCTTCGGGGTTCTCACCCCTGGTCACCCAGCTATTGTACAACCGTGGGCTGTCCGAACCGTCACAGGTAGAGCAGTTCATTAATGCCGACGAACGCCTGTTGGGTGACCCTCTTCAGCTACCCGACATGCACCTTGCCGTAGCCAGAATTTACCAGGCTCTCCTCTCCGGTGAAAACATCGCTATCTATGGAGACTTTGACGTCGATGGTATCACCGCCACTGCCGTCCTGGTCGAGGGACTGTCTATCCTGAGTGGTAAAATCACCCCGTACATACCTAATCGCTTAACCGAAGGCTACGGACTGAAAACCGACGCCCTGAAAAATCTTCACCGCCAGGGTATCAGCCTGGTCATTACCGTTGACTGTGGTATTACCGCTGTCTCCGAGGTCAGGAAAGCGCGCCGTATGGGGCTCGACGTTATTATTACCGACCACCATACCCCTTCCGAAGAACTCCCGCCGGCCGTGGCTGCGATTGACCCCAAACTGCCCCACTCCACCTACCCCTTCCCGGAACTAGCTGGTGTTGGCGTCGCCCTCAAATTACTTCAAGCCCTGTTTAAGGGTATTGGTAAAGAAAAGCAACTTGACGCCATGGCGGACCTGGTCGCTCTAGGCACCGTTGCCGATATGACGCCACTACTGGGTGAAAATCGTTACTTTGTCCAGAAGGGACTAAAGTTGATGAATAAAAAACCTCGCCTCGGTATCAAAGAAATATTAGCCCGGGCGGGACTCAATTCCGGCCTCCTGGACAGTCGCACTATTGCCTGGACCATCGCCCCCCGGCTGAATGCCGCCGGCAGGCTGGCCCACGCTTTTACCAGCTACGAACTATTGACAACCGATTCCGTACCCAGGGCACAGGAACTATCCTTATGGCTGGAACAGAAAAACGCCGAACGTAGAAAATTAACCGACAGAGCCCTGACCAAAGCCAGAGACCAGGTACTGGCAGAGGGAATTTCGCCACTGCTGGTAGCCAGTGACCACGATTATCCGCCGGGCATTGCCGGACTGGTTGCCAGCCGCCTGGCTGAAGAATTCTACCGACCGGCGATAGTTATCCGGATTGGAAATACTTCGAGCGGCGGCAGCTGCCGCAGTATTCCTGAATTCAATATTATCGCCGCTCTCCGGCAGTGCCACAATCTCCTTACCCGGTATGGTGGACACTCACAGGCAGCCGGCCTTACTCTACCGACGCGGAATTTCCCCCAACTCAAGCAGCAGCTTACCCAAATCGCCACCACCCAGTTAGCCGGAGTTGACCTCCGTCCTTCACTGGACATTGATGTTGAGGTTTCCCTACCTGAACTCGGCGGAGATGCCTTCGACACACTCCAGCAACTGGCTCCCTTTGGCAGTGGCAATCCGGTACCCACTTTCCTTAGCCGGCAGCTAGAAGTTACCGAATACCGAACTATGGGCAATAACGGGGAACACCTCAGGCTTAAACTACGGCAGGGCGACACCGTATGGGATGCCGTGGGCTTTGGTTTGGGTAACTACCTGGCGGAAGCGTCGTCACCAATCGATGTGGTCTATAATCTGGAGGTGGACCAGTGGAATGGTAAAGACAGGCTCAGGCTCAATATTCTTGATTTTACGGCGACAAACCAACCGGAGGTATAACAATGAGTAACGCAGTACTTTTGGCTATCATCGCTCTCGTTACCGCCTATCTAATGGGCTCTTTTCCAATGGCCTATGTCATAGGCCGACGCAGGAAAAGGATAGATATCCGTCAGGTTGGCACCCGGAATATGGGAGCCATGAACGTCTTCTACCAGGTGGGATTTTGGGCCGGTATTCTGGTTCTGGCCGTGGATATCGGCAAGGGCGCCGCCGCAGTTGCCTTAGCCCGCTGGCTTGGCGTCACTCTGAGTGTGGAACTACTGGCGGGAGCAGTTGCGGTAATCGGTCACGGCTTCCCCGTGTTTCTCAGATTCCGCGGCGGCCGGGGAGGCGCCACCTGCATTGGCATTCTTGCCTTCCTGATGCCCAGGGGTATCCCTCTCTACCTGACTGTCTTCGGCATCATGCTGCTGCTTACTCGCTTCCCTACCCTCAGCTATAGCGTCGCTTTCCTGATATACCCGTTTACCGCCTGGTTGATTTACCACAGATGGGAATACGTTGTTTTTACCATTGGATTACTACTAATTCCGTTAATAAAATATATCCCGCGGATAATCGAAATACGTACTAAAGGAGGCAGCTGGCGAAATGTCTTACGTCGCAAAGACTTAAAGGAAAGGTATTAAGCAGAAGCAGTCATCAGACTGGATAGCGGTTATGCTGTCCGATATTATTAACCGAGATCAACGCTCTATTTGTTTAATCTCAAAATGCAGTTTACCCGCGGGGACAGTTACATCCACCTCTTCCCCCTGCACTTTACCGATTATCGCCCGGCCGACGGGTGAGACCTCCGAAATCTTACCCTTAATTGGGTTTACTTCCCGCGGACTGACCAATGTATAGCGCAGTTCTTCACCAGAAGTCATATCACGCAAGACAACGGTATCGCCAACACTTGCCTTGAAAGAGCTCTTTGCCTTGTCATCGATGATTACAGCCATCTTCAAAGTAGCTTCCAGCCCTCTAATCCGCCCCTCTATATGTCCCAACTGTTGCCTGGACGCTTCCAGAGGGGCATTCTCACGAAAGTCCTTATCGGCAGCCGCTTTCTGCACATCGTCAATAGTCTCTAGTCGCTTGCCTTTGAAGGCAGCCAGCTCGGCTTCAAGCTCAGCATAACCCTCTTTAGTTAATTGGATTGTGTCCGGTACAGCTAGCCTGGCTTTAGAACGCTGTGAAGTTTTCCCCTTCTTAACTTTCAGGTGAGTTGCCAGGCTTGTGTCCGTCCAGCCCGCCTTCTTGGCGTAAACCAGAAAGGCGTGAATTAGCTCAAGCTTCTTGGCGTGGTCAGTATCTGCTAGTGACAACCGTTCCGCATAATCACCCACCGTTGGAGCGGTAACCCGGGCAAAAGGTCGCTCCCGACCATACCAGCGCACAAATCGATATACCTCGGGGAGACTTGTCGCCTTCTCCTCCGATGATAACATGTCGAGAAAACGACTGGCAGCCTCACCCAAACTCAGATTATTCTCCGGCATTACCACGATTCTCCAGTTCTACTTATTAATCAGCGCCAATTTATTCTATATGCTAATCACGCTACAGGTCAATAAAAGTGTTTACCCGGGATAACCCGGGTTATCAGTCGCTACGCCTCAGGCGAGAGGGCAGCCTGGTCAGCCCAATCTTGGACAACACCTTACGTCCTATCAATCTCAATATCACTTCACCATGCCAGTCAAAGGTCAGGTCCTTCGCTTCCAGAAAAGCTTCGGTGACACCGCGGGATTTCATTATGTCAAATGTCCGGTCAACTTTAGCATCGCTCAGGCGCTCACAGAATTTACGCGCCCAGTAACCTACCTTCAATTCCCACCCCAGCTTGCGCCTCCACTCCCGTTCATAGCCCGCCAGGCTTCTCGCGGACAGGTCACCACTTTCCAGCGCCCGGCGCAAGTGATGGGCCGCGATATCAGCACACAGCAGTCCGTAGTAAATACCGCCCCCCGTGGTTGGCTTCACCTGCCCGGCGGCATCCCCCACCACCAGCAGCCTGGCGGCGCAGGTTTTAGCCCGTGGCCTTAGCGAAATTCCACGATTTATTGGCTCAACCCCACCGGATACTATCTTACCCTCCGCTTTCAGGAACGCCATCAGTTTGTGCAAATAAACTTTCGGCTGACGGCGTGACAACAGCCCGATTAAAGCCCTGTTCGGGACGGTAGGCACCAGCCAAGCAAAGAAACCGGGCGCCACTTCCTGGCCAAAATAGACCTCAATCTCGTCCACCCCGGATACCTCCACTTCAGCCTGAGCGCCCGCAATAAAATCCCCAATCCTGCCCAGACCCGCCCGCTGAGTCAACCCGGAGCCAAAGCCGGTGGTAATGACGACCACCCTCGCCTCCAGATTCAGCTCATTTCCCCGGCGAGTGGCTCTGACGACAACCCGGTCACTCTGAACCTCAATATCTTTAACCGGGCTGCCCAGCAAGTACTCCACACCACTATCCTGAGCCCGCCCTACCAGCGCCAGGTTAAGACCGGTACGATCGATAATACACGCCTGGGTTTCTTCTCGCCACAGCCTCAGCCGCTTCCCAGAAGGTGATACCAGTGTGGCACTATTGGCTCGCCGCCAGATAATATCATCATCAAGGGCAAAGGCGCTGACGCATTCCTGGCTGATAATACCCGCGCAGCAAACCGGTTCCCCCAACGATTCCCGTTGCTCGGCCACCGCCACCCGGTAACTCATCCCGACCAGACGGTGAGCCACATAGCTCCCCACCGGCCCACCACCGACAACTATTACATCGTACCGCTTCACGGTACCGGCTCCCCGGCTTTCAGTATTTCGCTCAGTTCCTGACGGTGGATTATCGCCGCTACCGTCTCCAGAAAATCCTTTAATGAGACGCTTCGCTCTCTCAACTCCCGCAGTTCAACTCCAATCGGGCTAATCGAGACCGGCCGGTCAGCATAAGCACCGTGAAAAGCAAAATAGGCTTGATTCAGCTTTCGGATATAATAGCCCTCCGCCGTAAGGAACTGACGCTTTTGTTCCATAAACTCTTCGGCCGACTCAATCTCACCCCGGCCTAAATAGTCATCGACCGTTCTCCTTATCTCCCGCATCTCCCGGTTAAAGTCAAAATCTGGCTTAGTCACCGATGACGGCTGATTCTCATCCTCGGCATAATATTTTTTATCAACCATACCGCTAATTTCATTACTGACCATGCCGGCTACAGTCTCATTTATGGTAGCGATTTCATAGTCCCGGGCGATTCCCGATAAATCAAGCAAGTAACGAAAGCCTAGGGGCTTAAACATCAGATACTGGTGTAGCCATTCTTCAGCCACGGTATCAGTGATGAACCGCCGGTCGGCATCATGCGTGACAATACTGGGATAGACCGCCAAACCACCCAGCTCAACTACCAGCGAAGAAACATCCAGATTATCACTGGCCGCTTCAATCGCCGTTATCTCCTCCAAGCTAATGCTTGGCTGGAGGAGAATCTCTCTCAGGCTTTCAATTCGGTCACGGGGAGAAATCACCAGCAGGTAGGGTGGTTTGGCTAGTTTAAAAATTAGTGGCGGGAAGCGGAACTCAGAATCTACTAACGGATTGTATATCCCCTGCTCGGATAGAACCCCTCTTACCTGCTTCCCGATTGTTCTTTCAACTGTCTTGTCCCGGGCAGCCCTCTGCGCCTGCAATTCATCTAATTCAGTTTTAAGAGACGCCATATCACCTGTTTTACTGCCACCACTGATACCGCCGATTTCTGACTTCAGGCTCTTTATCCGCGCAACAACCCGAAAATAATCATCGATTACACGGGTTTCATCATCAATCACTTCCGGTTGGCAATAAAGCCACTCACTGACCGCCTGCGATACCTCCCGGAACTCCCACCCGGCAACGCTGAATCGGTAGGGGGCCACAATTGACCGCAGCCGACTATCGAAATCCTGGCAAGGAACGCAACTACCGCCAAATAAAATGATTGATAGCATACCGGTCACAAGAACAAGCTCCATTCTTCCAAACACCTTTTCAGTTCCCGCGCAAGCTTTTAATTAAATAATCGCCCCGTAAGTGGTAGCCAAATTCAGTGCGGTAATACTCCCGGGCACCTACACCACTTAAAACCGCCATCTGTACCGACTGAAATTCTTCAGCGGCAATCCTCTCTGCTTCCTTCAGCAGTGTTTTCCCCAGTCCCTTATGCTGGGCAGCCGTTACTTCTCGCTGACAGAGAGCCACCTCAGGCCCGTAAACATGCAGCTCCCTGATTATGGTTATATTTCCCGCAACTCTCCGTTCCCGTCTGACTACGGATTTAGCCGGAACTCTCATTCGCAATAAGCCGAAAAGTGTCTCAGCATCATCCTCAAAGGACAGGATAATCTCCTTACCCTCTGAGGCATCATAATCCATTCTTACCAGTCGGGGTTCGCCTATATCCCAGCCATCCCGGGCTCGGTGACCGTACTCCCGGCACCGTATGCACTTACACTGAGCAGCCTGATCCGCCATACGCTGCTTGAGCGCATCCCGTAGTGAATCCTTTAAACCAGCCACGATAAACTTGGGCGGGATGTCACGAAGCACTCTTGATATGCGGATATACTTGGGTACGATAGTCTTTATGTCTACTAAAAGCTTAATCATGGTCTCGGCATCATAGGTCTGGTACTGTCCATCCTGATACCACTTCTCCAATTCGGTCCCGGCAACCACCATCGTAGGGTATAGCTTCAGCCCATCCGGTCGAAAGCGAGGGTCACTGAACAACTTTTTGGTAAGCTCCAAATCCGCTTCGGGAGATGAACCGGGCAATCCGGGCATCCAGTGGTAGTGAATCTTAAAACCATGCTCCTTGAGCGCCGTGGTTGCCCTCACCACGTCCTCCACCCCGTGTCCTCTTTTTACCAGCCGGTAAATATCATCATCCAGTATTTGAACCCCAAGCTCGACCCGGGTGACGCCAAAATCCAGCATCCGGTCAATTTCCTCCTGACCGCACCAGTCGGGTCTGGTCTCAACACACAAGCCGGTACAGCGGTGATTAGCCGTTTCATTACGCCGCTTGGCATCCTCCAGAGTCGCTGAGTCCTCTTCGTTCAAGGCATCGTAACAGTCCTTAATAAATTGATACTGATAGTCGGGCGGGCAAGCCAGGAAAGTACCCCCCATTATTATCAGCTCAATCTTATCGGTGGGGTGCCCCATATCCGATAGTACTCTCAGCCTGAGCTTAATCTGCTCTCTGGCATCATAGTGGCACTGCCTCGCCCGCATCGCTGCCGGCGACTCAGGCGTGTAGCTACGAGGAATGTTGGAGTACGTAGGGCAATATACGCATTGCCCCGGGCACCTCATGGGTGAAGTCATTACCGCTACCGGGGTAACCCCAGATATTGTCCTGGTCAATTTTTTCATAGTATACTTCTCACTATAGACAGTCTATCAAATTCAAGTTGCCACCAACAACCAGATTCGGCACGGCATTGAGGGAGAGTCAAAGAGGTAGCGAAGCCCCACTTAATAAAATCATCTTCCCCTTCCCCCCAATGAAAGAGGAACAGAAAATATTATGTCCAGTGATATCTTTAACCGGATAGCCCCCGGCTGGTATAACTTCCGGCACTGGTCTATTTTCCGCAAGGAACTAGAAAACCTAGCGCAGCGCTGGCAAGAAGGCAAACTGATTAATATCGGCTGCGCCCATGGCCCGGATTTTCTGCCTTTCAGGGACAACTTTGACCTGCACGGTGTGGATCACTCCACTGAGATGCTCAAGAATGCCCGGAAATACGCCCGGAAATTCAATTTCCCGGTAACTTTAACCCAGGCTGACGTAAGCTATCTGCCCTTTCATGACGAGACGTTCGACTGGGCAATCTCGGTGGCTACTTACCACCATTTAAACACCCGGGAGAAGAGGCGGGCCGCCCTGAATGAACTGAGACGGGTTTTAAAGCCGGGCGGTGAAGCCTTTATCACAGTATGGAATCACTGGCAGCCCCGGTTCTGGCTCCACCGCCGCGAAGTAGCCGTACCGTGGCGCATCGGAGGCGACCCCCTCCAGCGTTACTACTACCTGTTTTCTTACCCCGAATTTGAACGGCAGGTTAGGCAGTCAGGCTTACGAGTGCAAAAATCCTTCCCCGAAAGCGCCTATCACTTCCCGATAAAGTATTTCTCCCACAATATCTGTTTACTGGCTAAGAAAGGCGATTAAACCAGCTCGCTCCCCGAATACGCCCAAAAGACGGCTGACTGGAAAACAATTTGCCAAACCATTTCGGCACAGCTATACTTAATATTACTGTCGGGGATCACGGTGAAGTCTAAATAGTTTATACCATACGGTTGAGGAGAAATCAGGTGCCGGAAAGAAAGGGGTCACCTCAGATGCTGGTCGTAACGATAGTTATGGGCATATTAGCCTTTGTCCTACTCTACATTGGTTACCAGAGAGGCGGCGGGGAGCATATTATAGGCTTAAAATGGAGCTGGATCTTAACCCTGCAAATTCTACCCCTGATAGTCTTCTCCTTTATCATCGCTGGTATGATAAACACCCTTATCCCAAAGGAAGCCATTTCAAACTGGATTGGCGCTGAATCAGGCCTCCGCGGTATTCTGATTGGTACCGCAATGGGCGGTCTGACCCCGAGCGGTCCCTTCGTCAGTATGCCGATTGCTGCCGGTCTCCTGCGTAGCGGCGCCAGTATTGGCACCATGGTGGCTTTCCTGACGGGATGGTCACTGATAGCGCTTCACCGTTTACCCATGGAAATCGGTTTTCTGGGCTGGCAATTTACCCTAATTAGGCTGGCGTGTGTCTTTTTCCTCCCGCCTATCGCCGGATTACTCGCCAATGCCCTGTTTTCACGTGTCACTATCACCTGAGCACAGTGTAAACGATAAAGACTTCGCCTGTGCTCTATTGTTTTAATAAACAGCAAAATAATGGAGGTTACCATGCCAGTAGTCATTGTTGAAATGTGGGAAGGCCGCACCGTTGAGAAAAAGAAAAAGATAGCTAAAGGTATCACTCAGGTGTTTATCGATAATGGTACGCCTCGAGAGGCAGTACATATCATTCTCAAGGATAACCCAAAGCACAACTGGGCGCATGGCGGCAAGCTCGCTTCAGAAGACTAATAAGCATAGTCCTGCCGCTCCCGCCTGTCAATTAAATAACAGAATTAATACTGGAGGACATCTATGGGCCTGGGTGAACTAGTCGACAAATTCTTTCCTATTATTGGCATAGTGCTTTTGATAGTAGTGAACATTTTCTTACGGAAACGTCGCGCAGAGCGGACTCCTGTAGAAATATGTGCCCGCCTGCTCGCCGACGTAGACTACAACCACAGCCTTACCGAAAATTTCCAGTTCAACCCGAAGGTCGGCAAGTTTAAAACCGGCGGTTGGCAGAGGAACCGAAATAAGATAGACTTCCTGGACCCCGCACTGCAGTCGCTACTTGCCAGTGCCTTCAGTATGGCGGAAAGCGCAAACCGGGACGTAGACGCTTCCCGGAAGTATAAGACGGCTAGCTATCTGTCCGGTATTGATGTGCGCAAACTGAAAGAGTATATGGCTAAAAGCAAACAGGGGCTGGAAGAATGGTTCCAGGCGAACGCAACTCAATAACCGCTTTCCGGCCGCCAGGGTGGCTTCTCCGACAGCACCATCGGTCTAGTCTAGCGGACGACTTCGTACAGGGCTATCCCCCACTTCCTGGAGTGCTCCAGCTTAAGTTGTTGCAGGCGGACTTGAAATGAAACCGAATCAATTTTCTCCACCGTCATCAATACGCCGTCCTCTCTATTATCGGTATAGTAAGCACGGCGGAGACCCACCTGGACAAAGCCAAACTTGCGGTAGAGGCACTGAGCAATTAAATTGGAGACACGAACCTCAAGAGTCACGATCTTGGCATTCAGCTCTGTCGCCAGGTCAATGACGGATATCAGCAGCAGATCCCCAATCCCCAGTCGACGGTCTTCTTCCCCTACGGCAATATTAATCAGGTGAGCTTCATCGGCCACAATCCATAGACCGGCAAAACCGGCCACATATTCCTTACCTGAGGTAAGTCTCTCATTACCAGAGAAACGGTCATGGTTGAATAAACGCATTACTTTAGCAGTCAACTCGAAAAGGCCTGTCTCCGGAACCGGCGGCACTTCAGTAACTTCAACCGTTCGGCTTTTATCGCAGACAACGATGTAACGCGCTAAGCGATTTTCCAGTTCACGACGATAGTTAACCGGCGGTAACATGCCAGGAAAGACTCGGCGGTCAATCTCGGTTACCTGACCAACATCCTCGTGACGCATCATACGCACGTAATAGGACACCGCATTATCCCCTTATAAGAGTTACCATCTTTTAATTGTAACACACTCATTCTATCGTAAGCATACGGCAAAACGGTATGTCGAACCCGAATTAATTTTCGACTAAAACCTACCCTTTTCCCCCTTCCTTCGTTATATTATATGCACCGGTTAACCGCTCAATTGCGGCTAAGCCGAGACATAGTACAGAATTAACTCAGGCTTAGCTGGCGGAGGGTTTTCAGAGTGCAATCGGAGCAGGACCTTGTTCACCGAGCACAACAGAGTGATAATGAGGCTTACGCTCAACTATATGAGAACAATTTTGACCGGATTTACCAGTATATCGTTCTTAAAATAGGCAATAAAGCCGCGCTACAGAGATTTTTAACAGTGAACGGGGAGCTTTTTGTGGCTCCCCGCTTATTTTGCCCACGTACCCCTACCAGTAAGTCTGGCCTCCGCTTCCATTTCTGCCAGATAGTCCTGGTATCTGGTATCCGGCGGATAGGCTTTCGCCCGCGCCAGCCCCCGCTTTACCAGCTCGGCATTGACCATAATATCATCAACCCAGATATACCGCAGCAATCTCCCGTATTTATCCGCCTCGGAGACATCTCGCTCCAGGCGAACCTTTTTACCCTCCACTAATTCACGATTAGCCTGACAGGCTTCCATTCCATAGGCTTCAAGCCGGGGGTAAATCTCAGGGGTATCAATACCGATATACCTCACCCGATGTCCCCCCTGGATAACAATGGTATCGCCATCAATAACCCGGGTTACCCGGACAAGATCCGACGGCGCGCGGCAGGCATAACCGGGAAGAAGAACTAATACCAAGGTCAAGAGCCAAATTTTCTTAGCCATGGCGATTTCTGACAGTGACTAACTCGCCGCTGGCTGGTGAGACAACAACGCCCAGGCCTAACATGCAGACGCTAATATTCACCGCCATAGTTATTCACTCTTTTCCCACAGTGTTGGTTGGGGCGGTTTGTTTCTATTATCAGACAAGCCCAGATGCTGGTAGGCTAATCGGGTAGCCATCCTGCCACGCGGGGTTCGCTCCAGAAAGCCCAGTTGTAATAGATAAGGCTCATAAACGTCCATGATAGTATCCGAATCTTCGCTGATGGAGGCAGCAATTGTCTCCAGTCCCACCGGACCGCCATTGAACTTATCAACAATAGCATGTAACACCTTGTGGTCAATCTCATCCAGTCCGATATGGTCAACCGCAAGCTTAGATAGCGCCTCACTGGCCGCCGACCGGCTGACGATACCATCGCCCATCACCTGTGCGTAGTCCCTGACTCGCTTCAACAGCCGATTGGCGACACGAGGTGTGCCTCGCGCTCGGCGAGCTATGTCCCCCAGTCCTTCCTCTTCAGTTTTTACCTGAAGAATATAGGCAGAACGTTTGATAATTTCGGCTATGGATTGCTGGTCATAGAAATCAAGCCGGTGAACCACACCGAAGCGACTTCGAAGCGGCGGGCTCAGCAAAGCATAACGCGTCGTCGCCCCAATCAGGGTGAAGACGGGCAAGCTCAGCCTCAGGCTCTTAGCACCCGGCCCCTTACCAATCACAATATCCAGAGCAAAGTCTTCCATCGCCAGATACAACAGCTCTTCGACTGTCCGATTAAGACGGTGGATTTCATCGATAAAGAGCACATCGTAACTCTGCAAATTTGTCAACAGCGCTGCCATGTCACCGGTACGCTCGATAGCGGGACCGGAGGTGGTTCTGATGCCTACACCCATTTCCGCAGCAATGATATAAGCCAGTGTGGTCTTACCCAGACCGGGTGGTCCGTAGAGCAGTACATGGTCAAGTGATTCACCCCTTCCCTTAGCCGCGGCGATGGCTATTTTCAGATTCTCTTTAATCCTAAACTGACCAATGAAGTCAGTAAGCTTATGCGGTCGGAGGCTGCTATCAAGAGGCACATCCTCGGAACTGGTTTTACCTGATATTATACGTTCTATACTAACCTCACCCCCCCTTACAAAACAACCCCATTATACCATATCATATGCGAGATAAACCGCCAATAAAAGAAAGCCACCCCGGCTCAAACCGGGGCGGCTCTTATTACGGCATCAAAGCCGATTAGTCTATATTGTCAGCTCTATATTGTCTCTCCGCTCCTCAGTCTCAGTTTCTACAGCTTCAATTTCTTCTGTCACCTCCTCGGAAATAACAGAACGTGCCGGGATCAGCTTACCGATAATCACATTTTCTTTAAGCCCGACCAGCCTATCCACCTTCCCGAAAATAGCGGCTTCGGTAAGCACTCTGGTAGTCTCCTGGAAAGAAGCCGCCGCCAGCCAGCTATCGCTACTTAATGAAGCTCTAGTAATACCCAGTAACACCGTATGAGCCGTAGCCGGCTCACCACCTTCAGCCAATACTTTGGCATTAATGTCCTCGTAACGAAATCTTTCGACTAACTCCCCTGTCACCAGTTCGGTATCACCCGAGGAATCAATACGAACCCGGGCTAGCATCTGATGGACGATAACTTCAACATGCTTATCGCTGATATTTACCCCCTGCGAGCGATATACTTTCTGCACCTCGTCCACCAGGTACTGTTGAACCGCATCTGCTCCCAGAATATGGAGTATATCTTGCGGGTTTGTCGACCCATCGGTAAGTCGCTGGCCGGCCATTACCAAGTCGTCGCTCTGCACACGAATACGGGCGGCAAGTGAAATGGCATACTCCCGTTCCTCCTCTTCACTATATTTAATAAATAACTGCTTATCATTAATAACCACCTCACCAGCAACACGAGCCTGAATGGGTTGTGTTCCCGCATCCAAAGCCACCGATTTGGCAGTCTTTTTAGCTTTAGACACCGGAGCGGCTAAATCATTACCGATATCAACCCATTGACCGTCGCTTACCAGAGGCTTATAGCCATCCGGCAGTGGATACTCGTCTTGGAATACATCATGTCGGGTTATCTTGACAACCCTGCCTTCTTCACCCCGAATCACCTCAGCCACACCATCTATTTCCGATATCATTGCCTGCGCCCTCGGCGGCCTGGCTTCAAATAGTTCCTCCACCCGGGGCAAACCAGTGGTAATATCAAGCCCAACCACCCCACCAGTGTGGAAAGTGCGTAATGTCAACTGCGTACCCGGCTCACCAATACTCTGGGCAGCAACTATACCGACGGCGGTATTTAGCGCAATCAGTTCACGGCGGGCAAGATCTCTACCATAACACCGCTGGCAGCAACCCTGCCTGGACTGACAGCTCAGCGGAGACCTGACATAAACTTTAGTTATTCCGGCGGCAATGCACTGACCCGCTTTCACCTCATCAATTTCCTCGTCCCGGTCAATGATAGTCTCACCGGTACCCGGGTCAACCAGCTTACTGGCGGCTAACCGCCCGACAATTCTCTCAGTGAAAGGTGGCAGGAGCTCCTCTGCCCCGGGTTCGGATACCCATATGCCGTCAGTAGTACCGCAGTCTAATTGGCGAGTGATAACATTCTGGGCGACGTCAATAAGTCGCCGGGTGAGATAACCGCTATCCGATGTCCTCAGCGCAGTATCCGCCAACCCTTTGCGGGCACCGTGAGTGGAAATAAAGTATTCCAGAACACTAAGCCCTTCCCGCAAGCTGGATTTAATAGGAAAGTCAATAATCCGCCCTGACGGGTCAGTCATCAGGCCACGTATACCAGCCATCTGTCTTATCTGCGTGATATTTCCTTTGGCTCCTGAAGTCGCCATCATATTAATACCACCGTAGTGGTTGAGTGTCTTCGAAATGGCATCCGTAATCCGATCAGTTGTCTGCGTCCACACCTCAATAACACCATCGTATCTTTCGTCTTCCGTAATCAAGCCACCGTGATACTGATTTTCAATAATAGCGGTCCTCTCCTCGGCCTGTGCGATTAGCTTGGGCTTATTTTGAGGTACCTCGATATCACTCATGGCAATAGTCGTCCCTGATTTGGTGGCATATTGGAAACCCAAACGCTTAAGACTGTCCAGTACCAGCGCCATACCCTCATAATCCAAAAGCCGATAACACTCAGCGACTATTTGCTTCAGGTCGGACTTATCAATGGCTTTATTGTAAAAACCCATCCCCTCCGGTAAAACGTTATTAAAGATAATACGACCGGTCGTACTTTTAATTCTCTGGCCACCATTAGTGCTATCCCGAACCTCAACCTCGGCTCTCAGGTCAAGAATACCCAGCTCATAGACAAGTATTGCCTCTTCAAAATTACCGAAGATACTACCCTCTCCCTTAGCTCCCGGTCGGGTGGTAGTTAGATAATAGACACCAAGCACCATATCCAGGGTTGGCACGGCTAATGGTTCACCACTACTCGGTAGCAGCATATTACGGATACTGAGCATAGTCTCTCTCGCCTCTCTAACCGCCGCTTGGGACAAGGGGACGTGAACCGCCATCTGGTCACCATCAAAGTCAGCATTGAAGGCACCGCACACCAGGGGGTGAATTTGAAGGGCGCTACCATCAATGAGCACCGGCTCAAAAGCCTGGATACTGAGCCGATGCAGGGTGGGGGCGCGGTTGAGCAACACCGGTCGCTCTTTAACGACCTCTTCCAGTATGTCATAAACCTCCGGTTTAGACCTCTCCACCAGCCGCCGGGCGCTCCTGATATTATTAGCACAACCCTGAGCTATCAGTCGGCGCATAATAAAGGGCTTGAACAATTCCAGAGCCATCCGCCGGGGCAAGCCACACTGGTACAGCATTAATTCCGGACCAACAACGATAACGGAACGCCCACTATAATCAACCCGCTTACCCAGCAGATTCTGACGAAAACGGCCCTGCTTACTCCGCAGCATATCGGAAAGTGACTTTAAGCGATGACTGCCGCTGACCGAAGCGGCCCGCCCTCTTTTCTCGTTATCAATAAGAGAGTCAACGGCTTCCTGAAGCATGCGTTTCTCATTACGAATGATAATTTCCGGCGCCCCAATTTCAATTAGGTGGCGAAGCCGGTTATTACGATTGATGACGCGCCGATATAAATCATTAAGGTCACTGGTAGCGAATCTGCCACCGTCCAGTTGCACCATAGGCCGAAGGTCAGGCGGCAAGATCGGTAACACGGTCAGAATCATCCATTCCGGCTTATTACTGCTACGGCGAAGCGCTTCCACTACCTGCAACTGCTTACTTGCCTTCCGGCGGCGCTGTCCGGAGGTGGAATGGATTTCCTGAATCAAATTATCGCGCGCTTCATCCAGATTAATGTTCTTTAGAAGATAAAGAATTGCCTCAGCCCCCATGCCAGCCTCAAATACCTTACCATGCTTCTGCTTTAATTCGTGATACCGGTTCTCGGTAAGTAACTGCCGTACCCGGAGGTCTTTCAACTGCTCCTCTTCATTACCCAATTGCTCCACGAACGATGCCTTCTCCTCGACCCAGTCTCTCCGGAGCTTGTTTATTTCTTCTACAGTCGCCTGATTTTCTTCCATCTCGGCGAGCTTAACTTCTATGGCACTTTGGCGCGCGGTTATTTTCCCTAACTTTTCCTCTTCATTCTGCTTAACCAACTCGTCCCGGGCTGCTTCATCAATCTCGGTGATCATGTAGCGGGAAAAGTACAGCACACGCTCCAGACTCCGCGGGGATAGGTCAAGCAATAGCCCTAAACGGCTGGGGATTCCCTTAGCAAACCATATGTGACTAACCGGACTAGCCAACTCAATGTGACCCATGCGCTCTCGACGCACTTTAGCCCTGGCCACTTCAACACCGCACTTATCGCAAATGATTCCCTTATAGCGCATCCGCTTATATTTACCACAGGCACATTCAAAGTCTTTTGTCGGACCGAAAATACGCTCACAAAAAAGGCCATCCCTCTCCGGTTTGAGAGTACGATAATTGATGGTCTCCGGCTTGGTAATCTCGCCGTAGCTCCAACTCCTTATCTGTTCCGGTGAAGCCAGTGATATACGGACGGCATTAAAATCATTAACTTCAAGCATTCCCTTTTTCCTCACTTAATCCTGAATCTTCATCAGCTTTAGCCTCATTTTCCGGTTCGCTTACTTCCGCACCGGCGGTTACCTCTTCCACAAGCACCGCCTCCGGTACCACCTCGCTTACCTCTCCACCAGCGGTTACCTCTTCCACAAGCACCGCCTCCGGTACCACCTCGCTTACCTCTCCAC
>CAYFGR010000003.1:32601-39652 GCA_964343135.1 uncultured Dehalococcoidales bacterium
CAGCGGTTACCTCTTCCGCAACTACCGCATCTAACTCCAGCTCCGGCACTCCCTCGATTTCTTCGGCCGGGGTTACCTTCTCTTCCTCGCTAATCACCTCAACCGCCAGCCCGAGGCTTTGTAGTTCCTTAACCAGAACTCTAAATGATTCCGGCACCCCTGCCTGAACGATATCCCCATTTTTAATAATAGCCTCGTAGGTCTTAGCTCTACCGGTTACATCATCCGATTTAATAGTGAGCATTTCTTGGAGGTTGCGCGCGGCGCCATATGCTTCCAGCGACCATACCTCCATTTCACCAAATCGTTGACCGCCAAACTGAGCTTTACCACCCAACGGCTGTTGACTGATAAGAGAATAGGGTCCTGTCGAGCGGGCATGAACTTTATCCTCAACCAGATGAATCAACTTCATAATATAGACACTACCGACGGTTACTGCATGGTCAAATGGCTGTCCGGTACGTCCGTCGCGGAGTATAAACCTGCCCGATATGGGTGAGGGCAAATTCCTTTCGACACTAACTTCACTCACACTTTGCTCCAACTCAGGCAGACTGAGGGCACGGCTGGATACGCCCAGTTCCTCCAGCCACAAACGGAGGCAAGTCTCTCTAGCCTCTCCCGAGCAATCATCGGCAAACAGGCGGTCACTATCGAAGCCCTTACTATCCAGCCAAGCTGCAGCCAACTCCAACTGCACGGCGTGTTTCCGATTATCAGAACCCACATTAACCGCCCCCGCCTGCTGAACGAACCAAGCCCTCGCCAGTTCATCCTCAATGTCAGCATCATTGGCACCAGCAAAGACGGGAGTAAGCACTTTAAAACCCAATATCTGGGCAGCCCAGCCCAGATGGGCCTCTAAAACCTGACCGATATTCATGCGTGACGGAACACCTATAGGATTAAGAATAACATCTACCGGTGTGCCATCAGACAAGAAGGGCATGTCCTCAACGGGCGCAATCAGGGAAATGACTCCCTTATTACCATGCCGGCCAGCCAGTTTGTCACCGACGGACACCCTTCGTTTCTGGGCAATCCAGACCTGCACCCGCTCGTTAACTCCGGCCGGTAGTTCATCATCCTTGAATTTATTCCCCGCCGTGACGCATTCGGGACACCTGTTCGGGACCGTACCGAATACCGTATAACCACAGTCCGGGCAGACATGTCTATCACGGGAGAAGACCCGCACTTCAATCACTTTACCGCTCTCACCATGCGGCACCCGTAGTGACGTATCTTTCACTTCTCTGGCTTTCTCACCAAAGATAGCCCGTAAAAGTTTCTCTTCTGCGGAAAGCTCGGTCTCACCCTTCGGAGTAATTTTACCAACCAATATATCACCCTGATTCACCTCGGCGCCAAGCCGGACGATACCGGCTCCATCGAGTTCACGTAAACTTTCTTCACCAACGTTCGGTATATCCCTGGTTATCTCTTCAGGACCCAACTTAGTATCCCGGGCTTCTATCTCATGTTTTTCAATATGAATTGAGCAAAATTTATCCTCTTCAACCAGGCGACTGCTAATGATGATAGCATCCTCATAGTTATAACCTTCCCAACTCATAAAGGCACACAGTAGGTTCTGCCCCAGCGCTAGCTCGCCCTGTTCTGTAGCCGAACTATCGGCCAGAACCCGTCCTGCCTCTACTCGGTCACCCCGGTTTACTACCGAGTGCTGGTTAATACAGGTTCCCTGATTGGTTCTCACAAACTTCGATAATCGATAGGTGTCTTTTTCACCATTGTCCGCGGTGACCACAACTTGTGAGCCGGTAACTGAGCTTATCACCCCTTCATGGTGGGCAAACACGACTTGACCGCCGTACTTAGCCGCGTCTGCTTCAACACCCGTAGCCACCAGAGGTGCCTCCGCGCGCACCAGGGGTACCGCCTGACGTTGCATATTGGAACCCATAAGCGCACGATTAGCGTCATTATGCTCCAAAAAAGGGATTAGTGATGTGGCTACACTAAAGATCTGTTTGGTAGACACATCCACGAAATCGATTTCATCCGGTACTTCCCGCAGATAGCGGTTACCCAGCCTGACTTCAACCTTTTCTTCCACAAATTGATTTTTCCGGTCAAGCCGGGCACTAGCCTGGGCGATAGTATGTATGTCCTCTCTATCGGCGGATAAATACTCCACTTCGTTGGAAACAAAAGGTACCACCTTGATAGTTCGAGAGGGAATCCGGTTAAGCTGAGCAACATGACTTTTGGTCACCGATGTCTTAGCCTTCATTATAGTCTTGCCGTCATCATCAGTGACTGCCTCACGCACCGTCTTACCCAACAGTCTCTCATCATTACTGACTATTTCCTTAATAACCCGGCGGTAAGGCGTCTCAATAAAACCATACTCATTAACCAGGCTGTAAGTGGCTAACGAGCCGATCAGACCGATGTTAGGCCCCTCCGGGGTCTCGATAGGACAAATTCGACCGTAATGAGAATAATGGACATCACGAACGTCGAAGCCGGCCCGTTCGCGAGACAGACCGCCAGGTCCCATCGCCGATAGACGGCGCTTATGAGTTAACTCAGCCAGAGGATTGGTCTGGTCAATAAACTGAGAAAGCTGTGAGCTGTTAAAGAACTCGGTGATTGCCGCCACTACCGGGCGAGTGTTCACCAGGGCGCTGGGCGTAACCGCATCGGAACTAAGAATACTCATGCGTTCCCTGGCTACCCGTTCCAGTCGCAATAACCCGATACGGAACTGATTATGAATCAATTCACCAACGGTACGCACCCGGCGGTTGCCCAAATGGTCGATATCGTCGGCAGTATCGCTACCATTATTAACCATGATGATATGCCTGATTATTTCGATAATGTCTTGCCTGATTAGCGTCCGTTGACTTTCCGGAACATCTACGCCCAACCGCTTACTAAGCTTGTAACGACCTACTCTCCCCAGATCAAAGTACAACGGATTAAAGAACAGATTATTGACCAGCTTCCGGGCACTTTCAATATTTGGCGGATCATTGGGTCGCAATTTACGATAGATATCAATCAACGCCTCAGTTTCATCCTTGAGCGAAGGCTCGCGATCCAAAGTCGACTGGATATACTGGTACTCCCCGGAGCTATCTTCGTCAGCGTACAGATTAAGTATCTGTTCGTCACTACCGCAACCAATGGCACGGAGCAAGGTGACTACCGATATTTTCCGTTTACCGTCTATCTTAACTGAAACCACATTTCGATTGCTGGTTTCAAACTCTAACCAGGCGCCACGCTCCGGAATCAGCTTAGCCCGGCATAATTCCCGACCACTGTTAGTATCCTCTTCCGCCGTAAAATAGACACCCGGAGAGCGGATTAACTGGCTTACAACTACCCGCTCGGCACCGCTGATAATAAAGGTGCCCCTTGCTGTTATCAGCGGGATGTCACCCCAAAACAAGTCCTTTTCCTGGATTTCCCCGGTAGTCTTGATCAGCAATCTCGCCCTGACATAGAGAGGCGCGGAATAGGTCAAGCCCCGCTGGCGACACTCCGTCTCCGAGTGGCTTGGCTCCTGGAATTCGTAGCTGATAAAGCTAAGCTCCAACCTATGGCCGGTAACGTCCCTAATACCGTGGGTGACGCCACCCTCACTATTTTTATCTGACACCTCTATCAGTAATTGCTTTAACCCGTTTTCCTGAAAGCGCTGGTATGAATCCAACTGGACTCTAATCAAATTGGGGAAATCAATTATCTGGGGTAATTTGGCATAAGATTTCCGGACAACCGCCGATATCCTATCTGTTTCATGTGGTACTGGAATAATGGTCATACGTAGCTCAACTCCTTAAATAACCGTGCAAAATCTGCTCATTAATGCCATTAAAGCGGTGCAAAGCAAAGTAGATGACGAGTGAAGATATAAAATAAGGTGAATCCTTAAGAGGTATAACCGTAAACACTAATACTACCACTATGTTTAAATATTGTCAATAGTGACTAAATATTCGACCGGAATTTACGAAAACTCAATATATCCGTGGTACCAGGCTCATTTTCGCACCCGTTGTTACCATCGTGATTAACACCTGGTTCCGGCCATTCCGGCAAGATACGCCCCTGATACATATAATTGCTTCTGGCGCTCCGTCCGGAACACCGGTATTCCCGGCTAGTCCAACTCAAGCCCCGCTTTTTCGTATTCCCTCTTCCTGAGTTCTTTTCGCTTGATTTTACCGTCCGGTGTCTTGGGCAATTCATCCACAAACTCGATATCTCGAGGATACTCGTGCTTACTCAAACCCGTCTTAACAAACTCACGTATCTCCAGCTTTAACTCTTCAGTCGGTTCGCGGTTGGGAATAATAAACGCTTTTACAATTTCACCGCGCTCTTTATCCGGACTGCCCACCACCGCCGCCTCACTAACCGCCGGGTGTTTCTCCAACACATTTTCGATTTCGATCGGGCCGATGGTATAGCCGGCGGATATTATAATGTCATCAATCCGGCTCCGATACCAAAAGTAGCCATTTTCATCAACGTACGCGGCATCGCCAACTCTGACCCAGCCGACGGGAAATTTAACCGCTACCGCACCAACTTCGCCCTGGGATAGCTCATTATCCTCTTCATTAATGATGGCAACCTTCCCGGTCGGCAACGGTTTGCCCAGACTCCCCGGTTTTACTGTCCAGTCGTCAAAAGCGTAGTCGGCCAGAATGACACCCACCTCGGTGGAGCCATAGCACGACTGGATAACGATGCCAAATCGTTCCTGATAAAATTGAATCACGTCCATATCCAACTTACCACCGGTATAGGTCATTCGTCGAAGCTTCAGATGGTAATCATTCAGACGGTCGCTCTCCATTATCCGGCGGTAGACCAGCGGTGCCGCAAACACATTAGTAACCTGAAGCTCATCCAGCGCTTCAATAAGGCAGCCGGCATCAAACCTGCCGGAGTAACCGCCAATGGCATTCCCGAATATCAGCGGGCCAATGGTGCCGTACCAGATACCCATACCCCACGCCGGAGATGACGGGCAAAAATAGATATCATCCTCACGCAATCCAATACCGTACTTAACATGAATCGCCGCCATGGTCACCGCTTTATGCCCATATTCCACGGCCTTAGGTACCCCTGTAGTCCCACTGGAGAACTGGAGAAAAGCAAGGGTACTTGCCGATGTATTAATCTGGTAACCGGTCTCTTCACTTTGCAGTCGCTCGCCCAGTTCTTCGGCAGTAACTATATTGGGCGCCAGACCATCTCGTATCAGATCCAGATTATCTCTATGAATGATTATCATTTTAGCGTTAGCGCTATTAACCCGGTACTCGATAGCCTCGGGACCAAAGAGCGGAGAGCAAGAAACCACCACAGCTCCCCTCTTTAATGTGCCGAAGAGAGACACATAGAACTCCAGTGAGGGATTTAAAATTATAGCCACCGGGTCGCCCGCATTCACTCCGGCTCTTTCCAACATATTGGCGAATTGCGATGTTAAACGGGATAGTTCACCAAAGGTATAGGTTTCCAGTCTACCGTCATCAAATTTCAGCCTAATGGCTGTCTTTTCCCGGGGGTGACGGTCAACACACTCATGCGCAATATTCAGGTTATCTTTGTATCCATCAAAGATTCCCCACCTATCACTCAGGTCAAAATTCTTCAGAAAATCTTGATATGTTTTATAATCCATAGGTATGCTAGAAAATCCTCCGTATCCTGACTCTAAAATCACAACGGGTCGAATACTGAAGAACCGGTTTTAGAAAAAGACGCCTTTACCAGTACCACGGTACTCCTCAGCAGGTAACCTTTTCGCTACCGGCATGTCGCCCGTCTCGCGGGAAGGCAGCGCTACGACAGCGACACCGGGGATGGTATCCTCCCCCCGCTGGTTTACACCCTTGGTCTCGATTTCAACACAATGCTCCCCACCTTCGTCAACATACTTCCTGGTGACAGTACCCTTGAGCCAGACTACGTCAGCGTGATACACGAAATGACGGTACTCAGCATTACAACTCTTTAACCAGCCCTCATCGCCCATCCAGTTAGTCAGCAGGTTAACCACCCAGCTATGCCGCTGTACACCAACATCATACGCATAGCGAGCACCGACTGCCCGTGCCGCCGAATTGAGATAATGTACGCCGTAAATTGGCTCCCAGGCATGGTCCACCGGGTCACGGAATCCCCATGCTGGGTGCTTTTTATATACACGAAGCTGGACGCCATGGGCGGCTAGCTGTACCGGCGCCGCACCAACACAGTAAGCAATCATATCCGTCTGCCCGAAGGGACCCTTCACCACCGACCGCAGCACATCGCCGACTTTAATATCCTCCCAATAGCGCACGTCAGCGCCACGCACTTCTTCCGCCAGGACATCTTGATCTACTTTTTCCAGCTCTTCTTCCGTCCACGGATGCGGTACCTCTATCGTGTCGTACTTACCCTTCTTTTTTGCCGTCTGCCGCTCATATCGCACCAGCAGGTTATAGCCCCGAGAGACCAGTTCGTCCCGCTGATTCCAGTACTCAAATCTCTGGTACTCAAAGACCGTTTTACCGGCAAACCGGCTGCGTTTTACATCAAAGCCCACAAAATAGCACTTGGGCGTGATTTTATCATTAACGTATATCGGTTTAAGAAATTCCCAGTCCGATGCCGAATGGTCAGCGTGAATTCCGGCTAAGCCCTGCAGCACCCAGTGGGGGAAGACACTGGCCGTCCAGGCGGGAGAAGCCACCAGCGCGCCGTACCGGGTACCCTGAGCATATTCCATTTCCCGATAGATAGGATTGTCATCACCAATGCCATTGCCAAAATTCCTTATCGCCTCCGAAGATACCAGTTGATTAAAAACGTTACCCACTCGCAAATTAAGCCCAATCCTGTCCTCCCACTCGGTAATCCACTCGTCGGTGAGAGTTGCCTCGGCAACCTTCGCTTCAGTGATGTTATCAGTCTCTACCATCAATAATTCCTCCCTAAATTTAATTCACTATGACAATATCACGTTAAAATTTGCGTATCTTCTTTAAAAACTCCCCTTCGGATT
>CAYFGR010000004.1:0-39060 GCA_964343135.1 uncultured Dehalococcoidales bacterium
CTTCCCTCAGGGAAGGGGGATTAAGGGGGATGGGGTTACTTCTTCCCTGGAAGGATAAAAGAGGGTGAGGTAGCCAACACTATTCTTTTCGGTGCTGACGGTGTAAAATCTGGATACACCCAATAACAAACAAGGGGGAAAGGAAATGAACTACTGGATACTTCAATGTAACATCAACCATTATAGGTGTCTTGACCAAATGAGAGAGCTTAAGAATGATTCTGGATAAATATAGAAGCAAAGGAGCGACGGACGCGCTTAATAAATCTCGGACTGAAATATACCAGACTTATCACAGATAAGTCCATATCAAAGGATGAGTTTGAAACTACCGGATTAGGAAATTTATGCATTTTGATTGCGCCTCGAAGGAGCATATGTAAACTTACAGAGGAAGAGGGAGAAAAAATTAAGAGGATGATAGAACTTCGGTGAGGTCAAAATTGAAGACTCTGGGTATTGCGGCTAAATGGATATTTATTTTGTGTCTGCCCATTCTGCTGATGTCAGCCAGTATTGGCGTGGCGATAAACAGCCTGGGGATGTATAAATATGGCTTTGAGAAATACAATATTAGCCAGACCACCGGACTGGCGGAGGCCGAACTGGATAGAGCAGCCGCCGGTCTGATCAGCTATTTTAACTCTGGTGAGGAACACATTAGCGTTTACGTTACTAAAGATGGCGGACAATTTAAGCTGTTTAACCAGCGGGAGGTTATTCACCTTAAGGATGTGAAGGGATTGATTTGGTTGAATTACCGGTTTTTGCTGGGAACACTGCTTTATGTGTTAATTTATGCCGGCGTTGTGCTGTTGTGGCGGAAGGGCTGGCGCCGGCTGGCTTCGGGCATAGTTGGTGGCAGCGGTCTTACTCTTGTTCTGATGCTGGCGTTGGGCATGGGGGCACTGCTCAGCTTTGACCGACTCTTTCTCCAATTTCATCTTATCAGCTTCACTAACGAGTTCTGGCAACTTGACCCGGCTCGTGACTACCTGATAATGCTGTTCCCGCAGGGCTTCTGGTATGACGCTTTCCGGTTCTGTGGTCTGGTAACGGCAGGAGTGACGGTAATTCTGGGTGGGGTGGGGCTGGTATATTCAAAACGGGCGCAGGGGTAGTGTGCCTGAAGGGGGGGGGATTGGTGGGGAGTAGTAGATTTTGGCTTTAACGTAAGGTAGCTGGATTGGCGGTATCTACGTTTAGTAAAAACAAAGTTGCATATCGTTAAGATTGCTGGGGATGTCGTTTATTCTCCAGTAATCATGCAATTGGTAATTTTTGAAAATAATCTTCTGTCTCATTTATGTCTGTAATGTTTTGATAGTAATCCCATCGAAATAACGCTTTCAAATATCGTGCGTGAAAGTGAATAAATCTCAGCAACCCTTTCAGGTTGTTCGAGATATCAGCTCTTTACCGCCTACCTCTCCATCTTATTCAGTCTCCCCATCGCCTCATTCTTCTCTCCGATTCTGCTTGGTCTTGTGGATGGCTTTTCTCAATAGCTCGATTGACTGGTCGTAGGTCTTCCTGTCTACAGGGTAGGGAATGCCGTCTTTGCCGCCGTGGGCAAAGCTGTAGCGGGCGGGGTCTCGGTAGCGGGGGGTAATCCCGTGCACCAGTTCGGAGATAAGACTTAAGGCACGGAAGGTCTTGGCGCCCACCCCCGGAAGGGCCAGCAACTGTTCAAAGCCCTCTGGTTGACGTTCACAAATACTTAACATAATCTTATTCAGGCTAACGGGGTGGAGGTCTTCGGTGGTCAGGTAGTGGCGTGACGGTAGGTGCAGTATCTTTATTCTCTTTGCGTCGGTGAGGATATTTTCCGGTCTTTCGTTAAGGGCTATCTCAGCGATAGTGGTGCGGGCGGGGTCACTTTCACCGGCGACCAAATTCAGCGCCGGTCCGCTTGTCTCAGGCTGGATAGTGGTGTGGGGATCATTGACAAAGCTGGTAACGGCTTCACCCAGCCAGTGGTAGCGGCGGGCGTAGCGGGTGGTTTCGTTCATTCCCTGCTGGACTACAGTCCACGAGCCACCTTTGGTAAACAGGATGGTATGGTGATAGAGCTGGTAACCGTCCTGAACGGCGGCACTATCTGCCTTGGCGGATATTCGGCGGGCATAAACCAGTGGCGGCGGGTTCAGCGAGAGTAACTCCCCCCCCAGTATTCCAGTTCGGCCGGAGTCTTTCGCGAGGTTTTACCTTTTCCGCTGGCCACAAATGAGCCCAGGTCTTGTTCCAGTCCTTTGATGCCTTGCTTGAGGGCGCCGTAAAGGATAGTGGTAATGCCGCTGCTGTGCCAGTCAAATCCCAGAATACAACCAAATGTCTGAAACCAGTAGGGGTGCGCCAGCCGCTTCAACATTTCCTCGGCGCCGAAGTCGGCAACAACAGCGATAGTAATCTCCCGTGCCAGTTTGACCATGCGTTCAAACAGCTAGCGCGGCGTCTTGCCACCGTGCAGGGGGATATTGGCAATACCGGTTCGTTTCAGGGTACTTCTATCTGACATGTTAATCCAGTTTAATCATTTTTGGGCACGGTATCAAGATTACCACTGCGGTGTGCAATAGTCAGATTTAGATATGGATATTCTGCCTGAGAAAATGTATAATACAAAAGGGAAATTATTTATTATTTTGGTCTCGGTTGGGGGACCTGTATTTAGATTAGAGACACAGGATTTATGATAATGAATCCATGTACCGAGAGTGGAAGAAGTGCTTGGAAACGCGCTCAGGTTTTGCCCGGAAGTTACCTGATGCGGTACTTGTTTGGGGAGAGTTCCGTTGTTCCGCCGGAGGATTTTCCGTTTTGACTGGCGATAAAAAGGATAGCTGACGCAATGGAGTCCAGGGGTATATTCCCGTAATCGAAAGCAAATACATTGATGGAAATAGAGAAAGGGATATCTCAATGACAAATCATAAGGTACTTAAGAAATGGGTTGAAGAGTGTGCCGAGTTGTGCCAGCCCGATGACATTCATTGGTGCGATGGCTCGGAGGAGGAGAAAGAACGCCTGGAGCGAGAGGCTTTTGCCACCGAGGAACTTATTCAGCTTGACCAGGGGAAACTCCCGGGGTGCGCCTACCATCGTACCGCCGTTAATGATGTTGCCCGCACCGAAAACCTGACATATATCTGCACCAGCCGGGAGGAAGATGTTGGCCCGACCAATAACTGGATGAGTCCGGAGGAGGGCTATGAAAGGGCGGGGGCTATTTTCCGGGGTTCCATGAGAGGCCGCACCATGTACGTGATTCCGTTTTCCATGGGACCGGTTGGCTCACCTTACAGCAAGTTTGCCGTCGAACTAACCGACAGCATTTATGTCGTGCTGAACATGCGCATTATGACCCGTATAGGCGAGGCAGTACTTGACGCTATTGGTGACCATGGTGAGTTCACCAAAAGTCTACATGGTAAGGCGGAGCTGGATATAAATGAGCGTCTCATCCTCCACTTTCCCGAGGATAACGTCATCTGGAGTGTGGGCAGTGGCTACGGCGGCAATGTGCTACTGGGGAAGAAATGCCTTTCCCTCCGTATTGCTAGTTACTTGGGTCGGCAGGAAGGTTGGCTGGCTGAGCATATGCTCATTGTTGGTATTCAGGACCCGCAGGGTAATATGACGTATATTGCCGGAGCCTTTCCCAGTGCCTGTGGCAAAACTAACTTAGCCATGCTTATCCCCCCCGATGCTCTAAAGAAAAAGGGATTTAAGGTGGTAACCATTGGCGATGACATTGCTTGGATGCGGATTAAAGAAGACGGACGGTTATGGGCGATTAATCCCGAGTTCGGTTTCTTCGGTGTGGCTCCCGGTACCAACTGGAAGACAAATCCGAACGCAATGGCCACCGTCCAGAAAAATACCATCTACACCAATGTTCTCCTCAAGCCGGATAAGACGGTTTGGTGGGAAGATGGCGACGGGCCGCCGCCGGAAGGTTGGGACTGGAAAGGGAATTATTGGAGACCGGGCATGACTGACACTGAAGGTACAGTCATAGTCGGAGCTCACTCGAATAGTCGTTTTACTGCCCCGGCGTCACAGTGCCCTTGCATCGCTCCCAATTGGGAAGACCCCGAGGGTGTGCCGATTTCAGCTTTTCTCTTCGGCGGCCGACGGGCACGCGTGGCACCGCTCGTCTACCAGTCCTTTAACTGGCAGCATGGTGTATTTGTTGGCGCTACCATGGCATCGGAACGGACGGCTGCCCAATACGGTAAACTCGGTGAGGTGCGGCGCGACCCCATGGCTATGTTGCCATTTTGCGGTTTTAATATGGCTGATTACTTTGGCCACTGGCTTGAAATGGGTAAGCGGTTGACCAGCCCCCCCCAAATCTTCCATGTTAATTGGTTTCGTGCCGATGATAAGGGCAGGTTTCTTTGGCCCGGCTATAGTGAGAATCTGCGGGTTTTGGAATGGATAGTCGGGCGTTGTTGCCAAGACGGGGCTGAGGCAAGAGAAACGCCAATTGGCTATGTGGCACCTCCTGGTGCACTTGATATGGAAGGCCTTGCTCTGCCGGATGGGGTAATGGAAAAGCTGCTTTCCGTTTCCATTGAAGATTGGAAAGAGGAACTTAAGGGGATTAAAGAATTTTTTGTTCAATTTGGGAACAGGCTTCCCAGAGAGATGTGGGACGAATACCGGGCACTGAATCTTCGCCTAAAAAGCTGAGCTATATCCAAGGTTCAGAGGACAGTACTCAAGCATTACCACCGGGGACAAATATCGGTGACCTGCCGTCCGGCTGATTTACTGGAACCAGAGATGGACACAGCTCGGGAGGCGATTAAGAATTTTTCTGGGGATATCGGGGATGTGCTTATTAATGCCATCTATCCCATCACCGGGCGGCGTTTCCAGAAGTGGAAATACGGTCTGGAGACGCCGCCTCCCGAAGTGCTGCCCAGGACCCTGGCGGATGTAATGCGCGAGGATGGGCTTATCACCAGAGCCAGGGTGGGCGAACTGGTCGAGAAATAGGCAGCATATTATCGGCTGTCGGTTACCTTTCCACACTGAAGGTGCGGTTCTTCAACGGCATTACCGTTCGGCAAGACGTATTGACCACTTTTTGAACAATACTAACGGTAATTATTACCGCTGAAATTCCCCCGTGACTGGTCTATCGGGTATTGACCTGGAGTAACTTTACCAAATTTTCACGTTTACAGCATCGTATTTCATTTTATCAGGATTGACAGAGGATGGGGGAGGTGTTATAGTTCAGCGGTTAATATACGGTAAATAGTTACCGCATACCAGCAACCAGGGTTGTTAATCAGTTGAGCTTGGCAGGCAGTTCCGCCGGAAATATCTATCAGGGCCGTGATGAAGGCGGCGGCCATTTTACATTTTGGTGATATATCTATAATCTATACCTAAGACTCAAGGTTAAAAAATCGTTCAGGGTAAAAAGAATATCGGCGATAATCTATAAAAAGAGGAGAGCTATAGCATGAACCTACGACAGCCAAACGCCAGTGATGCCACCAGGACCGCCAATCGTTCCAAAAGTGTGGTGCCAATGAGCGGTATTTGTAGTCGCTGCATTGATGACTGTACCGGAAATTGTGAGGTATTCAAGTCGACTTTCCGTAGCCGGGAAGTAATCTATCCTGGTCCTTTTGGTAATGTTACTGCCGGCGGCGATAAAGATTATCCGGTTGATTACTCTCACCTTAACATTCAGGGATATGCTCTGGGAGCTGATGGGTTACCGCCCGGCGTTATTGCCGATTCAGATACGACGGCTTTTCCGTTAGTGGATACGGAGACTGAGTATGGTTGGGACATAAAAGTTAAGATGAAGGTGCCTATGTTTACCGGTGCGCTGGGCTCTACGGAGATAGCCCGTAAAAGCTGGGAACATTATGCTATCGGCGCTGCCATTAGCGGGATTACACTGGTTTGTGGTGAAAATGTTTGCGGCGTTGACCCACAACTTAAACTTGACGCCGGTGGTAAAGTTATTTCGGCACCGGATATGGACCGCCGTATCGAAATCTACCGACGTTACCATCAGGGATACGGCGAAATACTGGTGCAGCTGAATGTAGAGGACACCAGGATGGGTGTTGCAGAATACGTTAGCCGGAAGCACGGACTGGATACTATCGAATTAAAATGGGGACAGGGCGCCAAATGTATTGGTGGGGAAATTAAGGTAAATAGTCTGGAACGAGCCCTGGAACTGCAGAAGCGCGGTTACATTATGACCCCGGAGCCTTCGAGTCCGGTTACCCAGGCAGCTTTTAAGGACGGCTCTCTAAAAGAGTTTGAACGCCATAGTCGTCTTGGTTTTGTTGATGAAGCCAGTTTTTACGTTGAAGTGCAGCGTTTAAAGGATTTGGGGTTCAAACGCATTACTTTGAAAACCGGTGCCTATAGTCTGCGCGAGCTGGCGATGGCAATTAAGTGGGGTTCAAAGGCCAAAATTGACCTGATTACTATAGACGGGGCCTCCGGTGGGACGGGTATGAGTCCCTGGCGAATGATGGTGGAATGGGGTATCCCCAGTATCTACCTGCACGCCGCGACCTACGAATTCTGCCAGATGCTGGCGGATAGAGGCGAACGAGCGCCTGATATCGCTTTTGCCGGCGGATTCAGTAGTGAGGACGGGGTGTTCAAGGCACTTGCTATGGGGGCGCCTTTTACCAAAGCGGTATGCATGGGGCGGGCTTTGATGATTCCAGGTACGGTTGGTAGAAATATCCAGCAATGGCTGGAGGATGGCAAACTACCTAAAACCGTTGGTCAGTTTGGCTCGACCCCCGAGGAGATATTTATCTGCTACGAAGAAGTTAAGAATCTGGTAGGCGCTGATGAAATGAATAATATTCCGCTCGGTGCCGTGGGAATATACAGCTATGCCCAGAAGATTAAAATTGGGTTGCAGCAATTGATGGCTGGCGCCCGGTGCTTCAGTGTGCCCGTCATTACCCGGCGCGAGCTTATGTCACTGACTGAAGAATGCGCTAAGGTTACCGGAATACCCTACTTGATGGATGCTTACCGGGAAGAGGCGGTCGAGATTCTGGGGAGTTAAACCGCTGGCTGTTTTCCGGCCGGTGGGGGCTAAATAAAATGGGGCTTTAGGTTTGAGCCAGTCGCTTACCTAATTCAAACGCGTCTGACAGCGCCGTGGGGTGCTCTTTAATCTCGTCTCTTTTATCCACGCCCCGGACGAGAAGCTCATCGGCATACTTTACGTTTATGGCATTGAAGAAGTATTTTATGATGAGTATCGAGCCTTCAAACAGTTGCTCGCCTCTGGTAGCCCCGACAGCGATAAAGGCGCCCTTTCTCCCCGAATTGGGCATAACCTGTTTGAGAACGTATTTTCGGGCCCAGTGTGCCTGGCAACGGTCAATCAGCGTCTTAACCTGAGCGGTGAGACTGTAGAAAAACATTGGCGAGGCGATGATAATACGGTCGGCGCTGAGCAGTTTGGGGTATATCTCGTCCATGTCATCCCGTATTACGCAATTGCCATCCTTTACGCAGGCGTAATACTCGCGGCAGGCGGTGATATTGAGTTTGTCCACTACCAGTTTTTCGATATCTGCCGCCTGACTCGCCGCCCCTCGCAAAGCCTCATCCAGCAGCAGGTCGGTATTGCCTTTTATCCTTGGGCTGCCCATAATTCCCAGAACTTTCAACCCCAACCTCCAGTAAAGGAAAACGTAGAACCGGTCTAGAAGTGGTAGCGCTCCTTCTTTTTGAAGAAGTAGCCGGCAATCAGGCCGAAAACCAGACCACCGAGGTGGGCTTGCCAGGCAACAAATGGCAGGAACGAGAGTATCAGGAAACCGCCGATAACCGCTATCCAGAGTGGAATTGGAACGGGAATCGGGATGATAAATACCTTTAATTTTGGTCTCATCATGGCAAGGGCACCACCGACAGCGAAGACCGCTCCCGAAGCACCAATGGCTACGGTAAATGATGGGCCGAGGAGAATAAATAAGATGTTACCGAGTATGCCGCCACCAAAGTAGGTCATAAGAAATTTGTTATCTCCGACCAGTCGGGACAGGTAGCTACCGAAGAAGTAGAGGGTGAACATGTTGGCGAAGATATGGCCGAAACCACCATGGAGAAATAAATTGGTTACGATAGTCCAGGGGTGCTGGATTATGGCTATCGGTATTAATCCAAAGAAGGAATAGAAAAACTCCCGGGATATGAGAGAAAACATAAATACTATTAGGGTCAGAATTATCAGGAACCAGATTGGGGTAAGTCTGAAGCCGGTGTAAGCATAGCGTCGCATGTTATAATCGTCTCATAAATTCAGGACGAAGTAAAGCGGGCTCGCCACTCTGCAAAACGTGTTCCAGTTCCTTGAGCATCCTCTTTTTGTCCTGAGGTAACCGGCCCCGTACTGAAAAGTAGTTGGAGGCATGCATTGAGCTGAAGAAGCAGTTGGAGAAAGTAGCGTTCTCAATGATTGTCTTTAGTTCCTGGAGAGAATCGAAAGGAGAAACGGGGGTAAATATGCTCTGCTGCCACTGGTGATATAGGGGAGTATTCGGGACCAGGGTCAGGGTTAAGGCGCCGGCAAATTCCGGGTCAATCTCGGTGAGAATCCCGGTGGTTTCCCGGGAGTGCTCCCGGCTCCTCTCCACTCCGCCCAGCCCCAGGATTACGGTAGCCGAGAGAGGAATCTCCGTTTCTTTTAATCTCCTGCCGGCCGCCACTATCTGCTCGTAGTTTGCCCCTTTAACTACGCTGCGGAGCACCTCTTCATCACCGCTTTCAATACCCATGTAGATAATGCCTAATTTGAGTGCTTTTAGCTCTTTAAGTTCAGTCGGACGCCGGCGCAGTATATCCTGCGGTGTAGCGTAGATACCGATTCTTTCAATTCCGGGGAGTTTTTCGTTCAGGTGCCGGAGAGCCTCTCGTAACCGGGGGAAGGGATAGACCATAGCGTCGCCGTCCTGGAGAAAGACCCGCCGGCCATCCCAGTGTTTGGCGATAGCATACAGGGTATCGGGCATATCGGGCAGGCGAATACCGCTGTTCATGTAGAGAGCCAGGGCATCTATTTCCTTTTTAACTTCTTCAATATCCCTTATCCCGAGTTTTGCTCCGTACCACATGCAGAAAGTGCAGGTATTGTTGGAGCAGCCTTTAGTCAGGGGTAGAAAGTAGCTTTTCCATTCGCTCGGGGGACGGATAACTCCCGGTCTCTCAAAAGGCATATTCATAACCCGCTTTCTGTGGCGCTTCCGAATACGAATTGATTAATTTCGGCAAAATATTTATCCATGCCCATCAGCATTATGTCATTGTGGTCAGCCCCATTAACGATAACCAGCCGTTTCCTTTTCGCCGCTGCCTTTTCAAACAAGTCCCTGGCTTCGGAGACGGGGATAAGACTGTCATATTCGCCGTGTAGAATAAGCGTGGGCAGGGTAATAGAGCCTATTTTAGCCAGGTTGGGAAAAGTGAGGTCATTCAGGGCGAGGGACTTGGCCGGGTAGCCCAGGTAGTTAATTAATTTTAAAATACTGGCGAAGCCGCTCTCAATGATTAATCCGTTTAGCTGTTCCGGATAGCTGGATACCAGTTCAATGGCACAGATGCTACCCAGAGAACGTCCCATGACAAAAACATCACCGGTGTAATGCCCTTTACGCCGGATGTTAAGGAAGGCTTTAAAAATAGGGTGAGTGTCTTTAACAATGTCGGTAAAGGTGGGCGTGCCGCCACTGGAACCATAGCCTCTATAATCAGTGACGAACAGGTTAAGGCCGTTTTTATTATAGAGGGGGGCAATGGCGTCATAATCGCTGACCATTTCCCCGTTACCGTGAAAAAAGAGGATGGAAGGCGCGTCCGGCTGGTGAAGATAGTAGCGGCACCCAATTGATACCCCGTCGGCTACCGGAATATCGTAATCGGTTGAATTGGGTAGACCGCTACTGACATAACGGCGCGGGTAAAAGGTAAACTGTAGAATATCAGGTCTGTCCAGTATGGAATACCGGGTATCGTCTGGCATTACTACGCTCTTTTCTAATGTATCTCCAGCTAAGACTGGTTTTCGCTGGAGTATTTCCCATGGAAAACGAAATCGCCAATCTCTTTCCGGCGGCGAGGGGGCGGCTGTTCATCGGGCCATCCTAAGACTATTAGCTCGACAACTATCAAGTTATCGGGTATGTCCAGAATTTTGATTACCTCGTCGGTGTCAAACATGCCGATGTGAACTGTTCCCAGGCCGAGAGTATGGGCGACTAGGGTGGCATTCTGCATCGCTAGCCCCACATCAAACATGAGCCACCATTCACCCTTTTCCGTGGCCGGTTGCCCCTTAATATCTTCACTGGTATGACACCCGGAAAGCCCGCGCTGAGCGCAGGCAACGATAAGGATTGGGGCTATCTTTACGGCTTCGGTTGCTGAGTTTTTGGCTCCCGGCTTGCGAGTTCTCAGTATCTCCGCCAGCTTTCCTCTTGTCTCCGGGTCACGGACGATAATCAGCCTCCAGCACTGAGAATTTGCCCAGGAAGGAGCCCACCGTGCCGCTTCCAGGACAGCGTTGAGTGCTTCTTCGGGAACAGGTTCAGAACGATACTTCCTGATGCTGCGTCGTTCCTTTATGGCTTGCATAACTTCCATGGTGATTGCCTCCTTTTATTATTACTGGAGCTCGCCGCTTTAACTTAGGGCGGGTAGTCGGATTACTTAATGGGCATTATCATCTGTGGCTCCGGTAGTTTTATTGATGGTATTTGTGAAATTAGCTACTTTCGGAAAACTCCCCGTACTCTCCTATCGTACCGCTCGGTTATATTTAATGGTAAACTCTTTTATTCTATAAATCAAATGGGTTATGCGGGCAATCGGTGAGTGGCAAACAGGTACCCTGGCTTGAGACGTTAACTGTAGCGTGCTATAGTATGGAGTAGATTTTAATAAATGTTGTCAGTCTTGTCGTCACATCTTGAATTCGGTTAACAGGCGGACTGATTTTTGCTGGGGGAGTGCCGGAATTGGCAGACGGGCCAGACTTAGGATCTGGTGCAGTAATGCGTGGGGGTTCGAGTCCCCCCTTCCCCACCATAGTGGACAATAAGGGGAACTACACAGGTCTCGCTAACCAACTTACTTTCGAAGGCCGGTAAATTATAGGCGAGTAAGACCCCCGTACCAGTGCCCCGTACTTCACTAATAAAACTCCTAATAAACGATTTCTTCTCAGCCAAGGTACTATCGTTAAGCAAATTGTGTAAGTCCGCCATGTACTGGGTCACGGTTTCCAGGTCTGCCAGCTCCACTCTTCTATCTGACAACAGCATTTCTAATTCATACCTGGATATTTGCAATTGTTCCTGGCGTTGTCTCAAGTCCTTAATACGTGGTGCTAGGTCGGCAAGCTGCAACGGCCCTGTTTCCAGGACATCAGTTTCCGGAACACCGGGTTTGCTTTCAAGGGTGCTGTTCAAGGCTGTTCTCAGGTGCTCCTCGGCATCAGAAAGAGTGTCCTGAATAGTGGTCGAGTCACTTCCGGCCACTTCCTTCTCGAGTTGGTCTAAATATTCATTAATGTCTTGTATCATCGTGCTCCCCTTCCAGTATAGTATTTACAGATACCTTGATCCGGGACCATATTTCGGCCCACCTTTTCAGAGTCTCCCGACCGGATTCGGTTATTCGGTAATAACGCCGGGGCGGTCCGGATACCGAAATATGTCAAACTTGAATATACTTAGGGAGTGCAATTATGCGGATGATTCAGGGTCTTTACAATTGATTAGGTGCCTATATATATTTAAATTCTAAGTATTTCTCCCATATTCGTTTGTATTAGATGGGAACCCTTCATATGAAACAGGTTGAAGGGAATTCAGGATACACTTTTGTAATTTTGGGTAGCCGGATTATTCCGGAGTGGCGTAAGGCTTACTGGAACGAGTATTTGCTGAATATTCTTGTCTTTCGGCCCCCTGTTCTTTAGGATATTTACGGAAACATTGCGCTTAATTGCAAAAGTATTGCTTTTGTGGTATGCTTGGAGTAAGTTCCAGTTTAGGTTATGACAAGTTTCCCGAAAATTACTCATATAGAGTTTTCTTAGGTATTGGATGACCCGAACTCTAACTAATTATTAAGAGAGGAGGTCATCTAATGAGTTTTCAGGACAAGTCTATCCAGTGCTCCGATTGCGGTATTACGTTTACTTTTAGCGCTGAAGACCAGGAATTTTTCCAGTCTAAAGGTTACACTAACGAGCCCAAGCGCTGTCCGGACTGCCGCCGGGCGAGAAAAGCAGAACGGTTCGGTAACGGCAGTTACGGAGCTCCGCGTCAGATGTTCCCAACGACCTGCGCTGAGTGTGGTGAAAGCACCGAAGTCCCCTTCCAACCTCGCGGTGATAAGCCCGTTTACTGTAGTGATTGCTATCGTAAAATCCGACCCAGTAGATAAGAGAGGTTAAGCCAGGAGCCGTCTCCAGACCGATTTCTCGACCTGGAGGCGGCCCGGGTAAGCGTGAGTTGTCTTTAAAAGTGTCAATACATGATGGTGAATCACAAGAGTCGCTGCTGCGCCGCTTTCAGAGAATGGTGCAGATGAGCGGTGTCTTGCGGGAAGTAAAGGCCAAACGCCATTTCATATCCAAGGGCGAGGCAGCCCGTATCAAGGCCAAGAAGAACGCCAAACGGCGGCGGCGACAGGGATATTAATCCGAAGACGGAATAATATCCGGGATAAATGGTAAATATTAGTGAAAATATATGTGGGCAACCTATCCTTTGATATTACCGAGGGCGAGATTGCGGCAGAATTCGGGACTTATGGTACGGTGGAATCTGTCGCCATTCCTTCCGACAGGCTCAGTGGGCGGCCCCGGGGCTTTGCCTTTGTGGAAATGGCTTCAAAATCTGAGGCCGAAGCCGCTATCGAGGGTCTTAACGGAAAGGTGCTAAAAAACCGTACTATCGTGGTCAATAAGTCGCGTCCCCGCTCGGACAACAGGGGTGGTGGCGGGCAGCGGAGATATTAGGCAACCCGGCGACTCGGCTTCGTACCGATAACGGTGTGTATTTTACTGAATCGTCCGTCGCAAATCGGGGCAGCATAACCGATTTGAAAGTAGAGGGGTACCATGAATATCTATGTGGGAAACCTATCGCTCGAAACGACCGGAGACGAACTGCGTACGGAATTCACGCAATTTGGGGAAGTGATCTCTGTGACCATCATGGACGATAGGTATATTGGCAGCGGCCAACCGAGGGGCTATGGATATGTTGAAATGGCCTCGAAATCCGAAGGCGCTACCGCGATTGCCAATCTGGACGGGAAAAAACTGAGGAACCGGATTGTTACTGTCGTTGAAGCCTTGCCTCTCTCGAGTAAAAACGGAACGGGACCTCTCAATATCGGAGGCAGCAACCGATTTAATAAAAAAAGAGAAAGAAGATACATGGTTAATTAAACATCTGCGTTGCAGGTGTTTGGTCAGTATTTTTCAAGGAGTTTAATGAGTTTCGATACTTTTAATTTTCATCCGAGCATCATGTCCGGTGTACGTGCGCTCTGTTATTCCACACCTACACCAATACAATTGCAGGCCATGCCGCCGATTATACAGGGGAGAGACGTTATTGGTTTAGCCCAGACCGGAACTGGTAAGACGGCCGCTTTCGCACTGCCGATTTTGCAGCGTTTGCAGTCAGGCTCACGAGGTTGTGTTCGGGCTCTGATAATCTCGCCCACACGCGAACTGGCGGATCAGATATGCGAGGTATTCAGCAAACTGGGGCGTAAAACCAGAGTGCAAAGTGTGGCTGTCTACGGTGGGGTGAGCATGGAACAGCAAATACGGGCGCTGTGTAGCAGGCCGGAAATCGTCGTTGCCTGTCCGGGCCGACTGCTTGACCACCTGTGGAAGGGGACAATAAATTTGGCTGAGCTGGAAATCCTCGTTGTTGACGAGGCCGACCGTATGTTCGATATGGGCTTTCTGCCTGATATACGTAATATTCTGGGGTGCATTCTGCACAAACACCAGACATTGCTTTTCTCGGCCACCATGCCCGCCGGTATCCGACGCCTTGTGCGTGATATCCTGCATGACCCGGTCACCGTACAGATCGGCCGCACCTTACCGGCAAAAACGGTGTCACATGCCCTGTATCCGGTACAACAGCACCTCAAAACAACTTTGCTTAAGGAAATATTGAATAAAACCAAAACGGGGTCAGTGCTTGTCTTTACCCGCACTAAACATCGTGCTGAACGTGTGGCACAGCAGCTGGTAAGAGTTGGCTTTAGGGTGACTTCACTGCAGGGGAATCTGTCCCAGAACCAGAGGCAGGCGGCGCTTACCGGATTCCGTAACGGCTCAATCAAGATTTTAGTGGCGACCGATATTGCTGCCCGCGGTATCGATGTTTTGAGTATTTCCCACGTCATCAATTACGATATGCCGGAAAGTACGGATGACTACATCCATCGAATCGGTCGTACCGGACGGGTCGATAAAAATGGTGATGCGTTAACATTTGTGACACGTGCTGATGCGAGTAAGATACGGGCTCTTGAGCAGCTTCTTGACACGCCGCTGGAACGTATGACGCTTCAAGACTTTGATTACAGTAAGCCGGCACCGGACAGAGAACTACGTCCTTCGCAGCAGCCGCGACGGCGCTTCGTAAGAGGACAAGCGATGGGTAGACCAATGGCGAGATGGTAGAAACATAAACGATGTTATGCTTAGGTCTGGCTATTAGTCAATATTGGTTTATCTAATTCGTCTTTAATACCAGTATCTACCGCACTACCATTCCGCCCCAGATACTCTAGAAAATCATCTATTTTGCTGTCAGCAACAATAAACTCTATACTATTGTTGATAAGTACGTAGTTATTTGGCATTGTTTGCCTCCTTTTTACCTGCGCTCAAGGAATAGTTACCATAGATTATCACAGGTTAGCTAGTAATCGGTTGACTATTCCACCGGCCCAAAATTCAGGGGATTTCTGTTTTCCCTCCCCAGTTTGGCAGCTGTAGTGCTCACTCAAAGTCTAGGGTCGGGGTGCCTTAATTGAATGCATTTCTGCAGATGGCGCCGCCGGGAAATACCGGAAATACCCGCTGTCCGCGTGATCGGAAATTGTGAAAGATAATTTAGTTATGCTAAAATATGAATGGTGCTGTATTGCCTGTTTACCAGTTATTCCAAAATATCGGCCAAAACATATATTTGTGTCTTAAAGTCTTAAGCCAGGCAAGATGCTGGAGCGGAATGACTTTTGTAGACATGATTGAGATGTAAAAGGAACTGATATCGGTACATTAAGCCTGAGAGCGGAATATTACTTTATTGCAAGTGTGAATTCCCGATGACTAAGAGCGGTTAGACCGTGTGCTTTGATACCTCACCTTTTCGCACATTCTGGCTAAAACCATGAACCGTGAAAGAGTGATTAAATGATGGCATTAGATATACCAGAGACAATTACTCCTAATCCGAAGTCTCGCGTGATGATAGAGGAGCTGAGCGGGCAGAAAGTATCCAGTTGTTTTCAATGTACAAAGTGTACCAACGGGTGCCCGGTAACATTCGCCATGGATATTGCGCCCCATAAGCTGATTCACCTTCTTCAGTTCGGCCAAATTGATGAAATTCTCTGCAGTGATACTATCTGGGTGTGCGTTTCATGCGAAACCTGTACAACAAGGTGCCCCAATAGTATCGATATCGCGCACATTATGGACAGCCTGCGGCAACTATCCCAGTGTCAGGGTATCAAGACTTCCCAGCATAGTATTACTGCCTTCCACTCCGCATTTCTAGCCTCAATAAAAAGGCACGGTAGGGTACACGAAACGGAGATGGTTCTCACTCATGCGATTAGGGGCGTCGGATTGTTTGGACTTCTGAAGCTCGCCGGTCTGGGGTTCAACATGTTCCGAAAAGGGAAAATCAAGCTAATGCCCAGCCGTATTCGAGCAATAAAAGACATAAGAAAGTTATTCACAAAAGCTGAGGGCGGTACAATATGCTAAGTGTTTTGTATTACCCCGGGTGTGCCCTTGACGGTACGGCCAAGGAATATGGCGAGTCTACCGAAGCCGTGTGTAAGGCTCTTGGCGTAGAACTGAAGGAGTTGGATGACTGGACTTGTTGCGGCGCGTCATCGGCCCATGCTACAAACGACTTGTTGTCCGTGAGCCTCCCCGCCAGGAATATGGAGATTGCCGATAAGGTCGGTCTGGATCTGGTGGTTCCCTGCGCTGCCTGTTACCACAGGTTAAAGTTTGCCGAGAAGGAATTGCTGGCGGGAAAGGACATAGACGGCATCACACGCCAATATGAAGGTAATATCGGCGTCAAACATTTTGTGGATTTCGTATGGGAAGACATCGGTGAGAAAACCATAATTTCGAAAATAAAGAAGCCCCTGAAGGATTTGAAGGTAGTCTGTTACTACGGTTGTCTTATAACCAGGCCCCCTAAGATTACCGATGCCAGGAATCCCGAAGACCCGCAGACTATGGATAAAGTAATGAAGAGTCTGGGAGCAGAGATTAAGAACTGGTCGTATAAGACTGACTGCTGCGGGGCTAATCTGGTACTTACCCGCACCGACATTGCCCTGCAGTTGATTCAGAAGCTTCTTGATAGGGCAGAGGAGGCGGGGGCGGATTGCATTGTTACCGGGTGTCCTATGTGTTTCTCAAATCTGGATAGCTGGCAAAAGGATATTGCCCGGAAAACTGGTAAAAATATTACGATACCGATTTTCTATTTTAGCGAATTGATGGGTCTGGCATTCGATGACGCATCTGTGCCGAAGTGGTTGGGGCGACATTTTGTGGACACAAGTCCACTGCTCGAGCAGAAAGGATTAATCTAAAAGGTGCGACCATGAACGGTGACGGAAATACAGAGCGGGCGAATCACCAAAAAATAGGGGCGGTTATGGTAGTGGGGGGAGGCATCAGCGGGATGCAGTCGGCGGTGGACCTGGCTAACTCTGGCTTTAAGGTGTATCTGGTTGAAGAAGCCACCGCTATTGGCGGCAGGATGGCCCAGCTTGATAAGACCTTTCCTACTAATGACTGCTCCATGTGTATGATATCACCAAAGCTGATTGAGGTGGTAAAACATAACAATATTGAGATTATTACTAATGCCCAGGTGGATTCAGTAGACGGCGAAGAAGGCAACTTTCAGGTTAGTGTATTAAAGAAGCCCCGATACATTGATGAAGTTAAATGCACCAGCTGTGGAGATTGTGTTGAAGCCTGTCCCGTCATGCTATCGAACGAATTTGAACAGGGTTTGAACACCCGTAAGGCAGCTTATAAACGGTATCCCCAGGCCATACCCGACACCATGGCGATAAGCAAAACAAATAGACCGCCATGCAAACTAAGTTGTCCCGCAGGGTGTAACGGGCAGGGTTACATTTCCCTTATTTCCCAGGGAATGTATGTTGAAGCACTTAATCACATCAAGCAATGGATACCTTTGCCGGCAGTCCTGGGTAGAATATGTCATCATCCCTGCGAGCTGCAGTGTAATCGAAGCGAGATAGGTAAGCCGGTTAATATTACACGTCTGAAGAGATTTGTCGCCGACCATGTTCGAAAACAAAGAGAAGGTGGTTTAATTCCACCGGAGATAAAACCGGTAATAGACCACTCGAAATCCAAAGTTGCTGTAGTAGGTTCAGGGCCATCGGGACTTTCTTGTGCCTCCGATTTGGCCAGAAACGGTTATCCGGTTACTATTTTTGAGCAAAACTCCGAGCCCGGCGGCCAGCTGCAACTCACTATCCCCAGGTATCGACTGCCCAGGGATGCATTGGCCGCTGAAATTCAGGATATTATCGATATGGGCATAGAATTGAAACTTAATACCTCTATCGGTGTAGATACCTCCCTCAATGATTTAAAATCACAAGGTTATGAAGCAATATACCTTGCCGTCGGTGCCCAGAAGAGCACCGGCCTGTCCATTTCTGGGGAAGACCTGCCCGGGATTCTGCCAGCGCTTGATTTTCTGAGAGATGTCAATTCGGGCAAAGAAATCAAGATCGGTAAAAAAGTAGTAGTTACCGGCGGCGGTAATGTAGCTATAGATACCGCCAGAACTGCCCTTAGATTTGGAGCGGAAGTCAGCATTATTTACCGCCGTACCGAAGTAGAAATGCCGGCACTCCCCGAAGAGGTTGAAGGTGCCAGAGAAGAAGGCATCAAATTTCAATTCCTTACTAACCCTAAGCAATTTTTGAGTGATGGAAAGAATCACTTGGTTGGTGTTGAGTGCAACGAAATGGAGCTCGGTGAGCCTGATGAAAGCGGACGGCGGCGTCCGATTGCCAAACCCGATACTTTCACTATCGAATGTGATATGGTGATAGTAGCCATAGGGCAGGGCACCGAACTACCCGGCCTTCTAGACGAAACAGCTATAAGAACTAAGCCGAACAGCTTTATTGTCGCTGACCCGTTGACTCTGGCTACCAGCGAGCCGGGTATTTTTGCCGGCGGCGATGGAGTTACCGGTCCGAAGTCGGCTGTCGAAGCGATAAACCATGGTCATGAAGCCGCTATTTCCATTGAGCGTTACCTCACCGGAGGCGATCTTAGCGAAGGACGTGAAAAGCCGGAAGAAGAGCCGTCCCCGCTGCCTGAGGGTGAACATGAGGAGAAAGAAAGGTTATCTGCTAAAAAAATATCACTGGAGAGGAGACTCTCCGGTTTTGACGAGGTAGAGCCATGCTATACGGAAGAGGAAGCCCGGGCGGAGACCGAACGTTGTCTTGATTGCGGCTTGTGCAGCGAATGTCTCCAGTGTGTTGCCGTTTGCCAGACTAACGCTATTTACCACACTATGAAAGAAGAGACACTCCAGTTTTCGGTGGGCTCGGTGATCTTGGCGTCCGGATTCGACCCCTTCGATGCTTCGCTTAAGGGTGAGGACGGCTATGGGCGTATGAAAAACGTTGTCACCAGCCTTGAATTTGAACGTATTCTGTCGGCTTCCGGCCCTTTTCAGGGGCAGGTTTTACGTCCTTCGGATGGTAAACATCCGGTGAAAGTAGCCTGGATTCAGTGCGTGGGCTCAAGGGATGAAGCCTGCGGTCAGGATTATTGCTCTTCGGTCTGCTGCATGTACGCCACGAAAGAGGCAATTATTGCCCTCGAGCATGATAGTAGCCTACAACCTACCATTTTCTATAACGATCTCAGGGCTTTCGGCAAAGGGTTTGAAAGGTATTACGAATCAGCCAAAAACAAGTTTGGCGTACGTTATATAAAGGGTATTCCGTCAGCAGTTAAGGAACCGCAGCAAAGTAATAATCTGCTTTTAGACTATATTGGCGAAGACGGGCAAAAAATTGAGGAAGAATTCGACATGGTCGTCTTATCAGTCGGGTTGGTGCCTTCCGCCAGCAGTAAAGACCTGGCTGGCAGGCTTAGCATAGAGCTGGATAAGTTCGGCTTCTGCCGTACTGATGAGGTGCAGCCTAATGTTACCTCGCGACCCGGCATTTTTGTTGCGGGCGCCTTTGAAGCTCCCATGGACATACCTGAATCGGTGATGAGCGCCAGCAGCGCCGCGTGCCTGGCATCACAGGTAATAGCCGATGTCCGTGATACGATGGTAACGGAAAAGGTATACCCCGATGAAATAGATGTAGATGGGCAAGAACCACGAGTAGGCGTATTCGTCTGCCGGTGCGGAACGAATATTTCCCGGGTTGTTGACGTACCCGGCGTTGCCCAGTACGCGGCTATGCTGCCAAATGTGGTACACACCGAGGAAAATCTCTATACCTGTTCTACGGATACGCAGGACAAAATAATCGAAGTAATTAAGGAAAAGGGATTAAACCGCGTGGTAGTGGCAGCCTGCAGTCCGCGAACCCACGAGCCGCTGTTTCAGGACACGATACGAGAAGCGGAGTTGAATAAGTTCCTTTTTGACATGGCCAATATCAGAGACCAGTGTTCCTGGGTCCATGCCGCCACAAAGCCGGAGGCTACTCTAAAAGCCAAGGACCTGGTTAAGATGGCGGTGGGCCGCGCCGCAACCCTACAGCCCCTGCACCAGTCACCGGCAGACTTAACACACACTGCTCTGATTATCGGCGGAGGGCTGTCGGGGATAACGGCGGCTCTCTCACTTGCCGAGCAGGGATTTGAGTCTGTCATAGTAGAAAGAGAACTGGAGCTGGGCGGTAATTTGCGGCATATTTATTACTCCGAAGATAAGACTGATCCTCAAGAACTACTCTCCGCGCTGGTTGGTAAATTGGAAGCGGAGCCAAAGGTGAAAATATATAAGGGTGCAGTAATTAAAAGTTTCTCTGGTTATTTAGGAAATTACAAGACTGAGATTACCACGGCTGAAGGAAATGCCGAAGAGTATGAGCACGGTGTTGTTATTGTGGCTACCGGCGGGGTCGAACTCAAGCCTGAGGAGTATCTGTACGGCCGGACGGATAAGGTTTTAACCCAGTCCGGACTTGAGGAAAAGATTGCAAGTAACCGCGATGATATTAAAGGTTTGAAATCGATAGTTATGATACAGTGCGTGGGTTCACGGGAAGAGGGGCACATGTATTGCAGCCGTGTCTGTTGCAGTCACGCAATCAAGAATGCCCGTAAGCTAAAGGAACAGAATCCGGATACGGAAGTCTACGTCCTCTACCGGGATGTGCGCACCTACGGTATGCATGAGATCAGTTATAAGGAAGCCCGAAACAGCGGGGTAACGTTCATCCACTACGACATAGAAAAGAAACCCGAAGTTACCGAAGAGAACGGCAAACTGACGGTAAAGGTTTTTGATGTAACGCTGGGAACAAATGTCATACTTGAGCCGGACATGGTGGTTTTGAGCGCGGCTACCCGACCTCAACCCGATGCCGAAGAATTGGCCAGTAAGCTTAAACTGCCGTTGACTGAAGATAAGTTCTTCATGGAAGCTCACTTGAAGCTGCGGCCGCTTGATTTTGTTAATGATGGTATATATCTTTGCGGTCTGGCTCATTCACCGAAATTCTTCTCGGAGTCAATCGTTCAGGCCAGGGGAGCCGTATCACGGGCAATGACAGTTCTCTCGCGACCGCACCTCATGGTAGGCGGCGTAGTTTCGGTGGTAAATACGGATCAATGTATTGCCTGCCTGACTTGCGTACGGTCTTGCCCGTTCCATGTGCCCAAGATAAACAGCGACGGTGTTGCTGAAATAGAGGCAGCGGGCTGTCAGGGTTGTGGTATCTGTACCGGAGCCTGTCCCCGTAAAGCCATAACATTGCAGCACTATACGGATGAACAGGTTATGTCCAAAATAGCCGCCTTGTGCGCTACTTAGCTTGGAAAGGGAGTAAATTGTGGTTGAAATGTTTGAACCCAAGGTTGTTGCCTTTTGCTGTCATTATTGCGCTTATTCGGCGGCCGACCTCGCCGGTTCTATGAGATTGGAGTATCCACCTAATGTTCGCGTCGTAAAGACAATGTGCACGGGCAACATAGACCCCGCTTATCTGTTAAAGGCCTTTGAGGAGGGTGTCGACGCGGTTTTTGTAGCTGGCTGAGAGGAAGGCGATTGTCATTTCCTGGAAGGAAATCTGAGGGCGAAAAAGCGGGTTGAGCAGGTAAAAACACTGTTGCGAGAGGCCGGTCTTGAAGATGACCGAATTGAAATGTACAACATTGGCGCATCCGATGCGGTACAGTTTGCCGCAGCCTGTAACGAGATGACAGAAAGGGCAAGAAGTTTGGGCCCCAATCCTTTAGGAAAGAGGGAGGAGGCAGAAATAGTATGATTATCGGCGAGAGAAAACCGTTTGATGAAATAAAAGAAAGCATAAAAGACTGTAAAAAAATATTGATACTGGGTTGCGGTACCTGCGTCAGTGTTTGTATGGCTGGCGGTGAAAAAGAAGTGGAACTCCTTGCTTCCCAACTTAGAATAGCAGGTAAGTTAGAAAAAAGGGATATTGAAGTTAGGGAAGCTACTATTCAGCGGCAATGCGACCGTGAATATATCGAACCGATAATTGACATGGCCAAAGACTGTGATGTTATTCTCTCTTTGGGTTGCGGGGCCGGAGTGCAACTCGTGGCTGAAATGCTGGAATCTTTACCGATTATTCCGGGATTAAATACTCGTTTCATTGGTATAACTGAAGCGGAGGGAGTTTGGGCGGAACGCTGTCGTGCTTGTGGGGACTGTAAACTTGGCAGTTATGGTGGAATCTGTCCGGTGACGATATGCGCCAAAGGACTGCTTAACGGCCCTTGCGGTGGCGCATCCTTTGGTAAATGCGAGGCGGATAATGATAGGGATTGTGCCTGGGAATTGATATATAACCGCTACAAACAGCAGGGACGATTGGATGAGCTTAAAACATTCGTAGCGCCTCCTAACTTTAGACTCCAAGATCATCCGGCTCGCCGGGTGAAGGAAGAAGAGTGGGCTAAGCCCGTAAGTTAACAAATCTGTAAATATCTAGTATGAGAAGAGCCGAACGGGGAATGTAATTTATGGATTTCAGGCAAATACCAGAACTAAGAATAGGTAATTTGGAGTCAAGAATACCAATTGTTCAGGGAGGGATGGGCGTTGGCATTTCTTTATCCGGTCTAGCTTCGGCGGTGGCTAATGAGGGCGGTATTGGTGTTATTTCCGCGGCGGGAATCGGTATACTGGAATCTGACTTCTATGGTAACTTCAAAGGAACCAACAAGAGAGCCTTGCGAAGAGAAATAAAAAAGACAAGAGAAATGACAGCGGGGGTTATTGGTATTAACATAATGGTAGCCCTTTCAGATTATTATGACCTTCTGTAAGTTGCATTGGACGAAGGCGCGGATGTGGTTTTTCTTGGCGCCGGACTGCCATTAAAGATGCCGAAAACACTACTACCGGATAGCTCAGGGAAAGCGGCGGTTAAGGTTATTCCGATAGTATCTTCTGCCCGGGCGGCAAAACTGATATTCCAATATTGGGGGCGGAACTACAATCATGTACCTGATGCCGTGGTTGTTGAAGGCCCATTAACTGGGGGGCATCTCGGATTTAAGCAGGAGCAGATTAATAATCCTGACTACACACTGGAAAAAAATACTGCCGGAAGCAATCTCGGTGATAAGGCCGTATGAGCAACATTATGATAGGAGTATCCCAATTATCGCTGTCGGAGGGGTATATACCGGCGCCGATGTACGCGAATTTATCCAATTAGGCGCTCAGGGAGTACAGATGGTAACTAGATTCGCGGTAACTCACGAATGTGATGCCTCCACGCAATTTAAGGAAGCATATATAGAGTGCAAAAAAGAGGACCTTACTATTATTGATAGCCCCGTTGGATTGCCGGGAAGAGCCATAAAGAACCGGTTTCTTGAGAAGATAGTTGCGGGAATTAAGAAACCAATCAAATGCCCCTGGAAGTGTCTGAAGACCTGCGATGTTGATAGTTCGCCGTACTGCATTTGTGCTGCCCTGACTAATGCCAAAAAGGGCATACTTGAAAAAGGATTCGCCTTTGCCGGGGCTAGTACCTATCAGATAGATAAAATAATCTTCGTTAGAGAGCTTATTAAGACGTTACTAATGGAATATAAAAAGACAGCTGCCATTGGATAACGCATCACAACATAAGGCTAGACTAAAAGTGCAGCGGCCGACTATCCGGCCAGTGTCGGTAAAACTTGAACGAAAGCGCTGAAGTGTTAAAGAAGGCGAATTTGGCGCTGTAGATACTCTAGAAAATCATCCATCTTGCTATCAACAACAATAAACGCTATCCCATTGTTGATAAGCACAAAAAGCTTCAGACTCCCGTTTTCACGACTGAGCTATCGGCAGGTTAAATACCCGGACAGGGTTTTCATAAACTACTTTACTAACTTCGGTATCAGAGAAGCCCAGTTTTCTCATTTCCAGGGCAACCTTGGGCACCGTTAATACATCCGCCGAGACTCGTAAAGCAGTGTCGCTATCAACCATCACCCGGTCGAGAGGAGCCTCCTTCAATATTCTGGCGGCATCCTCAGGGTCGAGTTTGCGCCAGGGTTGTACCGTTATTTCTGCGATACAACCAAAATCTATAATATCTCGTAGAATTTCACCGTCAGCATGACTGATGATTACCTTTTCTTTATCGAGTCCAAATTCTTTTATTCTCTTGAAATGCTTGTCCAGCCAGCTTTTCTTGTCCATTGGGGGAGTGTGAAGACGAACCGGTACATTGTGTTCACTGACTACCTTTAGCTGCGCTCTTAATACCTCTTCCTGCTTATTAATGTCGGGGTACGTAAATGACCGGGGGTCTACCCCTATTTCGCCAATACCAACGACTCCATTCTTTTCCAGATACCTGGGAAGTGCCGCAACTACTTTTTCCCAATCGGGAGGGATGCACAACATATTAATTCCGATGGTAACAAAGGCATCAATTAGAAACTCGGACCCCCTCGGCACATCCCAGCTAAAGGTGCGGTCGTAAAATTCCAGCACCCACTGTGCTGATGGCGCCGGCAGCGGACCGGCATCGGCAATTACAGCTACGATACCAGCTAAAGCCATTGATTTAAGATGCGCCCGGTTAACCGAGTCCATGTGAATGTGTGGGTCGATCATCTTCATGGTGCTACCTCCTTTTGGGTCTAGTTTTTGGTCCTGTTTTCAGGCTGTTTCGGCTGTATCTCGACTCCAGATTTCAGAGTCATACGAGGCGTAAGTAATAGGTTCCCCTTAATTGTGGTATTCACAGAATCAACAAAGGTAAAATCCCCTCCGGATGGTTCTAAAATAGTGATGTCAGCCGGCATACCTGTGCGGAGGCTGCCTCGCCGGTGTTCCTCGCCTAAGGCGCGTGCCGGGTTAACAGTGGTAGTCTCAATCACCTTTTCTAAGCTCATTCCCAGGGCAAGAAATGCCGACATTATCCGGGTTAAAGCCAGACCGGGGAAGGGAAATATGGTACTGATGTCAGTGCTGAGTGTGCTGGGGAAAATACCCATGTCCAGCACTTTTCGGGCTATACTGAAGCTGAGATTCCCGGAACCTTGCGCCAAATCTAAAATTACCCCTCTCTCAATAGCCTCTTTAAGCTCGGAGAGCACACTGCCATCCGGTTTGATAGCCTGACCCATTTTCGGGGTGTAAATATGGACAAGGATATCTCCTTTATTCAGGAGGGACAGCACTTCTCTGGTAAGAGATTCCATCATCTCCTCAGAAGCATTTTCGGCAGGGTCCTTGCCGATATGTACCACGAGAGGAACACCAGCTTCGGCAGCAATTTCTTTACCGAGTTTTACGAGTTGAACTCCATATTTCTCGGCTACTGCCGCCACCGCTCGCACCTTGACGCCTTTCACCTGCCGCCGGTTTTCCGCTATTGTTTTTAGCGTAGCCGGGGCGTCTACCTCATAATGATTCCAGTCCTCCGGCAGAGTGGTCTGTCCGGTAGGGTGTAGTGCCAGAAAGCAAAAAACGTCTGTTTTGGCTCGCTGAATAATAAGCTTATTAAATTCAGTGAAGTTAGCGGGGCCGGTACTGCCACCATCACATACCGTAGTTACTCCGGAGAAAACGCCATCTTCTTCCGGGTCAACTCCAAACGGGGTTAGTCCCCCGGTAACGTGAGCATGAATATCAATGAGTCCGGGAGTCACTATCTTACCGGTAGCATCAATTTTCCGTTTTGTCTGATTGGAATCGATGTTTGGAGCCACAGATGCTATTTCGCCTTGGTAGATAGCGATATCACTCTGACCGTAAATACCCTGAGCGACATCGATTACTTTTCCCCCCTGCACCAGCAGGTCATACATTTTAATTCTCCCTGAAATTACATTCGGTATGTTGAGACAGGCGTAATTTCTACTTGGCGGAATGGATTGTACGCCGTGCTTAGAGGGATAAACCGGTGCTGAGAGCGGTTGCCATTGCTTCAGTTACTAATCCCGGCTTCATCGCATCGCCGATGAGATAGACATCGGGGAAAACTCCCTCTAGCAGCCGGTAGAGTTCCCTATTCGGTTTTCGACCAGTTGCCAGCACTATGGTATCCGCCGGTATGGTATGTTTTCCGGTCTTGTCCCTGACGACTACGCCGTCTTCAGTAATCGCCGCCACCTCTGTGTCAGTTTGCACGTTAACTTTACATTTCTTTAGAGCGTCCAGCATTGCTGACCTGACCGTAGATGGCATTAGTTCCTTTGCCACTGTCTCCAGCATTTCGACGACGGTCACCCTTCTCCCCTGCTGAGCGAGATGGTGAGCAGTTTCACACCCGGTCATGCCACCGCCGATAATGACCACGTTCTCACCTACCCGGGTCCTGCCGGTAAGTATAGTCTCATTTAAAGATACATTGTCGTTATCGATGCCGGGGATTTCGGGCGGTGCCTCACGGCTACCGGTAGCTACGATGACTACATCGGGGCTAATCTCTTTGAGTGCCGGTAAGCTGATATTATTATTGAGCACTAAATTAACACCGAGCTTCTGATTCTGATATATCAGGTACCTCCTGAGTTTTTCCATGAGTTCTTTATTCGGTGTGATGGCAGCCAGAATCAATTGTCCTCCCAGTACAGCTTCCTTTTCGTAGAGGGTTACATCGTGACCTCTCTCCGCGGCAATCCGGGCTGCCTCCAGCCCGGCAGGGCCACCCCCGATTATTACGACATTTCTCACTTTCTTAGCGCGTGTAATGGTGGATTCCTTCTCTTTTCCGGCACAGGCATTAACCGTGCAGGTCACCGGAGTATCATAGTACGCAAGGCAATCCCGACAGGAGGAGTCGCGAACGCAGGGCCTGATGTCCTCTAATCGACCTGCCGCCACTTTCAAGGGTAACTCCGGGTCGGCAAGCAAAGCCCTACCCATAGCTACCAAATCCGCCTTATTCTCGAGCAGGATTTTCTCCCCAAGTTTAGCATCTATCCCTCCCGACGCTATCACGGGACATCCCGCCACTTTCTTTATCTCGCTGGTAAATTCAACGAAGTATCCCGGTGGGGTATAAAATGACCGAGCCGGCGGTACACCGGAAACATGAATCGCATCCAACCGGCTGTTCCGAAGGATTCCAACCAATTCCTTGGTTTCCTCAAGAGTAATACCGTCTTCCAGACCGGTTTCCTCAGCGCTGAGCCGGCACCATACTGGATAACTGGTTGTGACTGCCCCCCTTACGGCTTCAATAACTTCCAGCAGGAATCTAGCCCTGCTTTTCAAATCACCACCGTAAACATCCTGGCGTTTATTCTTAGCGGCGGACAGGAATTGTCCGATAAGGTAGCCGTGAGCGGCATGTATTTCCACACCATCGAATCCGGCTTTTTGCGCTCTGCCGGCCGCCTGGGCAAAAAATTGCACCACGCTTGATATTGCGGCAGGAGTTAATCCCTCGGGCATTTCTTTGCGTGTCGATTTTATGTAGGCATCCTTGTAAGCGAGGGGTGATGACGATACTGGGGGAAGCGGCGTAAGATCTTGCCGGGAAACACTCCCGCCATGATGAAGTTGAAGGGCTGCCTTGACGCCGTGCCGGTGGATAGCTGCCACCAATCGGCCCATGCCTGGAATGTATCTATCATCATCTATAGAAAGTTGCCTGAGCCAGCATTTATTACGGCTCAGGTCGATACTGGTCGCCTCGACGGTGATTAGCCCTACCCCACCCTTAGCTCGTTCTTCATAGTAGGCGATTACCTTGTCGCTAACATAACCTTCTTCAGCGCCATAATTAACTACCATCGGCGCCATTACAATGTGGTTATTTAGTTCCATTGTGCCTAATTTGTAAGGCTTCATGAGCCGCATCTTTGCCACCCCCCTTGTAAACGGAAAAATCCTAGCCTGCCGGGGTGTTTTAATATATTGAAAACATGGCACACCGGTGGCCTGTAGTCTCCAGAAAAGCAAAGAAAAAGGTAATGTTTTGCCTCAACCGATTACCGTTATCACTCATCCATTCTTTTAGCGTAGTGATGCCAAAAGAAAATGACCGTTTTCACCGCTGATAGGTTAATTATCCTGCCTTTTACGTAATTCCGCCGCCCGCAGTACTGATTCAATTATCTGCTCGTAACCGGTGCATCTACAGAGATTACCCTCTAAGGCATCTTTTATCTCGTCAATGGTGGGGTCGGGATTTACGTCAAGCAAGGCTTCCGTGGTTAGAATTATGCCCGGGGTGCAATAGCCGCACTGGAAGCCATTGTTTTCGACGAATGCCTGTTGTACTCCATCTAATTGACCTTCTTTGGAAATGCCCTCAAGTGTAATAACGTCAGTGCCATTTACCTGTACCGCCAGCAACAAACATGACCTTACCGCTTTCCCATTCACCAGAATAGTACAGGTTCCGCAGGCGCCTTCATCACAACCTCTTTTAATGCTGGATAATCCGGTGGTGTCCCTCAGCACATCAAGCAGAGTTGCCCCCGGTTCTACATCTTGTTCGATGGGTTCACTGTTGAGTTTATAACGTACAATCATTATTCACCACGTCCTAATTGATTTAAAGCTCTCCTGGTTAAAACATACGCCATTTCAGTACGGTATTCCGCCGTCGCTCGGACGTCGGTAATCGGACAACACTGTTCCCTAACCAGATGAGCGGCTCGGGTTATGTTCTCCTCATTGACGGCGTAACCGGTTAATGCGTCTTCAACCCGGTTTACTCTGATTGGCGTAGGCGCCACGGCACCCAAGGCTACCCTGACCTCCGTAAATTTACCTTCCTTCACATTGACAAAGGCGGCTACCGAAGCTACGGAAAGGGTAAAAGCCTTACGCCGGCCAAACTTGATGAAAGTAGACGAGCCCTCATGCAGGGGGATAATAATTTCAGTCAATATCTCATCCGGTTTAACAATTGTTTGCTCGGGACCCACGAGAAATTGACTGACAGCAACGATCCTTTCCGCGTCCGCACTCTGTAACTTCACGGATGCATCGAGAACCAGCAGCGCCGGAGCAGTGTCGGCGGCGGGAGAGGCATTACATATGTTACCCGCAACTGTAGCCCGGTTCCGGAGTTGTGACGCCGCCAGAACATGAATTGCTTTAGCGAGCGCCGTCACCTTTTCCTTTACAACTGACGATACCTCAATATCAGCCAGTCTGGTTAGTCCTCCGATACGAAGGTTATTATCAACTAATTCGATAAACGATAATTCGGCAATATTGTTTAAATCGATGATTACTTCGGGGGAGACCGTCCGTTTTTTCATTTTTAGTAGCAGGTCGGTGCCCCCGGCGAGTAATCTCGCCGTTCCCTGATGCTCTTTGACCAGCTCAAGCGCTTCCGCCAGTGAAGATGGCGCATAATAGCTGAAATTTTGTATCGGTCTTAGTTCAGTTATCATTATTTTTTTCCTTTATCGCGAAACAGATTTTTTCTCTATCTAACGGTATCTCATTAAACCTGATTCCCGTGGCATTATGTATTGCGTGGATAATTGCCGAAGGCGTTGATATTAAGGCAATCTCTCCGACCCCCTTTACGCCAAAGGCGGAGTACTTGTACTCGTCTTCCACACTGGTGACCGGCGCCATTACTGGCTTATCTTTTATTGTTGGTATCAGGTAATCAGTATAGGATGGATTAAGAATCCGGCCGCCTTCTCTCTGAACAAACTCAGTGAGGGTGAACCCCATCCCCATCACGCCGCAGCCGTAAGCTTGACCCCGGACAATCTCGGGCTGAACTATTTTTCCCGCGGCAACCCCGGGATACATTTTCAGAACGTCCACTTCTCCTGTCTCAATATCCACATCCACCTCAACAAAAGTGCAACCGAAGGTATAGGCGGCGTAAGGATCACCTTGTCCTGTCTCGGGGTCAGGGTAACCTCTTCGCGCCAGTATAAAGCCGAATTCGGCGGGGGAATATCCCCTCATGTACATCTCGAAGGCAAGGATCTGGAAATTTATTTTGGTGGAATTATTGTTGATATTAAAGGCTTTGCCATCCTCGATTGCTACTTCTTCAACTTTGCAATTGAGTAAATCGGCGGCTACTCGGTTGAGGTTTCTTCTCAGCTTTAAAGCAGCGTCCGCCGCTGCCGTGCCGCCAATGAAGGTACCCCGCTGACCATGTGTCTCGCCGCTGTCTGGCATTTTACTGGTGTCATTTATCTCAGTCCGTATCCATTCGAACGGAATTCCCAATATTTCCGCCACCATCATGACATGAGAGGTAATTGTCCCCTGGCCTAACTCCACGATGCCGGTGGCATAGGTGACACTACCGTCACTATTGATGATTACTGAAGCACCGGCCCAGTCTTTCTTAAATCCGGTAGTACCGCAGGCGTGCCAACTGAGCCCAACACCAATACCCCTCCGCTTGCTACCTGATTTATAGTTCTGGCATTCGGCTCTCTTTTTTGTCCATTCCACATTTTGCGCCATTGTAGCGAGCAGTTCTTTAATGCCTACTGAGTGGTCTAAAAGCTGGTTTGTGCCCGTCCTTGAGCCGGGAACCAGGGCATTTTGAAGTCGGAATTCTACGGGGTCAATCTTCAGCTCTTCAGCCAGTATGTTCATTTGAGATTCAGCGGCGAAGAGCATCTGTGGATTCCCAAAGCCATTATAAGCTGAATTAGGCAGGTTATTAGTGTAGACGGATTTACCTCTAATCTTGACGTTAGGCACCTCGTAGACACCGGTTGCATGATAGGCAGCTCTTTTCATTATACCCAGAGTCTGTGTTGAGTATCCCCCCGCCTCAACAGTATAATCGACCTCGATTGCCTTCAGCTTGCCATCTTTCGTGGTACCGGTCTTGTATTTAATATCGAAGAGAGACCGATTATAGCGATAGGCAGCTGACTCATGCCTGGTAAAAATCATCATTACCGGCTTGCCAAGACGGACGGCTGCCACTGCCGGTAAAGCACAGATTATGGGACCGTAGGCATCCTTGCCGCCGAAACCACCGCCCAGCGGCGGAGTAATTATGGTAACGGCGGATTCTTCCCAGCCTAGAATTGCCGCGACATTGGATTTAGTCCGGAACGGGTTCTGGGTAGTCCCGATAATGGTGACCCGACGGTGACCGGTGGGGATGGCAATGGCGGCCTCCGTCTCCAGATAGGCGTGATCCTGAGAGCCGGTATGATAGGTTCTCTCTATAATCACATCGCACTCTTTAAAGGCTTTGTCGGTATCTCCTTTAGTGATTTTTACCGTTCCCGCGATATTTCCCTCTTTATGTATTTTAATATCACTGTTTACGGCTTCTTCAGGGTTAAAAATTGCCGGTAATTCCTGATAGTCAACCTTGAGCGCATCAACACCTTGCCAGACAGCCTTTTCATCTTTTGCCACGATTAAAGCTACGATATTCCCGATGTATCTTGCCTTATCTGTGATTAACGGCTGGTCCGGCAGCATATATACCACTTTGTTAATACCCGGTATGTCCTCACTTGTCAGCACTGCCACAACGCCGGGTATGCAAAGGGCTGATTCCTTATCAACTCGCTTTACAATGGCGTGGGGATAAGGGCTTCTGACCACTTTTGCCACCAGAGCCTTATCAATCACGTAATCAGCCGTATATTGCATCATGCCGGTAACTTTATCTACGGCATCGACCCGCTTGACATTAGTTCCGACAACGGTGTAACTGGAACGGTGCAATACCTTCTTTATTTCCTCAAGATACTCGATGTGCATCTTACTCCTCCAAGCAATGTCTTTAAATCCAGCAGCTGACTTTACCCTCTGTCTCGTCGTCTTCTTCTCAAACGGTAGTATTATAACACGCTAGTGCCTTGCCGTCTAATAAATAATTGAATATAGCGATTCGATAAACAAACTCTCTATTAAGGACGAAAATACAGTAGAGATGAACTCATCACTTATCATAATTTACCGTCCTTATGTCGATGAGCCGGGGACTACAGTTGAAAACAGATGGTAGTATGACGAAGGAGTACAGGGGGTCGGTTGCGTTGAAGGATAGTGAGGAGCTTTATTCTGATATGCCAGGTTGAAAGATACGGCAGGTGTGAGATATAGTTTGCCATTTGGAGGTCCAGATGGAATTGAGAAGGGACTGGAGTAATCATCCTAGGTATTGCTGGTGTTGTCGCCACCATTAATATTCTGGTAAGATAACCCATGCAAGTGACGACAGTCTGGAATCTGGCGATTTTGGACTGTAAGGTAAAGGTGATAGAAAATGGTGGACTTAAGTCTGGAACTGGCGGGTGTGAAGCTGAAGAATCCACTTGTATGTGGTGCCGGTCCAAACACCAAGAACTTTCCCACAGCCGTCAGTTGCATAAAGGCTGGCTTTGGGGCTATCGTCGTCCGCAGCCTCCACCAGCAACATCTGAACGAATTGACACCGCCATTTAGGGAATTCTGGCACATATACGGCGGCGGTAGAGACTTCACCAAATCACTGTATTCTTTTCAATCAACCGGGGCACCGGCGCGGCGCGTTAACACCGGTGTTGCCCCCGGCTTCGGAGGTGCCGTACCGTTACCGGAGCGGGAAGAATGGGCTGAGGAAGTGCACAAGATAACACGCGTTGCCCAAAATTACGGTTGTGCCGTAATCGCCAGCATTGGCTGGTGTGGCAGTAATCTATCCGATGAAGAACTATGGAAAGTAGAAGCTAGGTTGATGACCGAAATTGGCGTAGATGCTCTTCAGTTGCATACGGCACCCAGTCCTGCTACCGAACCCGGTAGATATATGACAATTGCCCCCCAAAAATACCTGGGGATGCCGATTAAAGCCGCCAAGGCGGTAAGTCACCTGCCGGTTTTTGTCAAACTTCCCGTTGATTGCTGCGATACGATTACCATGGCCAGTATTGCCCAAAAGGCAGGCGCCGATGGAGTAGTTCCGGTTACCCGTTGGGTATCGCTTCCGGTTGACATCAACCACGAGAGGGAACCAGTCTGGAGAGCCCCTGGTATTGGTGGCCCCTGGTCGGCACCCATCATGAATGGTCTCGTTTTCCGTATGCGCCACGCCCCACAACCTATCGGCTATCTGTTTGGGGAATCAGCCGATCAGTTCCCGGAGGCGGTGCCGGTGACCGTACCCATTGTACCCTCCGGGGGAGTCAGGTCTGGTGCCGATGTAATCGGCTACATTGTCGCCGGTGCTAATGCTGCCGAGGTGTGCGCCCAGATTATTATTGAAGGACCGGGCGTGGCTGGTCGTATCGTAAGAGAGATTAATGACTGGATGGCAGGGAAAGGCTACACGAAAATCGCTGATTTTCAGGGCATTCTAAGGCTATTGGAGCCAGCACGGGCAAAGGATATCCCCCAGTGGCTGCCCGTGGTGGACGAAAATTTGTGCAATGCCTGCATGGACTGCATCAGGGGGTGCTCGAACCAGGCAATCTCCCTGGTGGAACAGGTTGCCCACGTTAAAGAGACTCGCTGTGAAGGCTGTCGCAACTGCTACAACATCTGCCCTACCTACGCGATATCCCTCAAAGATTAGAATACGTTATTAGCCACCAGCCACATCTGGTGGGTGAGTTTAACAGGGAACTGAACAAGAAAGGAAGTAATTCAGCATGAGATTGGTGACTTTTGAGACTGCCACTAATGGCGAGAGGCTTGGCGCACAGGTGGGTGACCATATTATTGGCCTGGCATTGGGTAGCGAAGCTTACCAGACCGCGACCGGGGACAAAATCTCTGTATTTTCTTCTGACATGATGACATTTCTGGACCAGGGTGGTGCCGCCATAAGTGCTGCCCGAAAGGTGATAGAGTGGGTCAGCCGTCAGATGGAAAAGACCGGGAGAGTTACAACCGTCTCAGGTGACCCGGTATTCTACAATCTTGACCAGGTTCGTCTTCGTGCGCCCGTGCCCCGGCCACCCAAGATTTTGTGCCTCGCACTCAATTATCGGGCACATGCTGCCGAGGGTAAAATTGTTATGCCCGAGAAGCCTTATGTCTTCATAAAACCGGGCATATGGCCCGTAATGGGGCCGAATGATAAGGTCATTCGTCCCACTAAGAGCCAGAACTTCCTTTATGAGGGTGAGCTTGCCGTTGTCATCGGCAAACGTTGCCGCCATGTGTCGAGCGAAAGAGCCTATGAGGTCATTGCCGGCTATACAGTTGTCAATGACATATCGGCGCGTGACCTGGGCAAGACGAATATACCAGGACTGGTTGATTGGTTTCGAGCTAAAGCTTTCGATACATCGCTACCCATGGGACCCTGCTTAACCTTGAAGGATGAGATTGACGACCCTCATAATCTTCGGCTGACCGTACGCGTTAACGGGCAGACAGTGCAGGACGCGTCTACGTCCGAGATGGCCTTCTGGATTCCAGAGTTAATTGAGTTTATCTCCGAGTTTATTACGCTCGACGCCGGTGATATTATTGCTACCGGTACACCGGGAGGTTCTACCACTGCCCTGAAGGCTGGAGACCGGGTGGAGGTGGAAATCACTAAAATAGGCGTACTGACCAGCATCATTGTCGATGAAGATAGATAGATACATACATACGAGCGGAGATAGTCCATCAACCAACGCTACGCCGTAGTCTTCTTAAATCATAGCCTTATAGCAAATAAGATTTATTTCAGAAAGTTAATAATTCTTACTTTAGTATTGACACAAAGGGGAAAAAACATTATAATCCGTCCTAGTTTAGGGCGTTTTATTTATGAAGTACTTGCGGTCGTGTAAAACAGGGTCGGGTGCGGTAAAGAATATACTGTTAAGTATTTTTAATGTTATATAGAACGAGAGAAGACGTGTGGGGGTTTCGAATTAATCACGAGAAAGACTGAAGCGCCTTTTTTATGTTATGCTATAAATCCACTAATTTGTAGAGAATATATAAGCTGGTAGCATATGGAATAAGAAATAACGATGACTTCGATTATATATAATAGAAAGATAGAAAGGGGGTGATTTGCAGGATAATAGTAGGAATACTAACTAAAGCAGCAAAAATACCCAATAGGAGGGAGAGAGATGAAGAGAAAGATAGTATTTTTCAGTTTAATTGCAGTACTTCTGGCATTACCTCTGGTGGCTTGTGCTGAGCCCACACCGGCTCCAGTGCCAGCACCGGCACCCAAACCAGCACCGGCACCCAAACCAGCTCCAGCACCGGCTAAAGCCAAGGCTGAAGCCCCGGCTGAAGTCATCACCTTGACTATGGATACGGCTGCCGATGGGACATATGTAACCAATCCCTATCCGCGATTTCAAAAGTGGGTAGAGCAAGCAACTGGCGGACGGATAAAAATTAAGACAACGGTAGAAATGCTCGATGACCCCATGATTGGTGCCGTTGAAGGACGGGTTGACATCGGCTACCAGCGGCAAGCCTGGAGCGCTGGGACCTTTCCTCTCTGGGACATCAGTACCTTCCCATTTTTCTGGAACGACTCACACGAATACGAGGCAGCCATGTGGGACCCGCGGCTTGTTTCAATATTTGATAAGTCATATGGGGAAGCTGGCCTGGTCAGGATGTTTGAAGGACCGTCTGGCGCCATGGAGATTATTTACAGTAATAAAAAATACCCGACGTTACAAAGTTTACAGGGAGCAAAACTCAGGGCAGCCAGTATGACAATCGTGTGGTCCATGCAGATGGCAGGGCTCGCACCATTACGTATGCCCCCTTCCGAACTTATTGACGCCGTCAGGCTGGGCACGGTGGATGGTATTCATACCAACCGGGCTTACGGCATGGAAATAGGGCTTATCGACGTTGTCAAATATGGCAGCCTGTGGCCGTTCAGCTCAGATTTTATGCAGGTATTTATCATGAACAAGGACAAGTTTGATTCACTGCCTGCCGATCTGCAATCAATATTAAAGGATGTATTCCTTGAAATGAACGGGCAATCATTTGTGGGGGGACACGAGGCCAGGCTTGTTGCGATAAGCGCCTTCAGGTCGACTAATGTAGAAATTATAACTCCTGAGAAGGCAGAAATAGACAAAGTCGTATCACTGTTGGTACCCGGCCTCTTTGATAAGTGGGTTGAGAATGCCGGTCCGCAAGCGGCAGAAGTTCTGTCTATCTTGACCGAGTATGCTACCGGACCCGCCGCTGTTGCGCTACGTAAGTAGTATACTAGTGGCACAGGTAGCACAGGTAGCACAGGTAGCACAGGTAGCACAGGTAGCACAGGTAGCACAGGTAGCACAGGTAAACTAGTAATAGGGGAAGCTAAGATTAAGCGATTAGGTCACGTCATTGAGGGTCTGGCCAGCATGCTCGGCTATATCGCAGGGTGGTTGGTGCCAATTATGATGGTGCTCGTACTGGTGGAGGTATTCTCCAGGTATGTGGTGAACCGACCACTTATGGTGGCTGACGAGTTTGGCGCCTACCTGTTGGTGGCTGTCTCCTACCTTGCGGCAGCCTACGCCTGGAAAGAAAAGGGGCATGTTCGTATCACTGTCCTGGTTAGTAGGCTGCCGCTAAGGATATCAAACCGGTTAAGGCTGATAACCCTTTTGCTGGCGCTCATCGTTGCCATTGGACTAAGCCAGTCAGCTTACAGCTATCTGCAAACTTCCTTCAAATTAAATATGGCATCCGGTTCATGGTTACACTTTCCCCTGCAGGGCCCCCATATGACCCTGATGATTGGCTTCGCCCTTCTGACCCTGATACTAGCGGTAGAGTTTATCCGAGCCATAATGAATCTCCGTCGAGGTGAAAGAGTTGAGGAGGAGAGTAGATGAGCCTGGAGTTAATAACTATTTTCCTTCTAGGCGGCCTGCTTCTTCTGTTGATTATTGGGACGGAAATCTTCGTGGCGATGGCGATAGTGGGCGGTCTCGGGCTATGGTTTATTGTTGGGCAAGGTCCGGGTCAATTTGCCCGGACCGCCTTTTTATTCATGGATTCATTTGTTCTTACCGCCATGCCGCTTTTCATATTTATGGGTTCGATATTTGCCAATACCGGCATCACCCGGTATCTCTTCACCGGCGCCGATAAAATTCTTGGTGGTTTACCCGGAGGTGTGGCCTGTTCCGTCATCGGCGCTGCTGGCGTCTTTGGCGCTATAGCTGGCTCCACGGTAGCCTCCGCGGCTACTTTCGGCAAGATTGCCTACCCTGATATGGAAAGATTGGGCTATCACCCCAGGCTGGCCCTCGGCTCAATAGCCATAGGGGGCACTCTGGCCGTTCTTATCCCGCCCAGTATCATTCTGATTGTCTATGGTTTCTGGGAAAGGGTTTCCGTAGCCAAGCTCTTCGCCGGTGCCATAATACCCGGGATAATACTGGTATCACTCCTCGTACTTACGGTTATCGTGCAGGTGAAGCTCAAGCCTAGCATGGCACCAAGTCCACCTAAAATTACCTGGCGGGAAAGACTATCGGCGGTAAAGGATATAACACCATTTGCGATAGTCATAATTACGGTATTGGGGGTGATTTTCGGAGGTGTTATGACCCCTACTGAAGCGGCCTCCCTGGGCGCTCTCGGCAGCATTGTTCTCGCCCTGGCATACCGGAGAATGACCTTCGTCGCGCTTAAAGAAAGTATGTGGAGCACGGCGAAGATAACATCAATGATTGCCTTTGTCATCTTCACGGCCAAGGTACTAGGCATACTCTTTGCCCAGATAGGGCTTACCGAGTTATTCGCCGCCTTTATGACAGACCTGCCTTTCGGCAAGTATGGTATATGGGTCGTTGTCTGTGTAATGTACCTTATCATGGGCATGTTCTTTGATACCATTTCCATGCTGCTACTGACCCTTCCCTTTATCAGCCCGCTTATGGCGGAGTTAGGTTTTGACCCCATCTGGTTTGGCGTAACTTATGTGGTGCTAGGTGAGATTGGGATAGTTACCCCGCCCTTCGGTTTGAATCTGTTTGTTCTCCATAGTGTTGTTCCCAAGCACGATATCATGGTCATTGCCCTCGGTGCTCTACCTTTCGTGATTCCGACACTGCTTATGGTAGTGGTACTGACGGTTTTCCCCCAGCTTGTCCTGTGGTTACCCCGCCTACTCTACTGATCAACCACGATTGAACTTAACCTGTGAATAACCTGCCTTCGGTGATAATACCGGTTAATGTTCCGTAGCTTCACTTTCTTATCTTTTTAAATATTCAGCATTATTGTGAAGCAATATTAAGATGAATTGTTCAGTGGGTTACAGGCTGGCTTTTAGTTTGGCTCACAACCTTAACTTAAGTCTCGGTGGTACTCTTCGCTTTCTCAAACTCTCGTTTCATCCTCTCGAGTTCTATAGAAAGTCGCTCCCATTCCTCAATGAGCGAGCTTATAACTTTCTTCAGTCGGTGATGTTTCTCGATGGTGGCGATGACCCGCGCGCTAACCCCATAATACCCTTCATCGGAAAACAAGCTCTCAACCTCTCTGAATTGTTGCTCAAACTTCGAAAGCTTAGCCTCGATTTCAGCTATTCGCTTTCTGGTGGGGGCACTCTCCCGGGAATACTTATTCCTTAGTTCCGCCTCGATTAGCTTACGCTGGCGCGGTCTATTATTTGTCGCACTTTTCCCGATAACCAGGGAGACCGGCACTTCGGAAATCTCGGACACTCCCTGTCCCAAAGACTCCTTCCAATTGAGGTAGTCATCATAATTTCCGGTTAATACGTACAGGTTGCCATCCTTTATCTCGATGATCTTATTGGCAATCTGGCGAATTAGCGTCCGGTCGTGGGTGATGAAACAAAGGCTTCCGCGATAGGCTTCCAGGGCATCGGCCAGTATCTCCCGCGAGGCAATGTCAAGGTGGTTAGTCGGCTCGTCCATCAGCAACATATTGGCTGATTGCACCAGCATCTTGGTTAGCACCAGACGGCTCTTCTCACCGCCGGAAAGGACGGATATTTTTTTATAGACATCATCACCGCTGAAGAGAAAGGCGCCCAAAATCTTCCTTAGTTTCTGTTCCGGTTCATCTGGAACTGTGTTCTGCAATTCAGTAAGTATATTATTTGTCGGATCGAGAAGCTCAAGCTGGTACTGGGCATAATAGGCAGTGATGACATTATGCC
>CAYFGR010000005.1:0-38383 GCA_964343135.1 uncultured Dehalococcoidales bacterium
CAATCCCTATATTTTGTATCGCTGAGCCAGCTAAAACAGGCACAATCTTACCACTTATAGTAGCTTGCCGCAATAAGGAACTATGACTATTTCTTAGCCGCTTCACCTTCTTCATTGGCGGGTTTACTCAGGATTTCATCCACAATTCCATATTCCACCGCCTGCTTGGCGTTAAGGTAAAAGTCCCGGTCGGTATCATGAGTTATCTTGTCCATCGGCCGACCGGTATACTTGACGAGAATATCCTTAATTATATCTTGTTGCCGAGCAATCTCACGTGCCGCAATCACGATATCGGCGGCCTGCCCCTGAGCACCACCCATTGCCTGGTGCATATGAATGGTGGCGTTAGGTAAGGCGTAACGTTTGCCCCTGGCTCCAGAACACAGAATCACCGTTGCCATACTAGCCGTCATCCCAACGCAAATGGTAGACACATCGGGACGAATAAGTTGCATCGTGTCGTAAATAGCCAGTCCGGCGCTGATAACACCCCCCGGGCTTTGAACATACATACTTATGTCCTTATCAGGATCTTCCCGTTCCAGATAAAGGAGTTGAGCGATGATAGTATTAGCCACCGGGTCAGTAATCGGCGTGAATAGCATAATTATACGCTCTTTTAACAGTAGCGAGTATATATCCCAAAATCTATCACCCCTAGGGCCGCTCTCAATCACGCCAGGTATAATATTCATTAGGTCAGTATTCATTTTTTATCCTCCTTTACTTTGGACCGACTCCTTGTTCCCGTCGCTTTCTTTGTTCCTGTCTTTACTTCAGCAGATGAACCTTTGGCTATTTCAACTACTCGTTCGATAGTCTTTCGGGTAATCATTATCTCTCTTATTGAATGCCGTGTCTGCGGAGTATTCAGCGACTTTATCAATTCATCCTTTTTCTCGGTCTCACCCTGGGTCATCCTCTCAATCTCAGCGTCTATTTCCGAGTCTTTGACTTCAAATTTCTCATTTTCAGCAACCTTACCCAAAACCAGAGACCGGGTGACTCGCGTTACCGCTAATGGTCTCAATTCTTCCCGTAATTCCGCTTCCGTTTTTTTAATTTGTGCAAGGTATACCTCCAGATTATCCCGAGTCAAGCGCCATCTCTCCAACTGCTGGTCGATAAGCCGTTCGATTTCAATCTCCACCAAAACCGGCGGGTATTCGACCTGTGCCACGGCAGCAACAGCTTCCATTGCCTGGTCCTCAAATTCAATCCTGGCTTTCCTCTCCGCTTCATTACGTAGAACCTCGGCAATTTGCCGCCGCAGGGCCTTCAGCGTCTTGAATTCAGGGCTGACTCCCTTGGCAAATGCATTATTTAATTCGGGAAGTATCTCCTGCTTAACTTCAGAAACCCCGACCTTAAACTGCGCCTCTTTTCCCGCCATCTCTTCTCTGGAAAAATCGGCGGGGAACTGGAGTTTAAATTCCTTCTCCTCATCCTTTTTCATCCCCCGCAATTGCTCAGTAAAGCCCGGCACCGGGAATGACGATTCCAACACAATATGGTATTGAGCACCCTTCTGGTCTATAAGTGGTTTATCTTCCACCGTACTTTCGATATCAAGAGTTACCAGGTCGCCATAGTCAACCGGTCGCTCCACCGGCTCCCAAACAGCGTGCTCATGACGCAGCCGCTCAATAGTGGCGCTGATGTTACCCTCACTTATTTCGACCACTTCTGGCGGCTTGACCCGGATACCATGGTAGTCACCAAGTTCAATCGTGGGCGGTAGCGGCACTATCGTCTTAAATATCAAAGGGTCGTTCTGCGTTATTTCAATCTGCGGTTGAGAATAAGCCCCAAGCTCCTGCTCCTCTAAAGCCTGTCGGTAAGCCTTAGGAATCAGAATATTCAGGGTATCTTCAAGCAGACTCTCCTTACCGATATAATTCTCCAGTACTGCCCGGGGCGCCTTTCCTTTACGAAAGCCCGGGACACGCGTTTTCCTGACCAGGCGTTGATAAGACTCCTGCAAGGACTCTTCCATCTCCGCAGATTCCATCTCTATAGTAAGAAAGGCTTGTCTGTTCTCTATATTATTTTCGGTTACCTTCACGGTTCCTCCCTCTAGTCGGTTCAGCCTCATGCTTTTCCTGATAATACTTTATATACCCTCTAACACTCAAGGGCATTTCAACGTTGGCCACATATTCGTACCGAGACTTCGTCTCCCTGATTGGCCTCAATTCGGCACGGACCTGAGCGATAAGTCTATCGGCAGCATGGTCAGCCCCGCCTTCCGCCACGGCGGCGCTAACGGTTTCCCCCCAGTTACGAAGCTTCTCCACCGCCAGCTGCAATATCATTTGAGCTTTATCGGCGACACCAAAGTGGCCGAAATAGAGCCGGTCCGCCTCAAGCTTGATAAGTTTCTTAATTGAATTTTCCCATAATTCCAAATCAAAGTTAGGTGGCGCCGTGGCGGGCAATAAAACCCCGGCAACATAAATACCCACCGCATCACCGGTAAATATACCGTTATTTCGACTCTCCTTTATGCATAATTCATGGGGGGCATGTCCCGGAGCCTCGATAACCTTTAAAACCTGCTTCTCACCCAATTTAATCTCATCACCATCATACACCGGTTTCACCTTCACGGCATCAATCGGCAGCACCTCGCCTTCCCGTGCCATCACCGCTTCACCCTGAGCTTCTATTACACTATTTATCAACCTTACCGGATCTACCAGATGCCGGGTTCCCCGGTAATGAACCACCACCTGCGCCCGGGGCATCTCCGGAATAAGAACCCCCGCGCCTCCGGCATGATCCAGATGGATATGGGTAACGATAATATAGTCTATGTCTTGCGGTCTGACGCCAACCCTCCTGATACCATCCAGAACCACGTTGGCTGATGTGGCGGGGCCGGTATCAATCAATGCCTTTTTAGTTTCATTTACCAGATATACACTCCCCCACTGTGGTATGGAGTACAGATGGCTATCAATCAGGAATATGTTTTCGCCTACTTCAGTTATGTCAACCACAGGCTATTCTTCCCGCAGGCTCAGGTGTAATTGAGCCAGTTGCTCCCGGCTGACTCCTGAAGGCGCATTAAGGGTTAAATCGACGGCATTCTGATTCTTGGGAAAGGCAATCACCTCCCTGATGGTCTCTTCCCTAGCTAACAACATCACCAGGCGGTCAAGACCGAGGGCAATGCCCCCATGGGGCGGTGCCCCATACTCAAAAGCCTCCAGTAAATGCCCGAATCGTCCCGTAATTTCTTCATCCGCATAGCCTAAGAGTTTGAACACCTTACGCTGAAGTTCTTCCCGATAAATTCTGAGACTGCCACCACCAATTTCGTACCCGTTACATACCAGATCATAATGCCGGCCGCGCACCTTTTCCGGCGCCGTATCCAGTAACGGCAGGTCTTCATCCCAGGGTGCCGTGAACGGGTGATGCTCGGAATCCCAATGCCCGATCTCTTCGCTCCACCTCAGCAACGGAAAACCCCTAACGTAGGCAAATGCCAGCAAATCAGAGTCAGCCAGATTAAGACGCTGCCCCATTTCCCGACGCAGTTCACCGAGTATCGCATTAACCGTCTCCGGTTTCCCGGCAACCATAAGAAGCAGATCGCCCGGCTTGGCTTCCAGACGCTTCGCCATGGCTTTAATCTCTTCCAGAGTCAGAAATTTAGCCGCTACCGACCCTATCTCTTCGATGGCCAGAGTGTCCACGCTGCTAGCCCCAGCATCCAGCGACATGGTCAATAAGCCCTTAGCACCCAGTCTCTGCACCAGCTTATTCAGTTCCTCAAGCTGATGGCGACTGTAGGAGGCACACCCGGGGGCGCATATACCCTTAACCCTACCTCCGCCGGCGACAATATCACGGAAAATGGCAAAGTCACACCGGGCAACAATATCCGATATATCCCCTAACTCCAGACCAAAACGCAGGTCAGGTTTATCCGTCCCGTAACTCTGCATCGCCTCATCATAACTAAGGCGGGGGAATGGGTTGATTACTCTCATTTCAGGTCTAATTACCTTGACCAGGGCATTGAAAAGCTCTTCAAACAGGCTCAAAATATCTTCCTCATCAATGAAGCTCATCTCAAGGTCAAGCTGGGTGAATTCGGGCTGGCGGTCGGCTCGGGTGTCCTCGTCACGAAAGCACCGGGCAATCTGATAGTATTTCTCCAGTCCAGCCACCATGAGTAACTGCTTAAGTTGCTGGGGAGATTGCGGCAAGGCATAGAATTTACCCGCATACAACCGGCTAGGTACCAGGTAATCACGCGCTCCCTCCGGAGTGCTCTTAATCAGGATTGGCGTCTCTACCTCAATAAAACCCCGGTCACTCAGGGAATCACGGATAAATTTCACCGTGTGGTGGCGCAGCAATAAATTCTGCCTCATCCGGTTACGGCGCAAATCGAGGTAGCGATACTTAAGGCGAAGGCTTTCCTCCACCTCGACGTCTTCGTTAATATAAAGCGGCGGTGTCTTTGACGGATTAAGGACATCAGTACTATGGGCAATGACCTCAATATAACCGGTCGGCAATTTATTGTTCTCGGTTCCTGCCGGACGCAGGGCGACCTCCCCACTCACCAAAATCACATATTCACTGCGCATTTCGTTGGCAATATCATGACACTGTTTTGATGTTTCGGGATTAAACACCACCTGGATTATGCCCTCCCGGTCACGCAGGTCAATGAATATCAGTCCCCCGTGGTCACGCCGCCGATGTACCCATCCGGCAAGTTTGACGTTGAGACCGACGTGTTGCTGGTTAAGTTCGCCACAATTGTGAGTTTTGAGCAAAGTTATTTCCTCACTCGATAACAGAAGCACTACTATAAAGTATAGCTTATATCTAGGATACTCTTCAAATTACCGAGCGTAGTAGCCCACACACAAATTGACAGGCGAGAGTTTAAATGCTATCATCTTTTATTGTGTCAACATACCTGAGGAAGTATCATGACGAAAACCATTGAGCAAATAAACCGGAAGATACGGGAAGGCAAAGCGGTAGTAGTTATTGCCGAAGAAATAATAGATATTGTCAAATTGAAAGGCGCGTCACAAGCCGCCCGGGAAGTAGATGTGGTTACTACCGATACCTTTGGCCCGATGTGTTCCTCCGGCGCCTATCTCAATATCGGTCATAGTAAACCACGATTTAAACTTGGCGGTGGCCAGGTCTATCTAAATGATGTCCCGGCTTACGCCGGCTTTACTGCGGTGGATCTTTTCATCGGCGCCACCGCTACACCCGACAATAACCCCCCGGAATAAAATCCATCCCGGCGAATTTAATTATGGTGGCGGACACGTCATTGAGGAACTGGCCGCCGGCCGGGATATTAGGCTGGAAGCATCTGCCTACGGCGCCGACTGCTACCCCAAAAAAAAGCTAGAAACCTTGATTGACATCAACGACCTGAACGAGGCAGTGCTGTTTAACATCCGAAGTGCCTGTCAGAACTCCAATGTCGCCGTGAACCTGTCCGAAAAGACACTCTATACCTACATGGGCGTCTTGAAACCTGGCTTAGGCAATGCTAATTACTGCAGTGCCGGTCAGTTATCACCACTACTGACCGGCAAGTTCCTTTTAACTGAGCCGGTGGCGCCCCTGCCCGGCGTAGAATTGGGCATAACCTTTGAACCACTCAAGAAACGTCCGATATAGGAGTAGAAAATGGCCACGGTATCTAAAAGAATAGTGCTGCATTTCCCCAGCCGACTGGTAGACTAGTCCATAGTGAGTCGGCTGGTGCGGGATTATAACCTTGACATTAATATTTTGAAGGCATCAATTACCCCGGTGGAGGAGGGGCTCCTGATACTGAAACTGAGCGGTGAACAGAACAACTATGACCAGGGTATCCAGTATTTAACCCGGACCGGGGGTGAGAATCCAGGCGCTCAGCCAGGATGTTACCCGCAATGAGGAAAGGTGCACCGATTGCGGCGCCTGCGTTACAATTTGCCCCACCGATGCTTTTGTACTGGATCCTCTCACCAGACGAGTTCATTTTTAAACCCATGTATGAGCCGAGGACCTATCGACACTGGATTAAAGACCGGAACCCCATCTCTTTCAATGTTATCGTGGAAGAGACGGACTTATACATCAGCGCCTCGATCAATCTCAAACGCAAAGCCCACAAATTAGTGCTAAAATATCGGGATATACTGCAAAAGTACATCGAACGGCACCCGGACTTTCTAACCTCCCTGAAACCACTCCCCATCAATGATAACGCCCCGGCAATGATCAAAGTAATGGTGACATCGGCAGAGAGGGCGGGGGTGGGTCCGATGGCCGCCGTCGCCGGTGCCATAGCCGAACCCGTCGGCACGGAATTACTCCAGTTTACGCCTGAACTAATCGTAGAGAACGGCGGTGATATCTATCTCAAGAGCTTAAGGAAAAGAGTAATCGGTATTTATGCCGGTGAGTCACCGCTGAGCGGAAAAATCGGACTGGAAATTGAGGGGGAGGAGACCCCACTAGGTATCTACACCTCTTCGGGAACGGTAGGACGCTCCCTAAGCTACGGCAAGGCGGATACCGTTATTGTGCTCGCCGGTTCAACCACTATGGCTGACGCCGCTGCCACGGCTATCGGCAACCTGATTAAAGAACCGGGTGACATTCCCCGTGGTATTGACTCTACCAAAGGTATTGGCGAAATAAGAGGGGTAACAATCATCATCGGCACTGACATGGGCGTGTGGGGTGAAGTAAAGATCTGCTCTATAACGTTATAATAGAGGTTACCAATCAAGGAGATTAAAAGCGGGAGGTCAGCCGACAATTTACCGATACCTGGCAAATCCACTAAAACTCGAGAACCGGCGAATGGAGGAATAGAATGGAAAAGAGCGGCAGTATAGTAATGTTAATTACCAGCACAGCGGAAGAGGCGCCCAAAATCGCCAATGCCCTGCTCAACCGCCGGAAGGTAGCCTGCGTAAACATTATACCGAGCGTTAGCTCGTTCTTCTGGTGGCAGGGTAAGATTGATACCGCTCGGGAAAGCCTGCTCATCATTAAAACCAGTGCCCGGCTACTGAATGAAGTTGTCGCTCTGGTCAAGGAGATTCACAGCTACGACGTTCCGGAAGTAATTGCCCTGCCCATCATCGGTGGTAACGAAGACTATCTGAAGTGGCTGGAGACAGAGGTTAAATAAATGTTCCCGACCCGGATTACCGAAATGCTCGGTATAGAATTCCCGATAATCCAGGGGGCGATGCACGGGCTGGCGCGAGCCGAACTGGTCGCTGCCGTGTCCAATGCCGGAGGACTGGGGACTCTTTCCGCCTTTACCTTCCCAACAGCTCAAAAGTTACGAGATGAGATTAGAAAAACCAGAGGTCTAACGCATAAACCATTTACGGTAAATATCACCCTGCTGCCGACGATACACAAGACAAACTCTGAAGAGTATATTACGGCGGCTCTGGATGAAGGCATCACTGTCATTGAAACCTCAGGTAGAAGTCCGGAGCCGTTTATGAAGCTGTTTAGAGATGCCCGGGTAAGGGTAATACACAAGGTAACCGCAGTCAGGCACGCCAAAACGGCGGAGCGCCTGGGAGTGGATGCGGTAACCATCGTTGGATTTGAAGGCGCCGGTCACCCCGGTATGAATGATGTCGGCTCCCTAACCCTAATACCTGAAGTCGTTGACAGTCTAAAGATTCCGGTTATCGCCGCAGGTGGCATTGGCAATGCCAGGGGCTTCATCGCCGCCCTCGCCCTCGGTGCCCAGGGTGTACTTATGGGAACCCGCTTCATGGCCAGCCGGGAATGCCATTTACCTCCCAAAATCAGCCAGTGGCTGGTAGAAGCTGGAGAAACTGATACCCTGGTCATTGGACGCTCCATCAGGAACGCCGCCCGAGTAATGAAGACCGCCTTCAGTCAGAAGATACTGGAGATGGAAGAAACGGGAACAACATTGCCGGAATTACTACCGTTGATAAATGGCGAGCGAAGCAAGCAGGCAATGGAAGAAGACGATATCAACTCGGGTGTCATCCCCTGCGGCCAGGCGGTTGGTCTAATACACGATATTCCCAGTGTCGCCGAGATAATTAGAACCATAATTAGTGACGCCGAACGCATCAGGCAGCGTCTCAATAACACCGGGATTACGGCATAAGGGGGATAAAATTGACAAAACAACGCGTTACACCTAGCTATACGACAGATACTGCCGCTGAACCAATCATCTACACCGCCAGTCAATAATTCAACCTGGTCTCCAACATTCGCCAGGCTGACCTTGGTGAGAACCGGGGCTGGGTAGCTGTGGAATTCGAGGGTAACGAGAAGGACATTGAAACCGGGATTAGCTGAATTATCTCCAGAGGCGCCAGAGGTGACCCATCTGAGGAGATATAGTTATTCACCCGAATGGTGCGACTGTAACCACTTTCTTTTCTGGTCAAGCCGCACCCGCTCATTAGTTGGCCTGTAATTTTCCAGGAAGCTGCTTTTGAAACGGCTAAAAGTACCGTCCATAATGGTATTCCTTATTTGATGCATCAAGTCACTTATGAAACAGAGGTTGTGAATTGTAGCCAAGCGATAGGCTAAGAGCTCCTCACACCGGAACAGATGATGCAGGTAAGCTGCCGAAAAATTACGGCAGGTATCGCAATTGCAGCCCGGGACCACCGGCTGCGCCATCTGACGGTAGCCGGCATTCCGAACGTTCACCCGTCCCGAAGGAGTAAACAGAGCCCCGTTCCGGGCGACGCGAGTCGGCAGAACACTATCAAATATATCCGCCCCTCTGTCAACACCTTCAATGATATCTTCGGGAGATCCTATCCCCATAAGATAGCGTGGCTTATTCTGTGGCAATAAGGGTATCGTTTGGTCAATCACGCCCAAAGTAACCTCTTTGGGTTCCCCCAAACTTAGTCCGCCAATGGCATAACCGGGGAAATCGAGTAAGGTAAGGAATTCCACCGACTGACGCCTGAGTTGCGGGAAGACGCCACCCTGGACGATGGCAAACAGAGCCTGGTGACGGCTCTGATGAGCCTGCCGGCACCTCTCCGCCCACCGGTGGGTCCGCACCATTGCCGACCGGGCACTTTCAAGGCCAACATCATGTGCCGGACATTCATCCAGCACCATTATCACATCGGCGTCCAATCTCTCCTGATACTGAATCACTGACTCAGGAGTAATCAGGTGCTCACTACCATCAATATGGGAACGGAAGACAACTCCGTTATCGCTGATGCGGCGTAAACCAGCCAGGCTGAATATCTGGTAGCCGCCACTGTCAGTAAGGATAGCACCGTCCCATGACATAAACTTATGTAAACCGCCCATGCTCTCAATTGTGCTTATTTCCGGCCGGAGGTAAAGGTGATAAGTGTTTGCCAGTATCATGTTTACCCCAAGCTGCTTTATCTCCGCTGGCGTCAGTGTCTTAACCGTACCCTGGCTCCCGACAGGTAGAAATACCGGTGTGGGTACGGTACCATGTGGTGTTATCAACTCCCCGGCACGGGCCTGGCTACCGAAACACGTATGAACTAATTGAAAGCCACTAAGTTCTTTAGACAACCCTACCTCCCTAGTCTAGTCTACCGCTAACGAAAGTAACATAGAAGCTGTGTCCTCTTCGAGATTACAGTTATTGCGACAACCCCAGCCCAGCAACCAGATATCAAGGCACATTACCAGGAATATTAAACCCAGGTACGGAAAAGCCGACAGCTTGCACAGCCTCCAGGCATCACCAGAGACAGTCGAAACTACCAGACGGAAACTGTCATAGAGCATCATGATACCCAGTAGATTGGCGACGGCCAGGTAGAGCCACCCGAAATTTCCAGCAAAATATAGACCGATGGAAACCGCATAAAGCGCCAAATTAAACCACAGCAGCACCTTTACGGCTTCCTTTACCTCCCAATTTACCGGGGAAATACTCAGCCCGGCTCTGATATAGTCTTCCCGATGAGCAATCGTAACACTCCAGACATGAAGTGGCAGCCAGAAAGCAATCAGCAGACACAGTAGCAGTATTTCCCAGCTAAAAATTGGCTTTACCGCAAACCACCCCATGAGTACCGGAGCACAACTGGTGAACATTCCCTGGGGAAAGACACAGGTTGTCCGCTTCCGCCAGACGACCGCAGCCGCTGTTCCAGCTAAGTCGGTCAGGAAGCTTAACGGATGAAGTAGCCAGGCGAGAGCCAGACCGACAACAATCAAGCCTATGGTCAGCGGTAACACCTTTTCCGGGGGATAAACACGCTGGGAAGGTAAAACCCGATGTTTGGTACGTGGCATCAAGGCATCAACTCGGCAGTCCAGATAATTGGTCAGTCCGTTTGTCCCGGCACTGGCCACTAAAATCGTCAGGGCAACCAGCAGTAATTTCAGGGATAACTGCCCATCGCCGGCGATAATAGCGCCACAGACACCGATAAAAGTCAGCAGGCTAGTGGCGCGAGGCTTTAATACCTCAATGTAGCCATTAATCGTCTTATTAATAGTCCCGCCCTCCCCTTTAACCTCAAGCCTGCCTAGAACAGATCCCGCAAACGGCTCCCCAGTAACCTTCTAACAATTACCAGGCTTATGTCAAACGCCAGAACGAAAACGATTACCTGGAGTGACCACCCGGTGATCACCATGAGAAACATGGACATTCCCACCGCCAGGGCATACCACCGCCAGGTGATAAACACCCACCTCGCCATTAGTTCCCCGAAAAGACCACCGGAAAAAACAAAATAACAGATAAGACCGCTAATTATGCCGACGGTATGCCCGCCGATTAATCTTCTTGGCTGGGCCGTAACTGAGCGCGGCAGAGCAAAGATAATAAAAGTGCTAGCCCCAAGTGCGGCAATGACTGCCACGCTAGCCAAGGTTTCTAGGAAGAATAATATCAGCGCTACCGCATCGTTACCAGCGAACTCTGGATAATATAGCTTTTGGGATGGCGGCTAGACGATTTATCAATTATTCGCATGTTTGCTTCGGGTTAATCATCCTTTTAATTGATGACCAGGTTATTCTGTATTCAAAAGCTACCGGTGGTTCACCTACTGAGCGTTTTAGAGTCCTTTCTCCAGATAACGCTGTAAGATTATGGCGGCGGCTATGGCATCATCCGGCTTCTTTCCCCGGCGTTTTCGGGAACCGGCCTCTCGAATTAATTGTTTCGCCGAGAAAGTGGACAGACGCTCGTCTATAAACTCCATGGGAACTTTAGTGCTATTGAGCAGGGTATGGGCAAAAGTATTTACCTTCTCGGCTTGTGCCCCGATACCACCATCCATCGTGACCGGCAAACCAACGATAATCAGTTCAACACCTTTCTGGTCAATGACCCGGACAATCGCCTCAACAGCGACCGAGTCATCCTGGCGGTCAATAATGGTCAGTGGGCTGGCTAATATCCCCAGCGGATCGCAGAGCGCCACCCCTATCCGTTTATCGCCAACATCGAGACCCAAACAACGCATAACCTGTATCCGGTTCCTTTGCAGTAATGCGCTATATCAGACTTTTAACAAGTTGAAGCGCCGCATCTATCTTATCTTTATCTTTACCGCCGGCCTGTGCCAGGTTAGCTCTACCGCCACCGCCACCACCGGTTACCCGGGCTACCTGTTTCACTATTTCGCCGGCATGATAACCCTGAGCTACCAGGTCCGGTGTCACCGTGGCCACAAAAGCCGGTTTACCGTCATACACGGTACCCAGCACCACCACCACACTTTTCAATCTCTCCCGGAGCAGGTCACCCATCTCCCGCAATATCTCCATTCGCGAAGGCGGAACCTTCGCCACCAGTACCTTCACGCCATTGACTTCCTCTATCCGACCCAGCAGAGATTCAACTTCCTTTATCGCCAGCTTACGCTCCAAATCCTGTGCCCGTTTTCGCTCCGCTTCCAGTGCCTCCGCTGCGCTAGAAACCTTTTCACTGACATTATCCATTGAAGCTCCGACAATTTGAGCTATCTCCTGCCACCGGGTAAAGAAACGGTCAATGTATCCCTCCGCCACCCTACCGGTAACTGCCTCAATACGACGCAGTCCGGCTCCGATACTGCTTTCGCCGGTGATGTGAAAGTGACCAATCTCCCCGCTTGAATTGACATGCGTACCACCACACAGCTCGGCACTAATGGATGGCCGACCTACTTTAAGCACACGAACCACATCACCATACTTTTCATCAAACAGAGCGATAGCCCCCGCTGCCACCGTCTCGTCATAGGAAATCTCCTCGTCGTACACCGCCAGATTCTGGCGTATCCTTCCGTTAACGATACGGTTTACTTCTTTTATTTCGTCCTGAGTCATTGCCTTCAGGTGGGAAAAATCAAACCTCAACTGGTCGGGCGCAACCAGAGACCCCCGCTGCTGGACATGCTCACCCAGTACCTGCCGTAGCGCTGAGTGAAGTAAATGAGTGGCGGTATGATTACGCGCGATATCGAGTCGGCGTTCTCCATGCACTCTGGCGGTAACCTCATCCCCGACACTCAGGCTACCCTCGGTAACCTGTCCCTGGTGGACAACAATACTGGTGGGGACGCGAACAGAATTTTCAACCGTAAAATGACCGGACCCACCAAATATGTCACCGGTATCCCCTACCTGCCCCCCCATCTCACCATAGAAGGGGGTAGTTTCTATTACCACGCTGGCTTCCTGTCCGGCGGCTATCGTCTCAACGGCTCTGCCATTGACCAGCAGGCTGATAATCGCCGATTTATGTTCCAAGATCTGGTACCCAATAAAGGGCGTTTCCTCTATACCAAGCTGTTCATGCAGTCCGGCTATTTCCATCAGGGTCCCGCCAAACTTCTGCGTTGCTTTGGCTCGCTCCCGCTGCTTTTGCATCTCCCGCTCAAAACCCGCCAAATCCACCGTAAAGCCACGCCCGCCGGCAACCTCAGCAGTTAACTCCACCGGAAAACCATAGGTATCATACAGTTTAAAGGCGTCTTTACCTGAGATTTCAACCATTCCCCGGTTATCCGCCGTCCCAACAATATTATCCAACAGCTCCAGTCCGGTATTAAGCGTCTCGCTAAATCTGGCCTCTTCCAGTTGAATAACTTTCAGAATAAATCCCTGCCGTTGCTCCAGTTCCGGATAAACGTGCTTCATTTGCCAGATGGTAGTTTCCGCGATTTCCGAAAGGAAGGGTTTATCCAGACCCAGTTTACGACCAAAGAGTGCCGCCCGGCGCAACAGGCGGCGCAGCACATATCCCCGCCCCTCATTACTGGGGATTACGCCATCTCCAATGAGAAAAGCCAGCCCTCTGCCATGCTCAGCTATCACCCTCATGGCGTTACCGGAAGCATCATCGGCATCATACCGCTTCCCGGATAGTTCCGATATTTTGTTCATCAAGGGAACAAAGATATCAGTATCATAGACCGACATTTTACCCTGCATTACCGCCACGGTTCTTTCCAAACCCATTCCGGTATCGATGTTGGGTTTTGGTAATAGAGTTCGGTATCCATCTCTATCCTGATTATATTGGGTAAAAACCAGGTTCCATATTTCGGAGAAGCGCTGGCACTCACAGCCCGGGGCACAATCCGGTATACCGCAGCCAATATCCTCACCAAGGTCATACAGAATCTCGCTGCATGGCCCGCAGGGTCCCGAATCACCCGTCGGCCCCCAGAAGTTATCCTTTTCACCCAACCGCACTATTTTTGACCCGGCAATACCGATATCCCGCCAGAGACCAAAAGACTCATCATCATCCAGAAATACGGTTATCCACAGACGCTCGGGAGGCAATTTTAAGCGCGTGACAACAAACTCCCACGCCCATTCAATTGCCTCTTTTTTAAAATAATCACCAACACTGAAATTACCCAGCATCTCGAAAAAGGTCAGGTGACTGGGGTCACCTACCAATTCGATATCAGTGGTGCGGAAACTCTTCTGACACGATACCAGACGCGGACTGGGCGGCACCGCCTGGCCCAGGAAGTAAGGCTTAATCTGTACCATGCCCGCCGTAGTCAACAGCAAGGTCGGGTCACCCTTCGGGATTAGCGAGGAACTGGGAATTACCTTATGCTCTTTTTCCTCGAAGAAACTTAAAAACGCCGACCTGACTTCATCACTATTCATCCACTACTCTCCCTGTTTATCAACGACCCGAAGGCAAAAATAAAAATTCACTTACGATTGTAATGTAAGGCACAACACAGTGTCACTGAAGACACGGGCTAAAAACAGATTCAGAGGATTTGACGCAGATACTCCCTGAACTCCTGCCTAAAATCAGGATGCTTCAGGGCAAACGCCGCGGTTACCTTGAGCCAACCCGAAGGCGTACCGGTATCATAACGCACGCCTTCAAACTCGTAGGCATATATCGCCTGTTCTTTAAGCAGTAACTGCATAGCATCGGTAAGCTGAATCTCCCCGTTTTTACCCGGTGGCGTCACGTCAAGAGCATCAAATATCCCGGGCGTCAGGATATACCTGCCCACCACGCCCAAATCTGAAAGCGCCCTGGCTGGCTCCGGCTTTTCAACCAGGCTTAAAATCTGAAAGATATGACTCGAAACCCGCCTCGGCTCAATGATACCGTATTTAGCCCTGTCCTCAGGTGGCACGCACTCAACAGCGACAACACTGGTTTGATACTTCTGATGGACGTCTATCATCCGCTTTAACACCGGTACCTTACTTTCAATAATGTCATCCGGAAGCAGGACGGCAAAAGGCTCATCACCCACAACATCCCGAGCTACCCGAATGGCGTGGCCGAGACCTAGTTGTTCCTTCTGCCGAATGTAGCAGATATTGACCAGATTGGATAGCTCCCGCATTTCCTGCGCCAGCTTCGTTTCCCCCCTTTGCTCCAGGAAATACTCCAACTCAAAAGAGCGGTCAAAGTAGTTCTCGATGGCCTGCTTACCCAGAGATGTTACCAGAATAATTTGTTCAATCCCGGAACTGACTGCTTCTTCAACGGCATAATGTATCAGTGGTTTATTGACCAATGGTAACATCTCTTTGGGTTGCGCCTTGGTAACCGGCAGAAATCTGGTTCCCCAGCCACCTGCCGTAATCACCGCTTTACGAATCTTCACGAGCACCCCTCACTTCTTTCCCCAGAATCGATTAAGGCGCTTATTTTACCCACCCTGGTCTCCGGCTAACACTGACATACTAGGTACCACTTTACCTTATCTTCGTTCATTTGTCGAGGATTTAGGCTGGCTCATATGATTAGCGACATCTCCTGCATTTTCGGGATTTGGAGGGGCGTCAATGCTTCCCACTCCCCCATCACTGCGAGACGCGCCGTGCCGAATCAATCCCGGAGACAGAAGCAATCTTATGATTGCTTCGTCCTTCTAACGAAGGACTCGCAACGACATGGCAGTAAGGATAAGATATGCCACATCCGAGGTAGCCGGTATCACCCAGCGATCCGAACTCACTCAGGGTTAAGGAGAATTGACGAAGCAGCGTATCCCCTGTTAAATTAAGTCCATGCCGTATCTGTTAGAAAACTTGGGTTCTATTACGGAAGTCCTCCGGCGGACTCCCTTTGGGCTTATTACCGACGTTGACGGTACCATAAGCAATATCGCACCCACTCCACAAGCGGCTAAGGTTTGGCCACCCTGCCGCCACGCTCTCGCCATTCTGGTTAAACATCTCGCCCTGGTAGCCGCCATCTCGGGCAGACCCGCCGTGGAAGTCCGAAACATGGTAAAAGTTGATGGCGTGGTTTATATCGGCAATCACGGTATGGAACACTGGGACGAAGGCAACTTAAAACCGACCGAAGACATCGCGGACTATTCTGCGGTTATCACTGCCACAATCGATGAGTTAACTCCGGTACTCAGCCGACCGGACATAATATTGGAGACCAAGGGGATAACGGCGACCATACATTACCGCCTGTGCCCCAATCATCAAGCAGCCAGGCGAGAAATTCTGGCCGCACTTAAGAAAGCAACGCCGGCGAAACGCCTGCGAATTATGTCCGGCAAGATGTCAATCAATCTTTTACCGCCAGTGGACATAAACAAGGGCACGGCAGTAATAAAATTAATTAAGGCATACAGTTTGCGGGCTGGTGTCTATCTTGGTGACGAGGTTACTGATATTGATGCCTTTAAAGCCATTCACTCTGCTGCACGTAATTCTGAATTCCAGGGTTTTACCATCGGCGTCACCAGTCGGGAAATGCCAAAAAGACTCCGGGATGAGTCCGATTTTACTTTGAACGGTATAGATGATGTAGCGTGTTTTCTGGAGTGGCTGTCCCAGACCGTTCCTCCAATAAGGTAACGATATCCTCAAGCAAGTGGAGTAGCCAATCGGTGATATCCTCTTTCTCAATCGACTTCTTCAATGCCGCAGCGCGCCTTTTCTTCTCATCGGGTGGCATAGTCAGGGCCGCGTACAGTGTTTGAGTTGTCTCCTCCAGGTCGGTCGGGGTCACGGTGAGCGCATTCTCGCCTAACTGCGCACAGGCACCAACGGATTCCGATAATATCAGTACCCCATCACGAGTATTAACGATAGGACCTTCTTTAGCTACCAGGTTCATACCATCTACCACGGCGTTTACCAGCAGTACATCATACATGGTCATACCGGCAATAGCCTGTGCATAGTTATTCTTATATAAGTAGTCAATAGGATACCAATCCGCCGTTCGATACTTATTATTTATATCTTCTACCAATTGGATGACATCCTGGAAATACCTTTGATACGGCTTGAGATGGGTTCGAGTGGGGACGAGAAAGGCAATAAATCTGATCTTTCCCCGGAGTTGCGGGTAGCGCTCAAGCAGCATGTCAAAGGCTCTAAAGCCACGAATAATGTTCTTGCTGGGCTCACACCGGTCAACCCTTACTATTGTCTTTTCACCATACAGGTTAGCCAATTTCGGCAGATACTGCCGGCATTTTTCTGAGGAAAGCAACTGTCTAACGGCGGTTACATCAATGGATATCGGGTACGCTTTTACTCTGGTAATGTGGCCATTTGTCCTAACCGTCTGGTGTTTAAAATCTACCTCAGCCCCATCAACGAACGCCTGGCAACAATCCAGGAAGTTATGCACGTCACGCACCGTCTGCAGACCGACGATATCAGCAGTGCACAAGCTACGGTGAATCGCCTGCCTCATCAAACGTGGTAATAAATGCCAGTAAAAAGCATCCGGCCAGGGAATATGAGTAAAATGCTGAATAATCAGTTCGGGCACCTGTTCTCGAATATAGGCACTGGCAAGATAGAGATGGTAGTCGTTCAGCATTACCACCGGCGGCAGTTCGCTTTGCCTTACTTCGTCAATAACCGCCCGAGCAAAGGCCTGGTTCACCACGACATAACCATTCTCCCAAGCGTCATAAGCGATGCGGTCGATATTGGGAGTGCGCGGTGAGTTCCACATGTAATGCTGCAGAAACCAGAGAAGCGGGTTACAGATGACGCTGTAATACTTATGGTACGTGTTCCCGGGGCTGACGATAAACTGAAGATATAGTTGCTCATTCTCTGCGGCTATTTTCAGCCTTCCCCCCTGAGCACGGAGGGCTGCCTGCCTGTCCCACTTACCCATGACACTGGCAATCCAGCATAGCTCTACGTACTGACTCAGACTACCAAGAGTAGTGACCACCCCACCACTACCCCGCCGCGCTTGAAGCACTCCATCATCAGAAAGGTAATATTCAACCGGCCCCCGGTTACTGGCCAGAATGAGACGCCGTCCTGATAAACTTCTCCGGCATAACTTTTCTAGGCGGGCGGTACTACCCATGCTATCATTCAGCCTCCCTACCCGTTTAATTACAAAGTAACAAGAGGGGAATTCAGTAATGACTGAGGAACACTATCCTACTTACGCTAAAGCAGTGCTCAAATATAGCATACTGCCTACCCGCTGTCAAGTCTGATATGAGTTATCATCTACCCTGTTTTGTGGAATGGCATAGTTCCGCGACCAGTATATTCAGGGCAAGCGCCCCGTCATATTTCCCGGTCTTAACTGAAAGGTCGGTGTCCAGAAGCCGGTGATACACCTCTTTAAGTCGTGCCTGAGTATACCGGCCCGCTAATTCCAGAGTTTTGTTGAAGGCAAAGTCCGCATACAAACCCAACCTTTTCTGAATTTCCATTCTTGTCTTTCTCTGGTTTCTCAACTCCCTGGTTCGAACTAGCATACGGACCTGGCGCGATAGCATAACCAGAAGATACGCCGGAGCCGCTCCTCCCTGCAGCAGCTGTTGCAGTATTCGTTCCGCCACTTTAATCTTGAACTCAAGGATAGCATCAACCATGGCAAAGACACTTACCTGCTGGGTATGGCTCACCAGTAATGTAACATCAGTTTCCTCAATAAGACGACCGGCAGAAAATAATATAAGTTTATCAATCTCATTTACCATCGTCCACAGATTACTACCCACCATTTTTGCCAATAGCTCCGCTGCCTGCGGGTTTATCTGGCTGCCCTCTTCCGTCACCCGCTTTTGAATCCACTGACGCAGTTTCTCGCCTCTTAGAAACGGAAAATACCTTGCCTCCCCCTTAGCGGAAAGTTCGGTAAATAGAGGATTGTGCCGACCTACACTACCATCAACCAGCACCAGTACCGTGCTATCCGGAAGATTATCAATATGCTCGGCAACAGTTTTGTAATCATTTTTGGGGTCAGGTTTGGACGAGACCTTTTTCTGTCCGGACTTACTTTTAGATTCAAAGCGCTCCAGTAGTCCGTTAACGATAACCAGGCGTTTTTCCGCCAGGAAGGGAAGCGTCTCCCCGATCGCCCGTAATTGGTTCAAGGTCACCTGCTGTCCATTCAGTGTGGTGGTATTGGCGACTAAAAGCCCCGGGTCGCCCAGACCCTTCTTTATATCTTCAAGGGAGCGGTACATAGAATAGTCGTCTTCACCAATTAGAATATACAGCAAGAGTTACCCTTCCTCGCCGGTTTCCTCTATTTTATCACACCGCTAATTTACCCGTTAACTCTATCCTTTTCCGAGTGGCGAAGAGAAGCGATAACGAGAGGTTATAAAATAATCTCAACCAACCTTATTGAAGGAAACACGTACATAGAGTAGAATAAATACTAACAATTTAGTGTCCGGTAGTACCGGAAGTAAAGGGAGAGATAAGATGGCAGAAAAACCTACTGAATTAAGTAAGCTGATTGCAATTGCCACTGATTTTGAACTTGCGTCTAAGCTGAGGACTAAAGCTACTGAGATGATCGGCAACATCGGCAACCATGAGGCACTTCTTGCCTTACTGGAGTTAGCGGCTAATGAAACCCTGATTAAACAAGAAAGAGAACTTGCCATCAAGTATGCCCGAGAAATAATTAGGTCAACTTAAGGCCAATTGAATGAGTGTTGGTATCGGTATCATCGGGTTACCCAAAAGTGGCCGCACCACCGTTTTCAATGCCCTGACTAAGGGTAAGGTTGATACGAGCAGTCATACTCATGACAGCTCAGCCCATCATGTCGGCATAGTCAAAGTACCCGAACCCCGCCTTAAATTTTTAGCCGACATACTTCAACCCAAAAGAACGGTCTCCGCCGAGATTGCCTATATTGACGTCGGTGTTTCGGTAGCTGATCTGGTGAAAGAGAAGACGGTAACCGGTCAATTACTAAATCAAATCAGAAATGTCGATACCATGATAAACGTTGTCCGTGCCTTTACCGATGATACTGTCCCCCATATCGAAGGTAGTCTGGATGTAGAGCGGGATATTACCGCCATGACTCTGGAACTTACTTTTTCTGACTTAGCTTTAATAGATAGAAGACTGGAAAGAATCAATATTTCCCTGAAAGGGGCCAAATCACCGGAGCGCCCGAATCTGCTTCGGGAACAGGTATTGCTCACTACGCTTAAGACAGATCTGGAAAAAGATATCCCCATTAGAGAACTAGCACTAACTGATGAGCAAACCAGAACTATAACCAATTACCAGCTACTGACGGCAAAGCCGTTACTGGTCATCGTCAATATTAGCGAAGACCAACTGGCACAGGCAGAATCGATAGAAGCAAAGCTGGCCACACGCTGTTCACAATCAAACTTTGGCCTTATTACCCTTTGCAGTAAATTGGAAATGGAACTTACCCAGTTGGATAATGGTGCCGCCAAGGAACTCCGTAACGAATTCGGGGTAGGTGAATCCGGACTTGCCCGCGTAATCAAGCTGTCCTACGAACTTTTGGGGCTAGTTTCTTTTTTTACCGTTGCCTCGGGTGAGGTTAAGGCGTGGGCAATAAAAAAGGACACTGAAGCCATTAAAGCCGCCGGTAAAATTCACACTGATATGGAAAAAGGGTTTATCCGGGCTGAGGTAATTGGCTATGATGACCTGATGAAATGTGACGGTTTACCCCAAGCCCGTAAGAAAGGGCTTACTCGACTGGAAGGTAAAAGCTACAAGGTTCAGGACGGCGACGTAATCACCTTCCTGTTTAATATCTAAAAAAGCCTGTCTGATGAGAGTGGATAGTCCGGACCGGAGCTTGTTACGCCCTTATTTCCTCACGCATAAACTTGGTATAAGAAATACCAAAACACACCGCGGTAAGGCTAACTATGATTACCATATGAGGCCAGACAGTCAACAGACTCTGTCCCAATGAAAGAGGATTGGGTAACATTCTGGCCGCCCCTCCCCCCAATAGCTGCAAGGTCTGCCCTAACGTCCGCGCCCCAGGCACCAGGAGAACGGACACCGCCTCCTGATAAAGCCTAACCGGGGAGAACTGCAGAATCGTACTCTGCACGCCTAAGTTACTCATGGCGACCTCCTGAGCCGCTCCCTGCTCAACCGGCACCATGACGTTAGCGACAAGACCGGCTAACATAGGCATGAAAAAGAAAAGCAATATCCACACGGATATGGAAGCCAGTACTGAAGTTGCTACCCGGCGAAAGAATATGGAAAATAATATTGCCAAACCGAGCCAGAATCCGCCATAAATAACAGTTATTCCCAAGAAGAACATCAACCGCATAATTTCCTCCGCGGTTGGCGGTACCCCAATCATCCTTAATCCGGCTCCGGCCACTATCAGGACCACACTTATCATCATAATCGCGATAGTAACTACCCCCGCCAGAAATTTGCCGTTGATGACGGCATCCCTGAAGATTGGCTGAGACATAAGCCGGCTCATTGTCCCCGTGTTTTTCTCCTCATTGATGGCATCGAAACCCAGAGCTATGCCCACTATCGGCACAAAAAATATGGCGATGAGGTTAAGGAACTGGAGAATACCCGGTAAAGTCGGGTCAGAAGTGGTAAAAAGCCGGATAAACACAAATTCGCTAATCCCGATTACTTCCTCCCGGATATTGTTACCGGCAATGTATAAGGTAAACACACCGGAAATAAATACCAGCAGAAATAGAAAAATGAACCGCCAACTGGCAAAAATATCAGAAAGTTCTTTTCGAAATACGGTGATAATACCCTGCATGTTAACTCTCGGTAAAATATTTTAGGTATATGTCTTCCAGATTATAGCTCTGTATTTTCATCCCGATGAGCAAGCCTTCGGCATCCACGACCGCCTTGGCTATCTGCGGCCTTAAGTCTTCCTTACAACTGACCAGCAGCAAACCCCCGGCTTTCTCAACACTGACGACACCGCTGATTTGCTTGACGCTTTTCATAATACGTTCGGTAATCTCAGCTAATTGAACCTCAATGGTGTACCGGCCACCGGCAAAAGCCTCTCTGCCAAGCTGGTCTACCAGTCCTTCAGCAACCAGACGCCCCTTGAGTAACATGCCCACCCGTCCGCAGATTCTCTGCACCTGGTGCAACTGATGTGAAGACAGGATAACCGTCATCTTACGTTCTATGGCTATTTTCCCGATGAGATCAAGTATCTGATTCACCCCCCGGGGGTCAATACCACTGGTTGGCTCATCCAGAATCGCCACCTTCGGTTCCTTAATCAGAATATCCGCCATCGCCAGGCGCTGTTTCATCCCTCGGGAAAACTCCCCAACCTTCTGTTCGGCGGATTTGGCTAGCCCAACGGTATTTAGCGACTCACCAATTCTTGCCGTGACCACGCTCTCAGGAAAACCGTTCAATCGGGCGGTATAGGCCAGATTTTGAGTCGCGGTCAAATCCTCATAGAAACCGATATGTTCCGGTACATAGCCCGTAATACGTTTTACCGCCAGGGGATCCCGGGTGGCATTGTGCCCGGCCACATACGCCACACCGGCGGTTGGTTCTGTCAACCCGAGTAACATCAGCATGGTGGTAGTTTTACCGGCTCCATTAGGTCCCAGAAACCCGAATATATCACCTTCGTTAATACGGAGATTTAACTTATCAACTACCGCCGTACCATTGTAGGTTTTGGTCAAATCTACGGTCTCTAATATCGCTTGCCCGCTCAATTCCCTTAACGCCTCCCCAACTGCCGGAACAGCAAGGCCAGTCCCGCAATAACCAGCAGCACGATGCCAATACCCACCCACCCCCAAATCGTGGGGGTTAACACGGTAACTCTCAGTTCTAGATCATCCCTTATCTCTTTACTGTCAGCCTTCAGGCTAATCGAGTAATCGCCAGCAATGGCTTTGTCCTGTGGTTCAATGACCACATCGATATCCTGGGCAAAATCGGGTTCCAGATTCTCCACATTCTCGGGATCAAAGGTAATTGTCCAGCCTTCCGGCTTACTGGACGACAGGGTAACCTTATCAATTGTGGCCGTACCCGAGTTGCGCAATTTAAGCGACACATGATTTTCCTTACCGGCGGTTACTTTGGTATTGAGTAGTCCGGTTTCAGTATAATACTCAAGGTCATACTTGGCAGTTACCACTGCAATAAGTTCAATACTACCACTAATCTCGCCGGAAGCTGCCGTCAGGGTCATGGTATATTCACCGGGCTCTGGCAAGTCCCACGGTAGCGGCGCCACAATCATTTTAATCTTCTCGGGAACCGATTCAAACTCCTTCAGACGAATCGCCGATATCTGAGTCTCCTCATATCGAGGCTTCATTATTGAGACCCAGTTCTGCGGCGTGTCCACTATGAGGTCAAACGTCCGGGCTTCCCTGCCGACATAGCTGAATTCAACCTCAAATTCAAATGGGTTACCCGAGGTAGCTTCCAAGTTCGGAAACTGGGAACTAAGTTCAATCTTGGGCACAAACTCGGACTCTTCGTCCTCCTGGTTTGGTAACAACAAAGGGGTACCATTACTATTATCATTAGCGGCCTGTGCCACCGAATCCACCCCCACGCCGCCAAAAACACCAAAGAGCAATCCCAAACAGATGAGATAACTAATTGCTCTAGACTTACTCATCGACTCCACCTCCGATAGGAAATACTTTATCCACAAATGAACTGGTTTCTTTAATAACCTGCGATTATACACCATACTACCATAGAGTACATTCAGTGTCAACAGTAATCAGCCTACGCTATAGACTGCACATTGAAATAACATCTGGTCTAAATACTGTTCGTAACTCTATTTTAAACTATTCCCAACCACTTGAGGAAATAACGCCTCTTTTCATTCCTCCAGCAGCAATATTTCACCCCTTTTACCCATCGGTAGTATACCTGACGCCTAATTTTCTAAATTACAATTTCACACAACTCAAAATGGCATAATATTACTGCCATAGATAGCCGCCGGTCACTTTCCAACCATGGTGCCTGGCAGCCAGAGGGCAATCTGCGGAAACGCCGTCACAAGTGCCAGGGCAACTAAAATAACAATCATAAATGGCGCCACGCCCTTATAAATATCAGTAACCGGCCGTTCTGGTCTAAGCGCCTGCAGACAGAATAGCGTTACTCCCACCGGTGGCGTCAGGTTACCGGTATTGCACAGTAATACGATGATAATGCCAAACCAGAGGGCATCATAGCCGAGTGCCTGCACCGTGGGGAAAACAATGGGTGTCATCATCAGCATCATCGGGATGCCCTCCATTACTGTCCCCAGCATCAGGAAGAGGGCAAATATCATGGTTAAGATTACCAGTGGTGGTACCGGCAATGACACCAGCATCTCGGTAACATAGCCAACTACCCCGGACACCGAGAGACCGCCGGACATTATCTTGATTCCAACATAGATAATGTGGATGGCAACCACTGTTCTGACCGTGTTTATGCTAACCTTCTTCATCACCGCCCAGTTTAACCGGCGATGCACTAGGGCCAGCACGACAGCCCCAACCGATCCCATGGCCGCCGCTTCCCCGGCCGTGGCTAATCCGCCATAAATAGAACCCAGTACCATTACGATAAGGATTACGATAAGCCAGATTTCCCGGGTCTTTAAAATAGCCTCCCATAGGGAAATCTGTTCAGTCTTGGTTCTGGCTTTTCCCGCAAACACGCTGAATCTCAAGGCAATATAAGCCATGAACATTCCCGCCAGCATGATACCGGGGACTATACCCGCCATAAACTGCTTACCGATTGACTCCTCCACAACCATACAGTAGAGAATCATCATTACACTTGGCGGAATGAGAGGCGCCAGGATCCCTCCGGCGCCCACCGAACCAACACTAACCCCGAAGGGATAGCCACGCTTCTCCATCTCCGGCAGAGAAATGGCGCCGATGGTAGTTGCCGCCGCGATACTTGACCCGCTAGCGGAAGCAAAAAGCGCCCCCACCACAATATTGGTGTGCAGCAAGCCACCGGGCAAACGCCCAAGCAGCGGCTCCAGACCGCCGTAGATACGCGCGGCAAGCCCACTCTCCAGCAGGACAAAACCCATAAAGATGAAAAGGGGAATGGCACTGAAGGTAGAATTAGCGACAGCGTACCAGAACTGCCACTTAACTGCCATCAGCATGGCCTCAAAGCCGGTCGAATACCAGAAGACACCCACGCCCACTAAGGCAGCGGCCACTACAATCCACAGACCACTGGTCAGAAGGATCACGAGTGCACCGAAAACGATAATAATAAAGATTTCCATAACTACCTGTACTGTCTCGCTCTCTATCCCGCTATGATTTAGAGGCTTTTTATTTGCTTAAACCGGACCAATTTACTGACGACTGGCTAGAACTTTCACTCTACGTACAATCTGTATCGTTACCTGAATGATGAATAAGCCCAATCCAATCGGCATCATCAACTGCACTGGAGCCAGAGGTGTCTGCAGGATGGTCCACGCTGTCCTGCCTTCAATAAAATTATCAACAACCAGGTCGCCCTCCAGCCACAGAAAGAAACCAATCACCACAAATGAAACGAGTAACGTCACCACCTCAAGACCGGTCCGGACTCGAGGACGCAATTTGTCAGTAAGATAATTGATGGAGATATGCCGATTTTGCTGAACGACCCAACTCCCACCCAGAAGCACCAGTATCGCCACCGTATAGGAAATCATCTCTTCCACCCAGGGAAGGGGAACACCAAAGAAACGGGTAACGATACTGACAAATATCATCGATATCATTATCCATATCGACACAACCGCCGGCCATAAGCCCATACCGTTAATAACCTGCGCCACTTTTTGTCGAAATTCGCTTTTCCCGCTATCTGACATCGCAGACCTTCACGTTGCGCGGGTACCCTGATTCACTAAGGGTACCCGCCCAAATAATTACTCTATTACCGCACGAATAAACCTAAATTCAAAGCTAAATCGTATCGATTACCGCTCATTTATACCGGCATTTACATGGCCATTATCTAATTGCGCCAATCCACGCCGATAGCACCAAACATAGAATCCATGAGTGGCGTCACTTCAGGATATTTCTCCGCCCACTCATTCCAGGCCTGCTTCGGACCGGCTGCCTGCATCTCTTTCACCAGGTCCAGAGATACGCTATCAAAGACCGTTTCCTTGGTCTTCAGGTCCGCCAGCAGTTCTGGAGACAGATGCGCATTAGCGACCAGTTTGGGCTCCCACTCTTTGAAGGTATCAATCAGTATCTTCTGGTCTTCGGCAAACAGGGAACTGAGAGAGGCATTATTTATGACAAACAGAACGGCAGCGCCGTTGAAAACAGGCGACAGGTAACCGTAATTAGTTACCTCGTAATGCTTGTAAGAGTAATGTGACCCCTCCGAAAAGCTGAAGCCGTTAATGAGCCCGGTTGCCATAGCGGCATAAATGTCACCACCGGACATAGTGATGCACTCGGCACCCATATAGCCCAGAGCGGCGCAAGCCGTAGAACTGGATGTCCGGAACTGGAGGTTGCGGACATCAGCTATCGTGTTCAATTCTATGTTTGTCCACATCACATTAGGGTAGTCCATGGTAGCCAGCAGAGTGAGATTATATTTCTCGGCTAATTTGGCAAAATGGGGGTCATTTGCTGCTTTAACAGCAGGATACTGTTCACCCGTATATACCAGTGGCAGGCCCTGCGTAGCCATAATGGGTTCCTGTCCTGACATATAGTTGCCATTGACCGCGCCCATTTCAAAACCACCGGTAGAAATAACATCCCAGGTCTCCGGTCCTTTGTGTCCCAGCGCTTTTCTATCTGTGGGCACTAGTTGTGGGATTCTACCTTCACTCCGTTCCTGGAGTGCCTCGCTTAGCGCCGTAATCTCGCGTTCCTGCACCGGACCACCCATAGTGGGGAAAACCCACCTCTCACCAGAAACCTTTGATGCTGGGGCTGGTGCCGGAGCCGGCTTCGGAGACGGCGCCGGGGCCAGAGCTGGGGCTGGTGCCGGCGCTGGGGCTGGGGTACTACAACCAAGAACCAGCGACGCTAACAGCACCAACGCAAATGCCAATCCGGTCACAACCTTCTTGTTCGACAGTTTTTTCATCTCTACCTCCTTCTTTCTTCTTTCCACTAGCACATATTATTAAAGTGCTCTTTCTTTGGGAAATTACACTAGGGCATCCTCATTTACCCGATTATACTATATTACCCAAAAATTAGCCCAATGTCAGCACCACACTATTAGTTTTCGTGGCTAGTCTATCACTGGATAATTCGGATTGTCAAGCCGTCATACCATGCTTCCAGATAGTGGGTAGTTTAGCACTGATGAGTAAGGTTGTCAAGAACATCACCACCCACTTATTTAATAAACAATACCTCAATTAAATAATGGCTGATTCGGAAACAACCCGAGACCATTCTTGACAAAAGCAGACCACTCAATTAAAGTATCGATTACTGCTCATATAAATCGTTTAGATATCTTTACCAGTCTTTTCCCCCACTACGGTACTGAGGAGGCCTTGATGAAATCATGTGAAGGACAGATAGGCCGGGTTTTCGTTATCCGACTCGAAGACGGTGACATGATACCAGGGTGCATTGAGCGCTTTGCCGAAGCGCACGGGGTATCGGTAGGCCACGTTATTCTCCTTGGGGGCATTGGCGGTGGCCAAATTATTGTCGGCCCCAGAAATTCGGATGAAAAGCCACCACAACCAATGCTACTGCCCATTGACGGGGCACACGAAGTAGTGGGCGTAGGCATATTGGCTCCCACCGAAGACGGGAAGCCAATTCTACATATCCACGCAGCGCTGGGACGGTCGGGGCAAACCATAAGCGGGTGTCTGCGTCTTGGTGCCTCAACTTGGCTGGTAGGTGAAGTTATTCTCTATGAAATCACTGGTGCGTCAGTAGCCCGCATCATGGACAAATCCAGCGGGTTTCCCTTGATGGAGCCGGGGGGTTAAGCTGTAATGTCAATCCGGTGGTTACAATAATATCCCGTAATAACATCCATAAGTAACCAACTGCCAATCAGCAATCCCCCGTGAAAGGATGACATCACCACCCTGAGGTAGTCCATTTCTTTTCAGAGTGCACCTGGTCTCAATTCCGTTCATCTCCGGCAAGAATGAAGTTATATCCGGAGTGGTGGTATTGACTCCTCAGTACAAAGGCGTCAAAATATAGCAGCGTGGAAATCATATTAACCATCGTTTTTACCCTGTTCGGTATTGCAGTTGGCAGTTTCCTCAATGTCGGCATTGGCCGTTTGCCTGCCGGAAAGTCACTGGTCTTTCCGGCATCCCGTTGCGATTACTGCCAGCAGTCCCTATCGCCAAAAGACCTTATCCCGGTATTCAGCTACCTGTGACTGCGCGGTCGATACCGCTACTGTCAGCAACCAATCCCCCTTCGTCTGCCACTCGTAGAACTGGGCAGCGGATTACTGTTTGCCTTCCTTTATTATTACTACGGACAGAACATCGAGCTTACCGTTACCGCATTTTACGCCAGCGTATTCATCGTCATTGGGGTCATTGACCTAGAACACGGCCTTACCTTGAACAAGATAGTCTACCCGATAGCGGTGGCAGCCTTTATCATCCTCGCCCTCGATTCCCTTTTACCCGGAGCCGGACTTTTTGGCGACCGTATTTTCTTGCCCGAGCCAAGCATTTTAAGTGGTGTTATCGGCGGTGCGATTGGTTTTACCTTTCTCTGGATACCGACCATCATCAGTTCCAAAGGGTTGGAATGGGGAGCCGATGACTACGTTGTCAAACCTTTCAAACAACTTGAGCTTCTGGCACAGGCAAAAGCCCTGATGCGCCGGCAAACTCCTGCTGCCGACAAAACTCCGGTCATTTACGGACAATTACACTTTAATCCCACCACGTTTCAGCTTTTCCTCAAGGGCAAGGAAATAAACCTTACTCGTACCGAAGGTCAAATTCTGCAACACCTAATGAAAAATTGTGGTCATATAGCACAGTATTCCAGCCTCGCTGAAACGGTGTGGGGTGCAGATTACCCTGGCTCGTCGGATAGCCTCAAGGTATACGTCAGACACCTCCGGGAGAAACTTGAACCTAGCCCAACAAACCTCAGTTTATCCTGACTAAGGCCAGCATTGGCTACTTCATAACAAAACCAGACTAACCCTGACAAGTTAAATGCCAGTCTCCCTGTTTACCAGCCTATATATTACACCATTCCATATTCTATACGGTACTTCTGACATAGTCTTTTTGATTTTCCTCGGCGTAGTCCTGATAAGAATTCATCAGATAGTCAGCCAGAAATCAATCATTACGCTTCTTGTGTCATTACAAGATTGAGGTTACCTAAACCTCGTTGAAACATGCCATCGAATGTGTGTAGAATTAGAAAAAAAGGAGGCAGAGATTGGCAAACCTTAAGTTAAAACTGGCATGCGCTGACTACGACCGTACTCGACCCTTGAAGTACGGAATTGTGAAGCCGAAGGGAATCGATTTAGAGATCATCAATGACGAAGTCCATGAAATCTTCTGGAGAATGCTGCAATACAATGAATTTGACGTTTCCGAAATGTCCACGTCCAACTATCTTACCGAGAAAAGTACCGAGAATCCGCGTTTCATCGCCATACCGGTATTTCTTTCCCGGCTGTTCCGCCACGGCTACATTTTCATCAACAATAATGCCGGCATTAAAGCTCCACAGGACCTGAAGGGGAAAAAGATCGGCATTCCCGAGTACAGCATGACCGCCCTCGTCTGGATAAGAGGTATCCTGCAGCACGAGTACGGAGTAACGCCCTCCGATGTTGAATGGTATATGGGAGGTGGCGAAGGTGCCCGCCGCGCCGGCCGGATAAAGCATGGCATACCAGAAGACGTACGCATTCATGATGTTCCTGAAGGGAAAATCCTAGGCGATATGTTAGTCAGCGGGGAAATTAATGCCATGCTACACGCTGACGTGCCACCGTGTATCTGGGAAAATAACCCCAATGTAGGTAGACTGTTCCCTAACTACCGGGAAGTGGAACAGGATTATTACCGCCGGACTAAGATATTCCCCATCATGCATAGCGTAGCCATAAAACGAGAGATTTATGAAGCTAATCCCTGGGTTGCTAAAAGCCTGTATGACGCCTTTGTCGAGTCAAAGAATATATGCCAGAAAGCCATTGAGACCAACACCGGCGCCTTGCTCTACATGCTGCCCTGGACGGTGGCTGAATACGAAGACACGGTTTCGGTAATGGGTAATGACTACTGGGCATATGGGGTAGAAGGCAGCCGGCCCACGCTGGAAGCCCTTACCCAGTATGCCTATGAACAGGGACTGGCTACCCGTAAATTCTCTCTGGATGAGCTATTTGCCCCTGAGACGTACAAGTAGTCCCTAACAGAGTAAGCCCTCTCGGCAAAAGTCACTTAGCCTCCTTCGTCTTAGAGATGAGGGGGGGCTAAGTATTAACCCCCGGGGATTTCAATAAATATCAAACAAGGTACAGTCAAGTATCCTTTTATTATTAGGGCAACCGATTCTGACCGGGCAAGGTGAAAAACCGGCAAACCCGAATGACCTGTGCTATAATAGGCAACGCCCTAAATCTCCGGCTTAGCGGCAAGGAACATGACAGATGAAATGTCTTAAGCCAAAATTTATCGTAACTACTCTCAGGCAATAGTAAAAGATTCTTCTTGGTCAGCGCCAGTACAGCCGGCTCCAAAACACCGGATAACCGGTATTGAATCAGGAAACAGACCGCATGATAGAAAATTTAATAAACTCGGGGGTGCCCCCGGAACTGATAGTCGTTACCGTGTCCGCACTACCGATATTGGAACTGCGCGGCGCGTTACCCGTAGCCATAAATATATTTCACCTGCCCTGGTATCAGGCTTTGTCCCTGGCTATTATTGGCAACCTTCTGCCGGTACCGTTACTGCTGCTTTTTTTCAAATCACTGACCGCGGTCGCCCGGCGGTCGTACACGGGTAAGAAGCTAACCGACTGGCTTTTTAGGCATACCCGAAAAAACATAGTGGTTATTGAGAAATACGAACGCACCGGCCTAATGCTGTTCGTCGCCATTCCTCTCCCCGGCACTGGTGCCTGGACAGGCTCAGTGGCCGCTTTTCTTACCGGGATGAAGTTCAATCGTGCCCTGATTTCTATCACCTGCGGAGTGATTATCGCCGGAGTGATTGTTACTTGCCTCAGTCTCCTCGGGTGGGTGGGGGCAGTTATCGCTGGACTCGGACTGGCGAGCCTGGCAGCCGTTGGCATATGGAACATATAGCTTCCGTGGCTCCGGTCACTACCTGGTCAACCCTTGCCCTTGAACCACAATAAACTCAATGTCACTCAAGCTCCCGGATTAATGCGGCCACCCTGACTTTAATTGCCTCCCTTATCTGCCTTACCTTTACTATCGGCTTACCCGCAGGGTCATCAATCCCCCAGTCCTCTTGAGAGATTAAAATAACCGGGCAAACACCCCCCACCTCGCAGCCCATGGTAATAATCCGGTCGGCATTATTCGCCATGTCCGACGTAAACAGCTTCGGTCGTTGCTCGCTAATATCAATACCGTCTTCAACCATGGCGTGCGCTACGACAGGATTGATATGCCTGACTGGTTCGGTCCCCGCCGACACAGCCACAACTTTAACCATTGACCAATGGTTAAAGTAGGCTTCGGCCATCTGACTCCGTCCTGCATTATGGACACAGACAAAAAGCACTTTCTTCACTAAGTCACTCCCAAAGAATAATTAATTGAACCCCGAATTAAATCTCCGGCGACACTATCATCGATGTAGTTTAACTTAAGTCTGGAGCTGCTTTCAATACCAGATATCGGTACCTGGCACCGGATTTAAACACTCAAGATTTACCCGCCATCGCACGGCACGGAAATAACGGGGCGCCAAGATAGCGGACGAAGATATTGCCTTGACAGCCAACCGAAAAAAGGCTTACTATGAATTTAGCAACTTTGATGGAGAATTATACGCCTTTGTCGTTCCTTTTGCTGGAAAGTCCTGTCCAATCTTGCCGGAGAGCCGTACGGTCCTTTTGATTATCTTTTTCCCTAGTTATATTTAGCAAAGGAGGGTAACCTTGTTTAAATTTCCTTTCATTCCCCGAGAAAAGAAGTTTTTTGAACTACTTGAGGCCGACACCGCCAATACAATCAAGACAGCCCAGACTTTAAAAAAGATGGTTAATACCTGGACGAATATCGAGGCAAATGTAAATCAGATTGACGAACTTGAACATACCGGAGATACGATTACGCATCAGATTTTTGAACAGTTACACCGCACCTTCGTTACCCCTTTTGACCGGGAGGATATCGCCGCTCTCGCTTACACCCTTGATGATGTAACCGATTTTATTCACGGTGCCGCCACAGCTATGTTTATTTATAAAGTAGAACGCCCAAGCCAGCGGGCTAAGGAACTGTCTCACATCATTGTACAGGCGGCGGAGGAGATGGAAAAGGCATTTTTCCTGCTCCGACACCAAGCCAAACTTAAGCAGGTTTTAGAGCACTGTGTGGAAATTAACCGATTAGAAAATATGGCGGATAAAATTTTCCGTACCGCTATGGCTGAGCTATTTGAAGATACCTCGGATATCGCCGCAATAATTAAGTGGCGTGAGATTTACGAACACATGGAGAGCGCCACCGACCGGTGTGAGGACGTGGCTAATGTTCTGGAAGGAATAGCCTTAAAGCATGCCTGATTTGTCCCTGGTCGCCCTTATTCTCATCATTATTTTTGCCATCGCCCTGGGTTTTTCCAATGGCTTTAATGATGCCGCCAATGCTATTGCTACCGCTATCGGTACCCGCTCCCTTACCCCCCGACAGGCACTGATACTGGCACCGGTATTCAATATGCTGGGGGCCGCTACCGGACTGGCCGTAGCCCGGACTATCGGCAAGGGCATATTGATTCCGGAGGCAATCACCTTCCCAACAGTAATTGGCGGGGTTGCCGCGGTGGTAATCTGGACGATACTTACCACCATGAAGGGTATGCCGGTGAGCATCACTCACGGACTGGTCACCGGTCTGGCCGCTGCTGGAGTCGCCACAGTCGGGAGCGAGGCAATCGCCTGGAGTGTACTTCAGCGGGTGCTTACGGCTGTGGTCACCGCACCCACTCTCGGTTTTGCCGGTGGCTTCATCATAATGGTTATCCTCTACTGGCTCTTGCGGCGCAATGCTCAGGATAGGTTACGTTCCCCCTTTAGCAAGCTGCAGATACTCTCTTCGGCTTTTGTCGCCTACAGCCACGGTAAGAACGACGGCCAGATGCCAATTAGCGTCATGACCATGGGGCTGGTGATTTATTTTCAGGACCCCAGTTTCTGGGACCGTCTATCGTTTGGGGACCCCGTCGGACGCCTGATAATCATTGTCTCGGCACTGACGATTAGCGTCGGGATGGCTATTGGCGGCTGGCGGGTTATCAGGACTCTGGGTATGCGCGTAACCAAGCTCCAACCAGTACACGGTTTTACCGCTCAGATGGCGGGCGCCGTAGTTATTGAATCCGCCTCACAACTGGGCATTCCGGTAAGCACTACCCATTGCATCAGCACTGCGATTATGGGAGTCGGCGCTACCAAACGCTTATCGGCGGTGAGATGGGGCGTAGCGGGTAACATAATAGCAGCGTGGATAATCACATTTCCGGCATGCGCCCTGCTGGGCTACGCGTTTTCCTGGCTGCTGGGACAAATATTTTAAAAGCGGTGTCGGAACGAATATCATTTAGAAAATTGGTAAGCCGACATTTTAACCAGGACACGAGCATCTACCGCCAGGCATCCACCACCCTCATCAAAGACCATCAACGGGTTTATCTCCATCTGGTCTATCTCCGGAAAATCTTCGATGAGTGCCGAGAAACGCAGTAATATTCCTTTCAGCGTGTCGGTGTCACGCGGTTGACTGCCGCGCCACCCGGTCAGTATCGGCAGACTCTTCAACCGCCGCAGCATCCTCTCTGGCTCAAGGTCAGTAAGCGGATGAAACGAGAAGGCAACGTCCTTCAACAACTCAACCTGCACGCCACCCAGACCCACCATCACCAGAGGCCCGAATACCGGGTCCTGGGACATTCCCAGAATTATCTCCTGACCGCCGGAAATTTCAGACTGAAGTATAACCCCCGCCATTTTACCTTCACGATCCAGCTCTTTCAGCCGTCCTGTCAAATCCCGGTAAGCCTGTTCTACCTCCTGTGTGGAGCCAAGCCCAAGGTAGACACCACCAACCTCTGTTTTGTGCACAATGGTAGTCGAGCGTAATTTCATTACTACCGGAAACCCTAATTTTTTAGCCACCTCAGCCGCATCCCCCGCGGACCGGGCAGCTACGGCAGTCAACACCGGTACCCCATATCTCTGCATCAAACCGACCGCTATTTCCGGTGACAGCCAGGTAAGTTTATCTCTACTCTCCACTGACGCATAGAGAAAAGCCCTGGCCTCCTCCCGGTCAATTTCAGGAAATTCAGGCACCTTACCTTCCGGCATTTCCCGGTATTGGGTATAACTATACGCTTGGGCGAGTGCCTGTACCGCATTCTCCGGAAAGGTAAACGACGGTATGTAACGATTATTTCCCAGTTGCAGGTTTACCGACGAACCCTGCGCCATCATGAAGCAGGCAATTACCGGTTTTTGCCCCTGATGACGTAGCACCGTCTCCCGCACCGCCACCGCCACATCTTCAGGCTTGGTTATCATGGGTGAGATATAGATGAGGATGACAGCGTCCACCTCGGGAACCTGCAGAATAATAGAGAGAGCCCACTGGTAATACTCGGCGGTGGCTGAGCCAATCATATCCACCGGATTCGCCACACTGGCTTCCTGAGGTAGAAACTGACGCAACTTCCGCCGGGTGGGTTCCGAAAGGGGTATTACACTAAGGCCGCAACTGGCGCAGGCATCGGCGGCCAGAATACCCGGTCCACCGGCATTAGTCAGAATAACCACCCGGTTACCCCGGGGCAGCGGCTGGTAAGCCAGAACCTGGGCAACGCCAAACATCTCCTCAATAGTGTTGACCCTTATCACGCCCGACTGGCGGAAAAGGGCATCCACGGCGACATCGTCCACGGCTAGCGCTCCGGTATGGGAGGAAGCAGCACGAGCACCCGCCGCCGACCGGCCGCTCTTCATCACCATGATAGGCTTCTTGCGTGAAATACGCCGCGCGATACGACTAAAGCGGCGGGGATTACCAAAAGACTCCAGATACAGCAGGATGATGTCCGTATTTTCGTCGTCCTCCCAGAACTCCATCAGGTCGTTAGAAGAGATGTCCGTCCGGTTACCAATACTGACAAACTGAGCCATCCCCAGGTTAATTGCTTTCGCGTGGTCAAGCAGCGCCTGCCCCAGGGCGCCACTCTGGGAACCCATACTCACCCGTCCCGATGGTGGCGTCACTGGCGCAAAAGTAGCATTTATCGAAACCGCCTCATTGGTATTGAGCATACCCAGACAGTTGGGGCCAAGAAGACGAATCCCGTAAGAGAGCACCTTTTCCCGCAGAGCACGCTCCCGTTGCTTACCCTCTTCCCCCGACTCGCTAAATCCGGCCGATATAATGATAAGACTCCAAACCCCCTTTTGGGCACACTCATCTACTACTTGCAGAACTTTAGCCGCCGGTACCACAATCACCGCCAGGTCTACCTCGTCAGGAATCTCCCGAACCGAAGGGTAAGCCTTAACACCCCGTACCGAGAGAGTACGCTGATTAACCGGAAAGACCATGCCGGTGAAGCCCGACTTAAGGATATTATGAAAGACACTACCACCCACCTTATTGGAATCCTGGGAAGCACCGATAACGGCTACACTCCGCGGGAATAACAACTGACGAACGCCGGCTAACCGCGCAATGTGCTCCCGATAGGCCTGACGCTTGGTAAATTCCTCCAGGTGGGTCAGGTCTATCAGGTAGTGATAGATACCATCCTCATATCGCTTCGTAATTTTAAAGCCACTATCATCGAAGAATTCAATCATGGCCGTGTTTTCCGCCAGCACCCTGGCGATAAATTGGCGCTTGCCAAAATGAATGGCCGTGGTAGCCAGTTGTTCAAAGAGGGCAGTGCCAACACCACGCGTCTGCACACTGCTATCAACCACGAAGATCACTTCGGCACTTTTGCCACCCGGCCGCGCATCCCAACGGCCGATGGCAATTATTTTCTCGGCATCCCCCTCGCCGGTAGTCGCCGCCAGCGCACACCGACCCGGGATTTTAGCTCTAGTGTAGTGGTCAACCTCTTCGTCGGTCGGGTCAGTCTGAGCGCCCTGAAAACGGAGAGAACGGGTTTGTGGGCTAAGGCGATAGAAAAAATCAAACCACCGCTGCCGGTCATCAGGACGAATCGGCCTGATACGCAAGCTGCGCCCGTCCCGCAGTATGGCTACCGCGGTCGGACACTCCACTGGCATACGTCTGGTTACTCCCATGATACCCCCACCGCAATCCTGATCATACCAGCACAGAAGCTGGTGCGTTAAGTAACCCAGAATATCAAGCTGACGCCGGCAACTATCGCTACGGCTCCCAGGATAATCTTCAGATTAAAAGCCTCTATCTGCCGATTAATAAGAAAGGAAAATGGAAACACAAGCAAACTATTGGTGCTCATAATAGTGGGCTCCACAGCACTGATAAAGCTATAATTAAGGGCATTATAGCGGAATATCTGGGCAATAGCCACTGCCACGGCAGCATAGATGATAGGCGCTAAAGAGAAACGATTTAATCGGCGTAGCTTTTCAGTGTTCTTTCCGTAAAATAACGTAACGCTGATGACAACCAATGATGCCGCATAGGAGATAAAAGTAGCCATCCATGGTGAGGTAACCTCTTTGAGACCTATTTTTACCAGAACTGGTGACACCCCCCAGCAGAAGGCGGCCCCCAGCGCCGCCAGTATTCCCTTTACCAGATGACCCTGGGGTATAGCCAATTTATTGGTGGTTGAGTTGCCAGTTCTACCAATTAGTATAATCCCGCCAAGAATAATCAGGACCGCCATAATAATGGAAACCGTCAGCGGTTCTCCCATTAAGAAAATACCCAGCAGAGCCGAAATCAGAATACTGCTGGAAAAAATGGGTACCGTCCGGTTAGCCCCAATAAGACGAATACCTGTATAGGCAAAGATTCTGCCCAGTATGAAATGTATCACCCCCGCCACTGACAGCGCGCTAACTCCCAACCAGGATAAAGAACCCAGATATCCCAGCTCGCCCATGATAAGGACCATGGCGCCAAACCCTACCGTACCGAGCAAGGCGAAAATAGGAATAATGCTGTAGGCTTCTCCGCTGCGATGGACTCCCTGACGTATATAGACATTACTGGTGGCAAATGAGATACCGGAAAATAGCGCAAGTACTAACCCGATCAATTTCCAGTCCGTACCTTTCTAGACATATATTTACTTAAATGAGATTCTGGCTAGAGTCCGCTTTCATGCCATGATACCCCTGGGCTAAGCTGAGGCGCCAGGCTGAAAGCCGCCATCATACAGATTCATGAATAGTATATTGATAACGTTACCGACTAACGCTTCCCACCTAGCCGGGGTTACCGTGACCGGACGCCCGTATCATTAAAATTGGAACGTGGATAGACCGGAGAATACGGTCAGCCGTGCTTCCCCAGACCATACGGCTGACGCCCGATTTACCATGAGTGGCTAAAATAACCAGGTCAACCCCATTCTTGTTTACGAAACTGGCTATTTCATCAATAACTTTTCCGTATAGAACCTCATAGTCAACTCCAAAACCATTCTGCTTCAGCCGCTCGGCTATCTGTTCCAGATAGGCTCTGGCGATTTTCATGGTCTCGTTATCAATCCGGTGCCGTTCCTCAGGATTGATACCGGATTCCAAGCCGAGGTACATGTGAAGCGGCTCGACCACACGCACCAGCGTGACTTTCTTCGCGTTGCACCCGTCACCAATTGCCATCAGATGGGGAAGTACGCACTCGGCGACCTTCGAACCGTCCATCGGAACCAGGATATGCTGATACATGTACCCTCCTTTTTATTACCTCCCCTGTCGTTCAGGAGATAACAGCACATTATACCGTATTTTAGCCGGTAATACTTTCCATTAAGCGTTTCACCAGTACCTGTAATTTACCGGAACCGGTTATCTATGGTCCGACTCTGGTCACCCGGCACAGCACTGACCTGATTCCGGGATAACCGGAGATAGGGTCACGAGCCATATCATCAGTTAGGTAATTGGCGTTAGCCTCATCCCAGGAAACCACTCTGAATTCTCCATTTACTTTCCGCAATGGATTGGTAAGCCGTTCCGGTGGGTGTACCAGTTCCGGAATGGCACAGCCTTTCGGGCAGAGCTTATCGAATGGATGTTCCTTAATACCGGTGACTTTCACTATCCTGCCGTCTTCCACGTACGCATCTATTCCACATAAAAGGTGGCACATACTGCAAATGCCCTTTACTATTTTCACTTAGCCCGCCCTTTCCTGACACGACCTGTCTACATATCAACCAACCACAAAATCAAGAGAAATGAGGGG
>CAYFGR010000006.1:0-36161 GCA_964343135.1 uncultured Dehalococcoidales bacterium
CCGGTCCAATCCCTGATGCCGCAAATAGACCAGGTCGGCAATCGTACTCTTGGTTCCGGGCAGAATTATCAGGTCAGGCTCACCCATCTCCGAAAGCGCCGTGATATAGCGAACGGTGCCGCCCTGCCTTTCCAGTGGGTCGAAATCATCATAGTTGGAAATATGGGGCAGACGGATAATAGCTATATCCAGAGTCTCGGTTGTCCGGCGGGTTGTCCTTTCATCCAGATACACCGAGTCCTCCTGAGCAATGGTAATCCCCCGGAAATAAGGAATCACGCCCAGAACCGGTTTTCCGGTCCGCCCCTCCAGGAATTGCAGCCCCGGTCTAAGTAACTCCAGATCACCGCGAAACTTGTTGACAATAATGCCTTTAATCATATCTCTTTCTTCTTCATCCAGAAGTTCCATTGTGCCCACTACGGAGGCAAAGACGCCACCGCGGTTGATATCACCGACCAGCAGCACCGGCGTATTGGCAATTCGCGCCACCCGCATGTTGACAATTTCTCGTTCTTTGAGATTTATTTCCGCCGCGCTACCGGCGCCCTCGATAACGACAATATCATATGCCGCGCGCAGTCGGGCCAGGGAATCCTCTATTATCTCCAGTAGATATGGGGTACATTCATAGTAGCGTCTCGCCTCCATATTATCGGCGACTTTACCCAGTACAATGACCTGTGACCGGGCATCGGCTTCCGGTTTAAGCAGGACGGGGTTCATATAGACTGAGGGCTCGATACCCGCCGCCTCCGCCTGTACCGCCTGAGAACGACCGATTTCACCACCTCCGGGAGTGACGAAAGAATTCAGTGCCATATTCTGAGATTTAAAAGGAGCGACTTTATAGCCGTCCTGGCGGAAGATACGGCACAGGGCAGTCACCAGGATACTTTTACCAACCGATGAGGCGGTACCCTGTATCATTACAGTCTTAGCGGGCATGGCGGTCAACTCCGGTTTCCTTTATCGCCTCGATTAGCTTCCGGCATTCCGGAAGTGTACGTGGCGCCAGGCGAATATAATCCGGTAAACCAAAGGAGGTGGCGTCCCGAACCAGAATGCCTTTGCGCAGTAGAGCCTGCCTGAATTCCGTCGCCTTCCCGACTTTAACCAAAAAAAAGTTGGTCGACGATGGCAACGGCGGCAGTCCTAGGTTGGTCAGTTCTTCGACCAGAAACTGCCTGGCTCGCCGAATCTTATACCGGCACTCTTCAAGGTAGTCATTGGAGTTTAAAGCAATAATTCCGGCTTTCTGGGCAACGGTATTAACATTCCACGGCGGTCTGACTCGCTTGAGGACGGATATAATCGGTTCCGCCGCTACCGCATAGCCGAGACGTAATCCGGCCAAGGCATAGTCTTTGGTCATCGACCGTAAAATAACCAGGTTTCCGTACTTTACTAAATCGGTAGACGACCACAAGTCCTCGGTGAAGGCGATATAGGCTTCGTCAATTACAATCAGGCTATCTCCGAATACGGATAATACTGTTTTAACCTCTTCCCGTGACAGATACTGCCCGGTGGGGTTATTGGGATTACCCAGAAAAATAGCCCGTGGTTGATACCTTCGGAGCCGGTCGATGGTCTCCGCTATATCCAGCCTGAAGTTAGTCTCTTCACGCACCGGTTGCATTATTACCTCGGCACCAGCGATGTGACTGGCAACCTCGTACTCGGCATAGGTGATTTGGGGTATGAGCACCCGGTCTCCGGTATCGAGATAGGCGGAGGCGACCAGACGAACAAGCTCAGTGGAGCCATTGCCGACGAGGATTTGCTCAAGGGAAAGGTCAAATTTTTTAGCCAGTAAGTGCGTTAATTCCGCCGATTCAGAATCGGGATAGCACGTAATAGAGGCACCATCCAGTGCTTCTCTCATGACGGGCGGCGGCCCGAAGGGGTTGGTGCTGACACTGAAGTCCAGAACGCTTTCCGGGGAAATACCCAGTTGCGTCAATTCCCGGCAATCGATACCGCCATGAATCCCAGGCGTCAGTTTGGCAATGTTTACCCTAGGACGCAACAAAACGAATCACCTCAGTTATGATAGCCACCAAGCCCCAGACAACCACCGCCGTTATCACTATTCTACATGAAGCATCTATGGTATCTAAAGACAGCGGAAAATGATTATCGCCCAATTCGTAGCAGCCTCTCTTTTCCAGTCGCACGCCCAGAGCACCAGCCACGGCACTAATCGTCCAGCCGGCATTAGGGCTTGGCGTTTTGTTATGGTCGCGAACCATAATGCGCCAGGCGACTGACATGCTGTTGTTACTAATCCCGGCCGCCATGACAATCATCAAAGCACTAATCCGGGCCGGAATATAGTTAACCACATCATCAGCCCGGGCGGCAAATTTACCCAGAAATTCCCACCGCCCATGGTAACCGATCATAGCATCAAAGGTATTAATCACACGATATGCCATAGCGCCCGGTATGCCGAAAAGCAGGAAATAAAACAGGGGCGCTACGAAGCTGTCACAGTTATTTTCGGCCAGCGACTCCACAGTAGCCGAAACCACCTGACCTTCACTAAAATTCGTAGTATCACGGCTGACCAATGCCCGTAGCTCCAAGCGGGCCTCCGCCAGTCTCTGTTCCTGCAATGGCGTCCTGATTTTAAGCGCCGCCCGCCGTAGTCCTGTCACGGAAAAAGTTAATTTGAAGAGCAAGCCACCAACCATCACATAGGCCAGGAAGCTAATACTCTGTAAATAAACGAGCACAAAATAGACCGGCACCACAAAAAGAACCAGCGTAATCAGGACTAATACTATGCCATAGATAAACTGGGCCACCGGCGGCAGACCGGTGCCCCCCCGCACTAGGTACGAAATCACCTTTCCCAGCCACGCCACGGGGTGGAAGGCGTTGGGCGGGTCTCCCAAAGCCATGTCAATAATAATGGCTGACGCTAATATTATGATATATTCCATCACTCAGGCACTAATTTTTCCCCATGACATTATCCAACCCGGCAGGCTTACCGTTACCCGCCCGCAATAGAATGGTGGGTAGTTTATTGCCGCCCGGGTGCGGATAAACGCAATTCTCCGCCCCGTAAACATGGCTGATATTTTGAGACGTGATGACCTCATCCGGTGTTCCCTGGGCATAAAGCCGCCCATCACTAATCATGACCAGGCGGTCGCAATATTGCGAGGCAAGATTAAGGTCATGAATGGCAGCCAGAACGGCTGTCTTTTTCTCCCGGCACCGGTTCCCGATCAGGTTAAAGATTTCCACCTGCCGACCGATATCCAGATTCGCCGTCGGCTCATCCAGCAATATCACCGCTGTCTCCTGAGCCAGGACACGAGTCACCAGCAGACATTGTATCTCGCCCCCGGATAACTCGCCAACCCTTCGTTCGGCGAGAGTGTGCGTGGCGGTCAGTTCCATCGCCCGCCACGCTATAGTCCATTCTTCAGCACCCTCATATTGAAAAAGGCCAAGGTGGGGATTACGTCCCATCAGTACAATCTCAAAAGCGGTAAAAAGAGCAAGCAGCGTGGCCGAAGCCAGGAAGAACGCGCTTGATTTGCCCGGTCTGACTTTCATTCTTGCACCTCGATTATCTAATCAACAAAATCCCCCGGCTCCGCTGAACAGGGGGATTGATGTCAATAAAATAATCCCACCCCCTGTTCTCCGCGGAGGTAGATTGGCGCTAACCAGGCTGGCGTTCTGACTGTTACAGCAGGCGGTACTGTGCCGGAATTTCACCGGCTTGCCTTCCAATTTAAGCCTTCAGACACCCAGCTATGCTATTTAGTTTGGCATTAGTATAACAGCATTTTTACAATTCATCAATAGCCGGCATGCCCCGGCTGTCAACGCTTATGCTCCGGAAAAATCTCAGCGGTATTAACGGAATGTACCCGGTCACCCTGAATACCATCCGGACCGTTGACACATGGCTTGTTGTAACTCTAAAATGAGCACAAGAGGTATCGAAATCCGGGGGCTTTTCAAGCAACATTTCTGGTTATCAACATCAGGGGGTCATAGTGAAATATTGCGTTCTGATAATAGACGGCGCGGCGGGTCTACCGCTACCCGCGTATGGCGATAAGACGTCGCTGGAGCTTGCCCACACCCCTCACCTGGATAAAATGACCAGGGAAGGTACGCTGGGCCTGGTCCCAACGGTACCCCCGGGGATGGAACCGTCCAGCGCCTGTGCCTGCATGTCTTTGCTGGGTTATGACCCCGAGGTCTATTACCAGGGGCGGGCAGGTATTGAAGCCAGAAGCATGGACATCCCGGTGGGTGAGGGGGAGGTTGTTTTCCGTTGTAATCTCGTGACGGGGCAGAATGGCCGGATGGACGATTATAGCTCCGGTTACATCAGCACCGATGAAGCACAGCCCCTCATTGCAGCGCTAAATCAGAAGCTGGGTACCGATGATATTCACTTCTACCCCGGCGTTAGCTACCGACATATCTGCAAGATTAAGGGGCACGAGGACACCCTGCGAGCAACGTGTACCCCACCGCATGATATCCCGGATAAGCCAATCGCTAAGTTTATGCCGAGGGGAATCGGCAGTGACTTGTTACGACACCTGATGCTGCGCTCAATGTCAGTGCTTGGCGAGCATCCGGTTAATTTAGCGCGCCGGGCTCGTGGCGAGCTACCGGCGACCATGATATGGCTTTTCTGGAGTAGTGGCCGGGCGCCGGAGATGCCCGCCTTTGACCGCGTGTATGGAATTAGGGCGGCGCTGACATCCGGAGTTGACCTTCTGCGCGGCCTAGCTCGAATGATGGGGATGACCGTCCTGGAAATACCGGGGGTAACCGCCGGCCCCGACAATGATTACGCCGCTCAAGCTTCCGATGCTATGAAAGCACTAAAGGAGCATAACCTGGTGGTGATACATGTTGAAGCCCCGGACGAGGCATCTCATGCCGGGTCAGTTAAAGACAAAGTAGCCGCTATAGAAATGGTAGACCGGGAAATTGTCCGCCAGCTCCACGCCTCCGGAGAGACTAACCTGCGGGTACTGCTGATGCCAGACCACGCCACCCCAATCAAAACCAGAACGCACAGTGCCGTTCCGGTGCCCTTTCTGCTATGGGGCAGGGGAATTACCGCTAACGGCGCCGCGCGATTTACCGAAACCGAGGCGAAAAACACCGGCCGCCTCCTGGAAAAGGGTTACCATATTATGGGCCGGCTTATTGGGGATTATGCGCTGAATGACGCTACGGGTCGCCCGGTGTCATAGTTCATCGGTGGGTGAAGCGAAGCTAGCTTTAGTAAACGGTGTCAGAACACTACCACCAGTGTTAGTATTGCCAGCATCAAAAAAAGTACGCCGATAAAGTTCGCCATAAGTTTAACGTTTATGGTATTGACTAACCAAAAAGGAACAGGTGGCTACTTTTTCAATTTTGAACATGATCGCAATTGTGTTGACACCCCGGTCCGAATGTTTTAGTCTGGCTAAACAGTCGAGGATTATCTTCAGTCTCTTACGGTGACTGCCACTCAGCAGACACTGCGCCATTCTGCCACCCATCCGACCCAGACCGATCATCCCCATCTCCATGACTTCACCTCCTGATACTATTCCGTCAACCGGCCAACCAGTTCCGCAGCTATGGTAGCCCCATCACTCCGGCGTAAGTGAATCCCGGCGATATCACGCTTCAGTACCTGTCGCAGCACCTCAGTGCCGAGACTACTCCCGCCCATACCGAGTAGAACCACATGCCGAAAACCGGTCTCTCGCGCCTCCCGGACAAAGGTGTCCCAGATCAAACAGATGCTGGCGCATCAGATTGGTAACCGTAAGCCAGCCCAGGCAATTGGCAATCTCGACAGGCTCTGGTTTCCAGACGGTGTGGTCATGTCGCCACATTCGCTCGACGACATCCCGCCCATCGAGATCAGCTAAAGCGGCTTCTAGCGCATCAGCATATTTTCCCAATGCCGGCTCCCCCTGGCGACTCTACCCATGTCCTTTGAGAAGAGCTTCATGTTCTATTGCCAGCACCTTCTCGAGTCGGCGGCGGTGCCGTTCTTCACCGGTGAACCGCGCTTCCAAGAAGACGATAGCCAATTCCCGGGCTAACTCAGAACCGGTCACACGCGCCCCCAGGCAGAGAACATTCATGTCGCCGTGTTCCACACCCTGGTGAGCGGAGTAGGTATCATGACAAATAACGGCACGCACCCCGGGTGCTTTATTGGCGGCGATGGCGGCACCCACGCCGCTGCCACATATTATGATGCCCCGCTCCGCCCGACCCGATATTACGGCTTGAGTTACGGTACGAACGAAATCGGGATAGTCATCAGTAGGGTCGAGGTCATGGGCGCCCAAATCCAGTACCTCATATGATTCTCCCAACCGGGACACCAGTTCCTTCTTAAGGACAAAACCACCGTGGTCAGCGCCCACGGCTACTATCAGTTTCATAACTTCCTCGTTGGTAGCAGTCTGAGGGCTTCATCGGCCATATTCCGGGCGGTTAAACCCAGTTTTTCATAGATAACTTTACCGGGAGCTGAGGCGCCGAAGCGAGTAAGACCAAGAGCGACGCCATCCAGCCCAACATATCGCTCCCAGCCAACTGTAGTTCCGGCTTCAATGGAGAGCCGTGCCCGCACGTCTGAAGGTAAGACCTCGTTACGGTACTCCGACGGCTGAGCGTCAAACAGCTCCCAGGAAGGCAGGGAAACAACGCGGGCAGCCACCCCCTGCGCCTGCACAAGCTTGCCGGCTTCCAGAGCAATATGGACTTCAGAGCCGGTACCGATCAGGATAATATCCGGTGATTTATCAGATTCCCACAGGATGTAGCCACCGCGCCGTAAGCCACTACCCGGCGCCAGACCCGGTTGAGGCAGCACCGGCAGGTTCTGACGGGTAAGCACCAACGCCGTGGGAGCATGGCATCGCTCCAGAGCTACCTGCCAGGCTTCCGCAGTCTCAATGGCATCGGCGGGACGAATGGTAACCAGTCCGGGTACGGTGCGCAGCCCCATCAGTTGTTCAATCGGTTGATGCGTCGGGCCATCCTCTCCCAGAGCCACGGAGTCATGGGTGTATATAAATATAACCCGAATTCCCATCAGAGCGGCTAACCGTACCGGTGGGCGCATGTAATCATAAAATACGAGGAAAGTAGCGGTATAGGGGATAATACCCCCGTGGAGAGCCATGCCATTGGAAATGGCGCCCATGGCGTGCTCCCGCACGCCAAAGTGCATATTATGGCCACCGTAGTCGGCAAACCCGTAATGCCCGTGATTCTTTAAGAGGGTCTTGGTGGACGGCGCCAGGTCAGCCGAGCCTCCCGTGAGAGCATGCACTTCCCCCGCGATAGCGTTCATTACTTTACCTGAGGCTTCGCGGGTGGAGACGGGTTTATCCTGTCCCTTGAACAAATCGGACAAGTGGCGTTCCCACCTCACCGGCAGATCACCCCGGAGGTCTGCATCCATTCGACGAGCTTCATCGGGATAAGCTTGACGGTATGCCGCTAACCTTACCGCCGACTCCTGCTGTTGCTTTCTCCCCCGTTCCGGCGCCTGACGGAGATGAGTCAGTACTTCTTCAGGAACGGTAAACGGCTCGGGATAAGACCATGCCAGGTTCGCTTTGGTCAGGCGCGCTTCTACCTCGCCAAGTGGCTCTCCATGTGAGGCGGCGGTCCCCGCCTTGTTTGGGCTGCCATAGCCGATGGTCGTCCGGCAGATAATCAGACTGGGACGGTCTGTCTCACGCCGCGCCATGCGGATGGCGGAGTCCACGGCCAATATATCCATACCGTCAATGGGACCAATAACGTGCCACCCATAGGCCTGAAAGCGCTGGGCTACGTTTTCGCCGAATGTAATTTCGGTATCCCCTTCAATGGAGATATCGTTATCATCATACAGGTAAACCAGCTTACCCAGGCACAGCGTACCGGCCAGGGAGGCTGCCTCGGAGGCGACCCCCTCCTGGAGGTCGCCATCGGAAACAATGGCGTAGGTGTAATGGCTTATTATCTCGTAGCCCGGACGATTATAGTGCTGCGCTAACCACCTCTCGGCGATGGCCATACCGACACCATTGGCGAACCCTTGCCCCAATGGCCCAGTGGTTGTCTCCACACCCGGGACAACCCCGTACTCCGGGTGTCCCGGCGTCTTACTTCCCCACTGCCGGAACTGCTTGATTTCATCCAGTGGTAAATCGTATCCCGTCAGGTAAAGCAGGGCATAAAGCAGCGACGAGGCATGACCTGCCGAAAGAACAAACCGGTCCCGGTCGGGCCAATTCGGGTCGTCAGGGTTATGTTTGAGAAACCGGTCCCACAGCACGTAAGCCATCGGTGCCGCGCCCAGCGACGCTCCCGGATGCCCTGACTTTGCCTGCTCAACGGCATCCACTGCTAAAAAGCGAATGGTATTGACACATAGTTCGTCCCGGGTTTGTCTGCTCATTCTCAGCTCCTCAAATTTAACTCGGCCACCTATTTAAACTGCTCCTGCACCAGGGAGGCAGCGCCAATGACACCAGCTTTATCGCCCAGGGCGGTGGTAACAATATTCAGACTTTTTCCGGCTGATGGCAGGGCAGTCTCCTGGACAGCGCTCTTTATCGCGGCCAGATAAGCGGTTAACCCAAGAGTAACGCTACCACCCAGTACCAGAAGGCACGGATTAAAGATATTAGCAATGCTCACTATCCCGGCAACCAGATACTGCACCGTCTCTGCCATAAGGCGTATTGAGAGAGAGTCTCCATCCTGACTGGCCCGGGAGACAGTAGCTGCGGAGATTTGTGGTATCGTCTCTGCCAGGGAAACCAGCCGTCGTCCCGCTTTGGGGTCAGCCCGTATCGCTTCCTGAGCCCGCTCCGCAATCGCCCAACCTCCGGCATAAGCCTCAAGACAGCCCCGGTTAGGACAGCGGCAACGGCGACCATCTTTGACAATGGTCAGGTGCCCCAACTCTCCGGCGGAATTACGGCAGCCTTCCAGCAGTTGTCCACCACTGACAATGCCACCGCCAATACCGGTGCCAATGAATAGACAAACCAGGTCGCTTACTCCCTGACCGGCACCGCGGCGCCACTCACCAAAGGTGGCGGCACGCACGTCATTAGTGATTACTACCGGCATGTTTAGCGACTCCTCCAGTTTTGCCTTGAGAGGTACGTTGTACCAACCAAGGTTCGGGGAAAAGCTTACCGTACCCGCCCGATCAACCTGTCCCGCCACACCGATACCAATGCCCTGCACGCTCTCATCACCCTGAACGAAGCAGTCCCGAGCACAGGCGACAATATCCGCAATTACATTTTCAGCACCGTTTTCAGGATGGGTCAGGCGATATTGGTGGGCCAAAATACAGCCGGTTTCATCAACCAGCGCCGTGGCTACCTTGGTGCCACCGAGGTCGATTCCCAGGGTAATAATCCCTCTACTTGGCGACAACTGACCCCTCCAGATATCATTACTTTCGATTATAGTATCATCTACTGTATACGATACATTAGCCACTTAGCCCGCTTTTTGTCAACCCGAACAAAGGGGGAACCGGGCAGTAACTGATAAACAGGATGGGTCATCACTGAATTAGTTCCTTGAAAAATATTTCACCCCAAGCTAATTGATTTCAGAAGCAGCAACATATAAAATTCCTACAAGCAAGTGGGAAAGTACTACCCGTATGGAGACTGGGGCTTATCGTTTCATATGCCTTAAGGTATAGGAAATAGAGGCTTATTGAAACGGATGGAGTACGTTGAATTTGTTTTGGTTTATAAGTTCAATATGTATAGGAGTGCTGAGTTGTGAGAGGAAAGAGAATTGACAGACTATCAGTAGCAGGGCTGCTGCTGATTCTGGTCATTATACCTCTGGCAGTAAATACCTGTTGAGTAAATGTGCTTCTGAAGTAATCAATAGGAGAAAACAATGGGATTTACAAGAAAATTAGCTAAAATCATTTTATTGATAATAAGCCTGCTACCATATATTACTTTCGTATTATTGTGGAAAATAGTTGTACTTGACAAATTCCTGTGGACAACATTTACTTTCTTCGTTATTTTAGGTGGGTTGACATTCTTATCAATACCAAGTCTATGGATATTCTACATCATCAATGTTTACAGAAATAATGGTGTTGCACAAAACAAAAAAGCCTTATGGGCTCTACTGCTATTTTTTGGAAGTTTCACGATCTTTCCTTGTTATTGGTACCTACATATCTGGCATGATACTAAGGAAGCTACTGAAAATGAAAACGAGGGGATTATCTAGTACGAAACCCAACCGCCAGTGTGGTACCTCCTTTCATAAACCTGGCAATTCCTCCCGCTTTCCAGCTAAAATAAGAGTAAATCGTCTCAATTGTCGGCTCTCCACTTCGGAATAGCGGTAATCGGTAAAATGCGAGTACGATAATGGAAAGTAACTATGGATTACGGGTGAATTTCAAATGACATCTACCTCTAACCAAATTGATTATTCAAAGCTGTTTAAATTTAATGACCCATTGGCTAACCAGCCTTTGCGATTGTCTCCTAAACAAGACTGTATTCATTCCGACGAAGTAGGAAAGCTGTTTTGCGGTGAATGGCAGCCACTGGAGCCGATAGTGTTAAAGGCCGTTATAGGAGGTGCTCCTTTCGATTTCCTGTGGACAACATTTCCACCTCTCGTTTGCATCTCCCAAAGAGTTGTCGACCTGTTACTGGACAACCGGTTTACCGGCTGGGTAGTCTACCCGGTTGAGGTCTATGGTCGTAAAGGAGAGCCAATCCACGGCTACCACGGTTTCGCCGTAAAAAGCTATGCTGGCGAACAAGACTTAAGTCGAAGTCAGATTATCACCAAACAGCCCACTATAGGGGTTGGTAGAGCCTATGACGTATACAATAGATTGTACTTCGATGAAAGTAAATGGGATGGCAGCGATATATTTAGAGTTTACTATGCACGTAAAATTATGACCCATCGGATACGTGCAGTCTTCAAAAAAGCGAAAGTAACCAATGTACGTTTTACACCGTTAACAGAGTATGAATTAGATGTAAGTTCTGCTTAAATAACTATAGGAAAACTGAGTTGCTTTAGCAAGGAGAACGTGTGGAAAAGCTGATATATCTGGATAATGCGGCAACGGTCTACCCCAAGCCGAGAGAAGTTATTGAAGGGACGGGCGCCGGTCAGTATGGCCCGTAAAGGAGGATAGAGAAATAAGATATGGAGACTCTAAAAACCGATGTTCTGGTTATCGGCAGCGAGGGAGCCGGCGCCCGTGCCGCCATTGAAGCTAGTGACCGGGGGGCTGAGGTTACCATGGTAACCAAGGGGCGTCTGGGTCGTCACGGAGCTACCGTCATGGCGGCGGCTGACATTGCCGTGGATAGCCATAGCCTGTCCCTACTCCTGGGGCAGGGTAATCCCCAGGATAGCCCGAAAGCCTTTTTGGAGGACATGGTCATCGAGGGCAAATGGCTCAATAACCAGTACCTGGCCCGTCTGGTTACGGAGGAGGTACCCGACCGAACACGGGAACTTCTGGATTGGGGACTCAAATATACCGAGGTGCGCCAGATGCCGGGACACCGCTTTCCCCGCAATCTTTATACCAGTGGCACCGAGATGATCCGTACCCTGGGTCGCCAGGTGCGTCAACGAAAAATAAGAATACTGGAAGATGTTTATATTCATACTCTCATCACTCAAGAGGGTGAAGTCGTTGGCGCCATGGGGCTGGACTTACGCCAGGGTAAACCCATTGTTTTATCGGCAAAAGCGGTAGTTTTAGCTACCGGTGGCTGCCACAGCGTTTATAGCTACACCACTGGTCCCGAAGGGCTTACCGGTGATGGCCACGCTATGGCTTATAGCGCCGGTGCCGAGTTAACGAATATGGAAATGGTACAATTCATACCCACTACTCCGCTGGAGCCGGTCATGGCGCGGGGCAGTCTTTTCCCTTTCCTACTGGGACCGCAGAACGCCCTCCGGCTGTGGCTGCTCAATAAGCACGGGGAACGCTTCATGAATCGCTGGGACCCGCAGCGCATGGAGCACTCAACAAGGGATGTTCTGTCATTAGCCATAATGACTGAAATATTAGAAGGGAGAGGCGGCCCGCAGGGCGGCGTGTATTACTCCCTGGCTCATCTGCCGAAAAACCTGGTGGCTGACTTTGCCCGGTGGGGAGGTAAACCCTACTTGAAGGAAAACTGGCATGTCCATGGTCTTGATTTTACCCCCGTGATAGAGAAGTTGATGCGAGGTGACGCCATCGAAGTGGTACCGGCGGTCCACTTCTTCATGGGCGGTATAAAGGTTAACGAACGCTGCGAGACCACCGTCCCCGGTCTCTATGCCGCCGGTGAGATAGTTGGTGATATCCATGGGGCAAATCGTCTTTCCGGCGCCGCCTTCTCGCACATGCTAGTGCTAGGGCAACTCGCCGGACATTTTGCTGCCCGGCGAGTCCGGGATTTGACCGTTCTTCCCGAACCGGAACCGGAGCAGGTATCAACGTCTGAGGAGAGCCTGCTTAGACCCATTCGGGCCCAAGGTACGGTCAATGCCTATGAAGTGAAACGTGAATTGCAGAATATCGCCTGGCGAAGAGCCGGGGTCGTCCGGGAGGGGGAATCCCTGAAAACAGCGCTGGCCGATATCGACCGGATAAACCGGGGAACACTGACCGATATGGCCAGTCGGGCAAAGGCGGCACCTTATAATCTGGAGTGGTTGGAATGCCTTCAGGTGGAGAACATGACCCTGATATTGGAGATGATAACAAGAAGCTCTCTCCTGCGTCAGGAAAGCCGGGGCGCCCATTTCAGAAAAGACTTCCCTGAGATGGATAATCAGCAATGGCTTAGCAACACTGTTATCCGGAAAACGGGCGAGAGTATGGTTGTTACTAAGGAGCCGGTAGCCATGCCTTTCGTAAAACCTGTGACTTAACTATAATGGATGAGAAAAATATTATTACAAAAGTGCGACGCTTCGAACCGGCCAATAAGACCCAGCCGGAAATGAAAAGCTACCGCATACCCTATGTCCCGGGCATGAGTGTCAGCGATGCCCTATACCGGGTAAATGAGAACTATGGCGATGCTCTGGCCCACCTGGTGTCCTGCCGGTTGGGCATGTGTGGTTGCTGTCTGGTAAGGGTAAACGGAAAACCTTGCCTGGCCTGCTGTACGCCGGCGGCAGATAACATTAGCGTGGAGCCAGCGTTTCCCGAGATGGTCATAAAGGACCTGGTTACCCGGAAAGGTGTTGTAGAAAAATAACTTCCAACAAAAAGAGGTGAGATTATGGCGGCAGCTAATAAATCAGTATGGTTAAACGAGCTTACCTGGGAGGACGTGGCGGAATACCTCAGGAAAGAGGATATTATCATATTTCCCATCGGCAGTACCGAGCAGCACGGGCCCGCCGGCCCGCTGGGTCTGGACACATATGTCGCTATTTCACTGGCGGAAGATGTCGCCCGGAAGACCGGTGTCCTGTGTACTCCGCCCATGTGGTTCGGTGATTCCAGCCACCACCTTGGCTTTGCCGGTACCATCTCCCTGCGAACGGAGACCCTTGTTGCCGTAGTTCGAGATGCCGCCTTCAGCCTGGCGAAACACGGCTTCCGCGGTATTCTCATCATTAACGGTCATAAAGGCGCCAACCTGCCCGCGTTACTGACGGCAACCAGAGAACTCCGTGAATACCACATGCCCGATGTCTTCTTCGCCGTTATTGACCCCATGAAAATTGGGCGGGGTATTTCCCGAATAAAGGAGACTAAGGAACACCACTGCGGTGAGTTGGAAATATCGGAGGTGTGGTACAAGTATCCCCACCTGATTAAGACAGATCGCTTAACCAAAGAGGCGCCTGACCTGCGCCAGTGCTTCTCACCCTTCTTTCACGATGACCTCTTCGGCGGTGGTGACGATATTGTCGACATCCCCTGGACGAGCCAGGAGCAGCGGGAGTTTGCTCCCTCGGGTTCCCTCTCAGTTTCCGCTAAAGCCTCCTCAGAGAAGGGACAGCGCTATCATAACTATATGGTGGAACGTATTACCGAGTTCATCGGCTGGCTGCGTGAGCGGCGCAGCACTATTGCCGACTAGCGGAGCCGGCGATTCAAGCAAAGTTGCTGAAATACGGAAGCCCGGGAAGGAGGAGGTATGAAGCGGCGAATTATAGTCTTGATAACAGTGTTGGTCATTGTGGGCAGCGGGCTGGCGTGGTTAGTTACCGCCAATCCCTATATCCTGGAGCGGTTTGGCAGGGCGACTTCACCGTTAACTTCCAGTATTTTTACCTCCGGATTTATCGAAGCCACCGATGTTGCCATTACCCACGGGGTTAGCGGGCGTATCGTTTTTATCGGGGTTGCTGAGGGGGATGGGGTTCAGGCGGGCGTTCCGCTGGTAAAACTGGATGATTCTCTTCTCCGGGCTCAGCAACGAAAAGCTGAGGTTACCGTCAGACTGGCTCAGACTGGTGTAGAGCAAGCCATACTCTCCCGGGAGCAAGCCATAGTCTCCCAAGAGCAAACCATAGCCTCCCGGGATGGCGCCAAGAAGATGTGGGAGGACGCCACTGACATTCAACAGAATCCCCAGGAACTGGAGGCCAGAATTATTGCCGCGCAAGGCGAACTTGAGTTAATCGAACTTGCCCTGGAGCGCGCGGGAAGGGAAAGCAGTACCTGGGGGAAATGGGACGAGCGGTCTTTTGAAATTCGTCGTGATTATGCCGAAAAGGCCCTACAAAACCTATTGGATATTAAACAAAACCCACAGGAAATAAACGCTGCGATGGATAAGACATTTACTGCCTATCAGACAGCGGGGAAAGCGGTGGCAGTGGCAATGAAAGCAGTGGAGATAGCGGAGAAAACAGTAGAAGCGACAAGAAGACAAGTAGAACAGGCCGAAGCATCCCTGGAGATTATTAAAGTACGGATAACCCAACTTACCTTAAGTTCGCCCATTTCGGGAGTGGTCGCCGACCGGTATGCCGAAATCGGCGAGGTAGCCCAGCCCGGCGTTCCCATCCTGACCATTACGGAACTTGAGGAAGTAACTCTCACTGCCTATGTTCCCGAAAGCCAAATCGGACTGGTAACACTGGGGCAGACGGCACTGATATCCGTTGATTCCTACCCCAACGAGACCTTCTCCGGCAGAGTGGTGCGTATCTCAACAAGAGCGCTATTCACACCCAAGAATATCCAGTTGCAGGAAGACCGCGAGAAAATGGTTTTTGGCGTTGACATCAGGCTCACTAATCCCCTGAGCAAGCTCAAACCCGGCATGCCGGCAGATGCCGAGATATTGATACCCTGACCTGAAACACTAACGGGTGAATGTTATGAGCAGCCTGGCTATTGAGGCGAAAAATCTACGCAAGCAATATGAATCGGTAGCAGCCGTAAGTGGTCTTGACCTGACAATACCGAAGGGGGAAATATTCGGGCTGGTAGGTCCGGACGGCGCCGGCAAGACGACCACTATCCGTATGCTGTGTACCCTGAGCCTGCCTTCCGGCGGTGAAGCCCGCATATTGGGCATGGATATCCTGAAAGAGGCCGGGAACATTAAGAAATCCATCGGCTACATGTCGGAGCGTTTCAGCCTGTATCCGACGCTAACGGTAAAGGAAAATCTGGATTTCTTTGCCCGCCTGCGCAATGTGCCCCGTGAACTGGCCGAGCCGCGTCAGAAAGAACTGTTATATTTTTGCCGACTGGAGCCATTTCAGAACCGTCATGCCGAACATCTTTCGGGCGGTATGCAGAAGAAACTGGCGCTGGTCTGCAGTCTGATACACCAGCCCGAAGTCCTTTTTCTGGACGAACCCACCACTGGTATCGACCCCGTCTCACGGCGTGATTTCTGGAGCATTATCTCAGAATTCCTGTCCCGCGGCGTTACCGTCCTGGTATCGACTCCCTACCTTGACGAAGCGGAGAGATTCAACCGCGTAGCCCTGATGCACCAGGGGAAGATTATTGTCTGTGATACTCCGCAAAATATAAAGGGGGAAATAGCCAGTGAATTACTGGAAATTAAGGCGGAGCCGTCACAAAAAGCAGTACGTATACTGCGGAAGATAAATTTCACCAGCGGCACCCTGATATTCGGAGATGCCATCCATGTCCTGGTTGACCATGCTCAGAAACGGCTCACGGAAATCAAAAACACCCTTGAAAAAGAGGCGGTAACGGTACTAGATTTACGACAGATTCAACCCAATCTTGAAGATGCCTTTGTGACCCGACTTTCTGCGCTGGAAGCCAAGCCTGCTGTCCGGAGGGTGATTTCTACCGGGTCGAAAATACCAACCGAAAAACGGGATGGGGTCGCCATCCGCGTTGCCAAGCTGACACGAAAATTCGACGACTTTACCGCCGTTAACCAGGTAAGCTTTGAGGTAAATAAAGGGGAAATATTCGGACTGTTAGGCCCCAATGGCTCCGGGAAAACCACCACCATCCGCATACTTTGCGGGCTGCTACTCCCAACCTTAGGCGAAGCCGAAGTACTGCAACAGGATATGGCGGTCGCACCACATATTATCAGAGCCAACCTGGGCTACATGTCACAGCGGTTTTCGCTATTCCGCGACCTTACTGTGGAGGAGAATATTAATTTCTATGGAGGCATTTATACCATCCCGGCACCGTTGCTCAAAGAAAGAAAGGAATGGGTGCTGGATATGGCGGGACTTCGGGGTAAGGAAAAGTCATTAACCCGGGAACTGGCCGGGGGCTGGAAACAGCGGCTTGCCCTGGGCTGCACCATCATCCACCGCCCGGAGGTTATCTTTCTCGATGAACCTACGGCGGGCGTTGACTCGTTGTCCCGTCGCTTTTTCTGGGAGCTGATTCAGGAACTGGCCGCCGATGGCGCCACCATATTCATTACCACTCACTACATGGACGAGGCGGAGCATTGCCACCGCCTCGGGTTGCTGCACCAGGGAAGGCGGATTGCCCTGGACAGCCCGTCCCGATTGAAAACCGGGGCGGTCCGGGGAGAGCTGCTGGAAGTGGTCAGTTCGGACTTCTCCCGAGCTGAAGGACTACTTACCGGTCAGCCCGTGTGTCGTCATGTCAGCCTCTTTGGCAGTACCCTACACGTAGTGGTGGACGAGGTGGCAACCGCTTCACCGTTAATTGAAACGCTGCTGGCCAGCAACGGCATCACCGTTCAGAGTATTAAACCGATTCCTTTTACTATGGAGGACATCTTTATTTCGCTGATTGAAGAGCAGGATATCGTTCTCTCGGTTGAGAATAGCGAGAAAGGAGCCTGACAGTGCTGCAGCGCATCTTCAGCCTTATCGTTAAAGAATTTATCCAGCTCCGCCGTGACCGGCGCTCAATGGCAATGGTAGTGGTAATACCGGTAATCCAGATGTTCGTCTTTGGCTACGCCCTAAGCACCGATGTTACCAATGTATCACTGGTCGTCTGGGATGCCAGCAATACCGCCGTGAGCCGCCAGCTTATTGAGAGCTTTCGCCAGACCGAGTTTTTCTCCCTTAATTACTACGCTACCGATTACGATGATATCACCGGTCTAATCGAATCGGGAGATGCCAAGGTGGCTCTGGTGATACCCCCGGACTACGACCGCCGAATAAACCGGGGGCAGCCGGCCGAGGTACAGCTTTTCGTGGATGGTTCCGACCCCACGGTAGGAATACAGGCAGTGGCTAATGCCAGTCTGATAGCACAGGCTGAAGGCGCCACTATAGTCAGTAGACCGGGAGACACCTCAGCAGCAAGGTTACCGGTTTCACTACAGCCGCGGATATGGTACAACCCGACCATGCAGAGCGCTATCTTTTACCTTCCCGGCCTGGTGGGCATCATTCTCCAGATGATGACGGTAATGCTGACCGCTTTTGCTATTGTTCGTGAACGTGAGCAGGGCACTATTGAGCAACTTAACGTGACTCCCTTGAGACGGGGAGAACTGATTGTCGCCAAGCTCATTCCTTATATTTTTATCGCTTATGCTCAGGTAATTTTGATTCTATCCACAGCGGTACTGATATTTAGCATGCCCATGCGGGGCAACCTGCTGTTACTGCTAGCCCTGACCTCAGTCTTTCTCATGTTCTCACTCGGAATTGGCCTTTTCATATCCACGGTATCCCGAACCCAATTTCAGGCGATGCAGTTGAGCGTCATGGTACTGCTGCCCAGTATTCTGCTGAGTGGTTTCTTATTTCCCATTGAGTCGATGCCCAGATTTGCCCAATGGATTGCGGCCGTGGTGCCGCTAACCTATTTCTTACGTATCGTGCGTGGTATCGTGGTTAAAGGGGTAGGCATTGAATTCCTGTGGGGTGATACCACAGTCCTAGCGCTGATGGGGTTGGCCACTCTGGCGCTGGCAACATCAAGACTGCGCAAAACTCTGGTGTAGGGTAAAGCGTGGTTGTTTAATTATACGGCCAGGCGTAGCAGCCGCCGGGCGTTATCTTCGAATATCATCCTTTTCTCGGCATCGGATATTTCCATGTTCCCTACTGCCTCTATGGTCTCCCGGGTGCTCCTCTCACCGCGCTGACTATCAAAGGGCCAGTCAGTGCCGAACAGGAAGTGGTCGGTGCCAAAAAAGGCATTGGCGCACATCAGGGCAGGAATGCTACCGTTAATTGCCGTATCCGCGTAGAACATCTTAAAGTAATCTAGCACCGGTCGCCTGAGATTTTCCTTAAAGTTAGCTCGCTGCAGCATCTCGGTATGGTCCAGGCCACCCAGTATCCGGTTCTCGAAGAATGGAATCATACCCCCAGCATGGTGAGTGATAAACTTCAGGTCGGGATACTTCTCCATAATACCGCTCATCACCAGACGGGCCATAGCTGCCGACGTCTCGTACGGCCAGCCAAAATACCAGTGTATTCGGTAGGGAGACTCCTTCTCCGACCGATAATCCGGATAGTCTCTGGGTCTCGTAGGGTGAAGCCATATCGGCAGGTTATATTGAGCCATCTTCTCATAAAGAGGCAGGAACTCGGGTAAGTCTGGAGGTCTGTCCATGGTAGGTGTGTATATTTGCACCCCTCTAAATTTCAAGTCTTTTATGGCTCTATCTGTCTCTTTTAAAGCCGCATCCATATCATTCAGCGGTAACCAGGCTACAGCCGCCGCAAATCGGTCAGGATACTTGAGGACAAGTTCAGCCATCTCGTCATTAGCCAGCTTGGCTAAATCCGCAGCTTTCTGAGGGCTGAAAATGTTTTCCAGTGGGGGACCAGCTATGGTCAAGACATGCATCAAGCCTTCAAATTTGTCCATAATACGGAACCGGTAGTCAAGGTCTATCATGGTTCCCATGGTTTTATGTACATCCTGGTAGAGACCAGCTCCCATTTCCTTATGCAGTGCTTCTCTATATTTTGTTGGTAGAATATGGGCATAGATATCAATTTTTAACATAGGTTCCTTTCCTTCGATACTTATTATTAATGCAACTGAAGTTTAGCCTGCTCTTGACCTGTTGTCAACACTACCCATGCCAATTTCTGATGTCGCCTCCAATGTGGTTGTTTTCCGGCATCATAAGTAAGCCTCCCCTCAATGACCTCGCTGAATACAATCCTTTACGGTGCAAATGGTTTGCTCGTAGTTTCTTAGTGCCCGATGAGCTACCGCCTCTGTGATTTGCCAGAACCTCACCTTATCTCCCGGCTTAGCCTGAGCTAATTTGGGAATGTCCGCCGTTATCACAACGGCTATCTTGGTATACCCTCCGGTGGTATGTCTGTCTGCCAGCAGAACAATAGGTAGTCCGTCCCGGGGCACCTGGACTGCCCCGAGCGGGATACCATCGGAGATAATGTCGGCGCCGGTTTTATGTTCTATACGCGGGCCATGAAGTCGATAGCCCACTCTATCCGCTTCCATGGAGATAGTATATTCTGAGTGAAGGAAAGTGTGGATACCATTTTCAGTAAAGCAGTCATCCTGCGGTCCGAGCATCACCCTGAGTTCGCTCTGGTTCCGATATTCGGGAATAAATTGCGGCGGCAGTCTCCCCAATATTCCGGGGCGTGCTCTGCCGCCCTTTAAGTAATCCCCAGCGCGCAATGCTCTACCATCAAAACCGCCAATACGAGATTTGATATAGGTGGAACTACTACCCATTACCCTGGGAACGTCAATCCCACCCGCCACCGCCAGATAGCTCCGACAGCCTCTTTGCGAGCGAGGAAAGGAAATAGTATCCCCGGGGCCAACCGCAACGGCGGTCCACATCGGGATCGAGCTATTGTTCAGCATCGGACTTAAATCCGCTCCGGTAATGGCAACCACAGTATCCGCAAGCACCTGCAATTGAGGGCCCCGCAAGGTCATTTCCAAACAGGCTTCACCCTCATTATTCCCTGCCAGAAGATTGGCTATCCTCAGGGCATAGTCGTCCATCGCCCCCGATACCGACACACCATATTGCTGATAGCCGTACCGCCCCAGGTCTTGAACCGTGGTTAACAGGCCGGGCTGAATAACTTTAAATGTCGCCACTCTCACCCTTCCCTGCCATAGGGGTCTCTTCCACGATATAGGTTCTTTGCCGTACCGCTTCCCGTATCCTGGTAAATTCCGATGGAGTTATCCTTACAAAAATGACATAGTTACCGGTCTTTAGTTGTGCCGGAGGCTCATTGTGGAGATCAAATAGTTCTATCGGAGTTCTGCCGATGAGCTGCCAACCGCCAGGGCTTTCGGCGGGATATATGCCCGTCTGGTTCCCGGCAATCCCTACCGACCCACCGGGTATCCTGATTCGCGGGGTCGCCAATCTCGGGGCAGCAATTCTGGCTGACATACCCCCCAAATAGGCGAAACCAGGGATGAACCCCAGCATATAGACCCGATAGGCAGTGCCGGTGTGTATCCGCACCACTTCTTCCGGAGTTAGTCCATTATGTTTGGCTACGAATTCCAGATCAGGGCCATACTTACCCCCATAGACCACGGGAACCTCGGTCACTATCGGTTCGGGGATTTCGCTATCTTCGGCACTTCGCTCCAGAGCCTCCAGCCTGCCCCGAAGCTCTCTAAGACTAATTTGCCGCGGTTCATAGTAGACGAGTAGCGAGCTATATGCCGGCACCACCTCAATCAGGCCCGAAATTCCGGCACGCTGTATTGCCAGCAGAAGGCATCGCACCTGCTGGTTTAGCTCGGGGGCAATGGCATTCCCAAATTCGATAAGGAGCGTCTTGTCGCCACCTGTCTGAAATCGTGGCCGATCATAGCTCATAAGTTATCCCCAAATAGCATCTTCTATTACAAAAAGGAACTCAGTGACACCACGTCCACACCGGCTGCCTCTAATCTTTGTCTCAGTATTCGAGCCAAGGTCGCCGCTTCCGGATTGTCACCATGCAGGCAAATGGTGTCTCCCCTTACCTCTATCTCCTCACCATTTACAGCGGTGACGCTGCCTTCAGTCACAATTTTCAGAGCGCTGGCGACCGCGCCTTCAACGTCACGGATAACTGCCCCGGGCTGGCTTCTGGAAACGAGCGTACCATCTGCATTCAGAGTACGGTCGGCAAAGACCTCACTGGCCACCCTTAAACTGATTTCGCGGCCCACCTTTATCCAGACAGAGCCCGCCAATCCCACCAGAATAAGATTCGGGTCCACTTCACGAATAGCTTCCGCAACGGCTCTAGCCACTGCTTCGTGTTGGGCGCCCATATTGTACAAGCTGCCATGGGGTTTAACATGCTGGAGTTTTTTAGTCCGGGTAAAGGCCTGCAAGGCGCCTATTTGGTATGTAACGTAATTTCGAATCTCTTCAGGACTTACCCGCATTTCTCTTCGCCCGAAACCCATCAGATCCGGAAAGCCGGGATGTGCCCCAATGGCGACGCCGGTTTCCTCAGCCAACTGGACTGTCTGCCGCATACACATCGGGTCCCCGGCATGGAATCCACAGGCGACATTAGCTGACGAGATATGGGGCATCAGTCCTTCATCACAGCCCATCTTGTACGGTCCGAAACTTTCCCCCATATCACAATTCAGGTCGACTCTCTTACCCATTTCGTCTCTCCTTTTAAGGCGGCTCTGATTCACCCTCCTGAGAATTTGGGGGGCCTTTCAATTATTCTTTCCTCAAAATAATGTACACTATCTGTATTCACACGGCAAGTCGACGAATTACGTCACAATTATCCGGGAAAGTGGTGCCGCTACTTTGAGGAATATGTTACAGGAGATGAGGGAAGAGACGGTCACTCGTTTCAAGTAACCGTATTGCCTGATGGGTAATCTGACCCTGGGCAAAACATGAATTGACCAGCAAAACCGGGGCCGGCTGAGCAGGGGGTAAAGATGACCCGCCGATGCCGGCTATTACAGCGCCTGGATTATTTTCGCTTTCATTCCCCGCTTGGTCATTGCGCCAATATCCACGGCTCGGATTACCCCTTCCCGGTCGATAAAATAGCTCGCCGGGATACCATTCACCTTGTACAGGGACGACACTTCGCCGGTAGTATCAATAACGAAGGTCCAGGTATAGCCGCCCTGCTCAACGAACTGACGGACGACACTTTCGGACTCTAGAATATCGACACCAATCACGACCACATCTTTAGACTTATACTCCTGATGAAAGGCCTCTATCTCAGGCATCTCGGCACGGCAGGGAGGACACCAGGTAGTCCAAAAATTAATAAAAACCGCTTTACCACGAAGGTCGCTCAGGCGAATCTGCTTACCATCCATGTCAGTCAAGGTAAAGTCAGGTGCCCGGCGCCCTACTTCTGGGGCGGCGGCTAATTTATCCACGGGCGGCGGTCCGGAGTTTCGTTCAATGGTTTTATCCGGCACCGCAGAGGCACAGGACTGCACCACCAGGAGTCCCAGAATTACTACTCCCAGCAGTGCCGGCAACCGCCACTTTGAACGGTCTAATTTACGCACTAATATGGTTAACGTTTCTTGCCTCCCCTTTCCCGTATTTAGGACATCAAGCCTAAGATATCGCCTATCTTAAACCAGAAGTAGAGAATATAGCCACCGGCCAGGATGAGCAGCAGCCCACTTAAGCGAGTTACCACCGGCACCAACCGACATAACCACCGATTTACCGTCTCCTTAAACAAAGCGGAACCTATGGTGACCACGGTGATAACCAATCCCATCCCCAGAGCAAAACTAACAAACTGGAGCAATCCTAAGGCGAAACCCTTCATGGCTAGGGCATTCGCCACCACCACCAAAAAAATGGGCAGGGTACAACTAAGCGCCGCTATACCGTAGGCGATGCCGAATATCAGAAAACCCTTGATACCCGAACCACCGAGGTTACTCAAACGACCCGCCAGGCGTGCCGGCAGACTGGTGTAAACATACCCCCCAGCCAGAAGATATACCCCCAGAAAAATCAGGGTGAGTCCGATAATAATGGCTGCCCAGGGGATATAGACGATGAGGAATTGCCCGCCCAGCGATATTAAAGCGCCCATAACCCCGAAGAGGAGCATGAATCCCAGAGTAACCGCAGCGCCCATGCCCAGCGCCCGGGTACTGCGCCCGAGAACGGATTTAACCCAGTACCCCTCCTCCCGGACTCCCAGATATAGAGAGGTATAGACGGGAAGCATGGCGATACCGCAAGGACTGACCGTAATTACCATGCCCGCACCGAAAGCGTATCCGAAAGGTAAGAGCGCGGCTACGCTGGCGACAAAGCTTTCAATCATTTTCTATCTTCTTGCCTTCCTCCGGAGTTACTAGCCCCCGTTCAATAGTCGCTGAATCCAGTCTACCACCACCCCGAAAGAGCCAGCCACCAGCCAGGCGACCACCAGACGCAAAGCCGCATCTTTGCCGTTCACCGGTCGGTAACAGTAACGGCTCACCGAAAAAACGCCGATGGGAGCGGCTAACATCGTCCGTACCGTCATCAGCCCACTGGTTATTGCCAGCGCCACCCAGACGGCTAAAAACCAGGGCAGATATTCAAATACAAATTGTCTAAACCTAAAAAGACTGGCCAGTACGTCTGCCATACACTCGCTCCTGGCATCAAGAGAGGACGTTTAGTTATGCTGCGTTTAAGTGCTTGCGGACCAGTCCGACAATATCGGCCGGGAATTCAGCAATACCGACACCCACCTCTCTGAGGGCAGCCACCTTACTTTGCGGCGTGCCCTTGCCATCGCCCTGGATAATGGCACCGGCATGACCCATACGTTTACCTTCGGGGGTGTTATGTCCGGCAATGTAGGCAACTACGGGCTTGTATATCCACCGGTCGATGTACTCTGCCGCTTTCTCTTCCTGGATGCCACCAACCTCACCGACAATAACCACCAGGTCAGTGCCCGCATCATCTTCGAACAGCCTCAGCAACTCCGGCATATTGGTGAAAACCACGGGGTCAGCCCCGACTCCGACAACGGTACTCTGACCGAAGCCACCCGTTGCCAGATTAATGCTGATTTCGTAGGAAAGAGTGCCACTCCTCGAAATCACGCCGATGCGGCCGGGATTAAACATGTTCCCGGGCATGATGCCCATCTTAGCTTCACCAACGGTAATAATGCCGGGACTGGTGGGGCCGATTATCCGCACATTATGGTCACGGGCATATTCCTTTACTTCCATTACGTCACGTACCGGCAGGTGCTCGGTAACGACGACGATGAGCTTAATACCGGCATCAATTGTCTGGAAAGCAGCTCCTTTAAATGCGGGAGGTGGTACAAAAAACAGGGAAGCTTCCGCACCGCGCTGTGCCACCGCCTCATCAACGGTATTAAATACGGGGACACCTTCTACCGCCTGGCCGCCTTTACCCGGGGTAACGCCAGCGACGATATTGGTTCCGTATTCCAGCATCCATTTTGCCTGCACCCTTCCCACCCGGCCGGTAATACCCTGCACTAACACTCGGGTATCCCGATTCAGCAGGATACTCATTCTCCCCCCTCGAGCAGACGGGCAAGCAGCTCAACACCACTTTCCGTAGAAACATCGTTAACCACGTGTACTCCATGGCTCCTGAAAATCCCCCAGGTCTCCTCCTGATGGTTTCCCAGAGCTTTAGCTACGACAGGTATCGTAATACCGTGCTCCTGCATATAACGGATAACCCCCTTAGCTCCCTCGTGAATAGGATTAATGCCACCATAGACGTTGATAAAGACCGCTCTTATCCCTTTCTTCTGAAGCACCAGATCCATCACGTTATACAAAAGGTCGGCGGTAATGGCTCCCCCCGTTTCCAGAAAGTTGGCGGGACGCATTTTCCGGCCGACAATATCCATGGACGCCATGCCGAGTCCGGCACCGCTGGCGATGATAGCTATGTCCCCATCAAGCTCGACATAGCTGACACCAATTTCACGACCCTTCCGTTCTAACAAATTATGAACCCGCTCACTTCGATTGAACTCGAGCTCGGTATGGCGGAACAGTCCGGAATCATCCAGCTCCACTTTGGAATCAAGAGCAATGTACTCGCCGTCAGTGGTGCGCACCAGCGGATTGATTTCAGCAATCAGGGCATCATAATTAGAAAAGACACTATATAGTGCCAGCATTATTTCGGTTATCCGGTTGGCCTCCTTACCCTTCAGACCAACTTCCCGGCACATTTTCTTCACCGCTTCGGGAGTAAACCCTTTCTTAATGGAAATAGGCCGGGTAACGATAGATTCAGGACGCTCCCAGGCTGTCTTGTTAACAGAGACGCCCCCCTCGGGACTGAGGATGGCAACCGGTGTGCCATAATAATCGTCCACGGTAATTGCCAAAAAATACTCTGCGACAATATTTAGCTGGCGGGTCACCATGACCTTCCCCACAGGCAACCCCCTGATTGATGAGCCCAGGATACGTGCCGAAGCCTGCTCTGCTTCATCCGGAGTCCGAGCGGTTTGGACTCCCCCCGCCAGATACCGGCCCCCCGTCAGCACCTGGGCTTTTATCACTACCGGAAATCCAATTTCCTGAGCTTTTTCCCGGGCCTCTTCAGGGCTCATTACCAGACTGTAATTGGGAACAGAAATGCCCTCGCGTTGGAAAAGCTGGGTTCCTTCGAACTCGTATAGTCTCATAAGTATTGCCTGACCCAGCTTACCCTACTAGGCACGGTAAAGTCAAAAAGTGTACTCACCCACTACCTTAGTGACACATTATTTCCTTGTCTCGTCTTTGCGAAGCACGCAGTGCCGGAGCAATCATGAGATTGCTTCGCTTCGCTCGCAATGAAATGGAAGCAAAGATAGGGTATGCCACATTATGGATAGTAAGTGTCACCCATCTATCCGAACGAGAGCCAAGTTTTACCACGCCGCAGTGCGCGAAATTTACAACCGGAGTTAATAAATGATAATATACAGTAAGTCCCTAAAAAACAGACCTCGCTGATATCACGGAGGTGCAAGAAGACGCATGGCAATCAAAACAGTTGACCAGTACTATAAATCGTTGACAGACCTTCATCCCACCGCCTACATATTGGGGGAGAAGGTGGATAATGTTCACGAGCATCCTCTCATCAAACACATGACCGCCGCTGTCGCCAAAACTTTTGAACTGGAGAACGACCCCGAGGGTAGAAAATATCTGGTGACCCAATCCGACTTAATCGATGAAGAGATCAGCCGCTTCGTCAAATTCTTTAAAAGTCCGGACGACCTCCTGGCTAAGGTCAGAATGTTGAAGCTCATGGCTCAGCAGATTGGTGGCTGCTATATGCGATGTACCGGCATGGACGCATTAAGCGCGGTAGGCATTGAGACCTATAATTGTGACCAGAAATACGGCACCAGCTACTGGGAAAGACTGAAAGACTTTGTTGCCCTGATTCAAAAGAATGATTATGTTTTGTTCAGCGGCGTGACCGATGTTAAGGGCGACCGGTCTTTACGGCCATCAGAGCAAAAAGACCCTGATTTATATCTGCGTGTGGTGGACCGGGACAGCAAGGGCATTGTGGTCAGAGGCGCTAAAATACACCAGACCGGCTCACTCTGCGCTCACTGGGCGCTGGTTGTGCCCACCCGGGAAATGCGAGAGGCAGATAAGGACTATGCCGTCTGCTTTGCTGTGCCCACTGACGCCGAGGGCGTTATTCATATTTATGGAAGAGGTACCTTAGAGGCCAGGGCACTTCAGAACTGTGACCTGGGCAACGTTAAATTCAGCAAGTTCGCCCCCATGGTTATTTTTGAGGACGTTTTTATTCCCTGGGAGCGCGTGTTTCTGTGCGGCGAACATGAGTTTGCCGGTGACATGGTGCGGAACTTCGGTAATTACCACCGCCATTCGCACGGCGGCTGCAAGTGTGGTGTCGGCAATGTTTTAATTGGGGCGGCGGCCACGGCGGCGGAGTACAACGGTTTACCTCGAGTTTCTCATATCAACAACAAGCTGGCTGAGATGCTCAAAGTAACCGAGGCAATATACGGCTGTTCGATAGCCGCCTCAGTTGAGTCTGTGCCCACGCCATCGGGTATCTATAATGTTGACCCGGTACTGTCAAATACCTCCAAACTTTACGAGGGCAAGGAACTGGCTGAAGTAATTCGGATGATGATTGAGATTGCCGGTGGTACGGTGACGGACATACCTTCAGACAAGGACTTCGCCCATCCGGATATTGGTCCACTACTGAATAAATACTTCAAGGGTGTAGATGGTGTTTCAACGGAGGACAGGGTTCGTATCTTCCGGCTGATTGAAAAGCTCGCCTTTGAGAGCCGGGATATTGTCTCCAATATTCATGGCGGTGGGTCACCGGAAACGCATCGTATGACCATATTGCGAAATGCGGATATGGAGTCGAAAAAGAAGCTCGCCAAGAAGCTGGCGGGTATTGAAGAGTAACGATACCGGTCAAAAGTCGCTTTATCTGAAAGAGTCCATCGGTCTGTATCTCCAGGGCACTTCAGGTGAATTCTCGTGAGATAGAGATTGATTCCTTCGATAATTATAAAGATGGTTGTTCTGTGGTTAGGCAAATACTCGTCCGGGGAGCGAAGTTTATGGTTTCACCGAGAGAATTTGTACGCACCCTAAATCAGAGTGAGCTGGGTCCGTTTATGGGTGTACCTTGTTCTATCCTCGCCCCATTACTGAGTTATATCTTAGATAATCCCTCGGAAATAGCCTATTTTAACCCGACCAATGAAGCCCATGCTCTAGGGTTGGCGGCTGGTTTCTACCTTGGTAATAAGAAGATTCCGGTAGTCTTTCTACAAAATTCCGGGTTGGGAAATATCGTCGACCCATTGACTTCTTTAAATCAAATTTACAAGATTCCGGTTTTTCTGCTAATAACCTGGCGGGGATTTGGCAATCAGGATGCTGATTCACCGGAACATTATATTATGGGTCGTGATTTCGAGGACTATCTGAAGATTTCTCACCTGCCATACAAAATTCTGTCGGAAAAGAATTATACCAATCAGATAGTGGAATTACGAAATATAGCTCGTACTGAAAAGATCCCGGTGGCCGCGATAATAACAAGGGGTTTATTTGACAGCTACACACTCCCGACAGAAACCACAAAGCAAAGTGGATTTCAACGATACGATGCCATAAAGATAATAAAAGAATCTTTAAATACATTCGCCTTTTTATCTACAAATGGCATTACCAGCCGTGAATCATTTACTGTTAAAGATTCCCCTGATTTCTATATGATGGGGTCTATGGGTTTAATCTCTGTTATTGGCTGTGGTACTGCCTTATCGCAAAAGGGAAAGAAGATTGCGGTGTTGGATGGTGACGGGGCGATACTAATGCATCTAGGGTTACTCCCATTTATCGGGAATTATAAGCCAAAAAACCTGTTCCATCTTATACTGGATAACCAGGTCTATGCCACAACGCAGAATCAGCCAACGGTCTCCCCGTCTACGGAATTCGACAAAATAGCCCTCGCTTCCGGGTATCGGCATGCCTATAAAGCAAGCTCCGGCGAAGAACTCGGGTCTTTATTGGCAACAATTAAAAACCACGATGGGCCGGTTCTGGTCTGGGTAAAGATTACCCCGGAATCTAGAGAGGGAATCGGAAGGATACCCCTTTCACCTGAAGACGTAAGAGATAATTTTATGCGGACAATGTGAGTTTTTAGATATAATCGATTTTTGACTCACCACACTATTACGGATACTACCCTGTAATCGGAGTTTAAACTTACTATTCAACGGGATAACCAGGGCCGTGCCGTTATCTTTAACTCGGCCAGCGCCCGTTCCAGAGCTTCATCAATATAGTCTACTATGAGGTGGGTCGTGTTCAGTCGGTCCTGCAACATGGTCTCGGTAGCCTGATTAACCGCTCTAATACCCAAAAAGCTAAGCACGCTAACCCCAACGAGCAGCCCTACCGTAGTGAAGAGAATAATCTTTTTCCTCAGCGTAAGGTTAATCAGGAACTTCATGACTAAATTTCCTTAATGTGGTCCGCCGGTACTCCCAACTGGCTCCCCAGAACTTTTGGTTTCCCTAACCGTACGCAAATTCCGGTTCTCTATTGCTCAGCGACTGCTTTGTAACGCACCTGTTTCAATGAGTCAATTTGCTGCTGCAATCTCCTCTGCCTGTTAAACAAACTAAGTAAATAACCGAAAAGCAACGCCCAGATTACCGTAAAAGCAGCCAGTAAATAGCCGGCATTCTCCATTTTTATTCATCTCCTTAATTGGATAGTATCCTTAAGGATACTATCCTTTTAATCTTTTCATTTCATTTTCACTATTTTTCACGGATATCCTCAGCATTAAAAGCAGGGAAAATAAAGTAGTGAAGGCAACTATGCTGACCACAAGAGTTAAAAGCATAGCCGGGGCTAACCCGCCTTCGAAAATCAACGGACCGGGATGTATCCCTCTCCACAGGGTTGTTGCCAAGACGATAATGGGTACGTCAACGAAACCGACAATACCTAATACGGCTGCAAACCGGGCACCCCGGGACTCTTCAGAAGCATAAGAGCGGATGATAAGGTAGGCAAGATATATCAGCCAGAGGACGAGGGTGGCCGTCAAGCGGGGCTCCCACGTCCACCACACTCCCCAGATGGGTTTTGCCCAGATAGAGCCGGTGATGAGAGCCAGGGTGGTGAAGACAATGCCAATCTCAGCCGAGCAACTGGCGAAAACGTCCCACTTGCTCTCCCTTTTTACCAGATAGAGGATACTCCCAATAAAGACGATAAGGAAGGACAGCAAAGACAGCCATCCCACAGGAACCATAAGGTAGAAGACCCTTTGCACAATCCCCATCTCCTTCTCTGTGGGGACATAGACGAAGACCAGATACAAGGCAATCACCATCAGCCCAGAACTCAGCCCAAGCAGGACATTTTTTTTCACAATCCGCTCTCCTTTAGGGCGTTCTTTTTCCTATTCTTCAATGACGAAACTAAAGATTAAAAACGATACCACTATAAAAATAACGTCAAAGGCGACTATTATCCCAAGCCACGATGATAACCGGTCCCATGACTCGCCGGAAAGCGCCAGTCCGGAAGCTTCGACGGCAGCAATGATAACGGGAACAACGATAGGGAGGAAAAGGATGGGTAGTGCCATTTCCCGTGCCCTGGTATTAACCGCCAGGGCAGAAAACAGAGTGCCCACGGCAGCAAAACCTACTGTAGCTAAAACTATGATGGTAACTAGCTGAAGTGAAAGAACCGCCAGATTGAAAAGGAAAGCGAAGATAGGCAGTACAATTACTTCGATAATCAGCATAAAGAGCAAAATTCCCAGCATCTTGCCAACATAAATAGCATCACGGCTTACCGGACACACCATTAGTCCCTCAAGACAACCCTCCTCTTTCTCTGGAATGAAAGAGCGGTTAAGACTTAACACTCCGGCAAAGGTAAAAGTTACCCAAAGAATCCCCGGGGCTACCAGATTCATCGTCTCCTGACTCGACCCAAAGGCGAAGTTGAACACTACTATCACCAACAGCGTAAAAACCAGCACCGAAAAGACGATTTCTTTAGTCCTCAGTTCGGAGAGAATGTCCTTCCAGGTAATAGCAATGACCTTATGCCAGTATCTCATCCTCCAGCCCCCGTATAACACTGGTAGGCCGCCTTTAATCCGGCCAGGTCCAAGTCTTTAGCTGACTTTTGATAGACAAACTTACCCTTATCCAGAATCAGCAGACGGTCCCCCAGTTCAATCCCTCGCTCCAGACTATGGGTTGCCATGATAATAGTGTGTTCTCCGGCTCTTTCGACTTCCAAGGATCTCCAGAGTAAGGATATCGCCTGCTGGTCCAATCCCGTTTCCGGTTCGTCCAGCAGCATAATACTAGGCTGGTGAAGCAGAGAACGGGCAATAGATAACCTTTGCTGCATACCCCGGGATAAGGTGCCCACGCGGTCATGAAGACGAGAGGTCATTTCTACCAGCGCCACCACCTCATGAATACGTTCCCGTCGTCGGGGGACATCATACATCCGACTGTAGAACTCCAGATTTTCGTAGGCGGTGAGATTACGATAAAGAAAGGTCTGGTGGGTAACTACACCAATTCGCCGTCGGACATCTTCGGTATTATCCTTAAGACTCAGACCATCCACCCGCACTATCCCGGATGAGGGATTCATAATAGTCGCCATGATGCTGATTAAAGTTGTCTTACCAGCTCCGTTAGGGCCAAAAATGACCACGGATTCCCCGCGCCTAACTTCGAGTTCAATATCTCTCAAAGCAAGGTGATTGCTGAAAGACTTGGTGAGCCCTTGAATCTGAAATACCCAGTCGTGGGCAGAAGAAGTATCCCTCCCCATTATCCACCACTACTCCCGTGATTTTTGCATCAGTTCGACTAGTTGCGCCTTCTTATCGTCTCGCCGCCGGCGATAGTCTGCTTCTGAGATAGTGCCACCTTCAAAGCTACCATCCAGCTCAGCAAGCTCAGCAAGTAATTTCTGTTTTCTCGGCTTTGAGCTAACCATGGGGCTTACCGGTATCAATCATTTCCTTCTTCTCATATAAACCACTGCTAAACCACCGATTAACGCTACCAGCGTCAGAACCGTCCACCAAATCATAGTCCCCACCTGGTTTGCCTGCGGTAGACCGGATAACTGAATCACCAGCGTATCACCCCGGGTAAAATCCTGACCCTTAAGGTGATTAAACATGATACCGCCAATATCCAATGGCGCACCCATGGTAAGCTTACCGTCCACAACCTCAATACCCTCACCCTGAATCAGGATATCCAGTTTAGACAAGGGATAATTAACCTTTTGATAAAAGGTGTATGCCCCCGAATCATAAGCAACCTTGAAGGAATAAGCTACTTCTCGACTACCTGGCATGAGGGGCATAGTCTCAATAAAACCTTCTTCATTACTAGAGACACAGCAATCCATCAGTCCCATATCAAGCTGCACTTCGGTTGCCCCACTGGGAAGATGCAGTTGCAATGTTCCTCCCTGGCCGTCTTTAGTCGGTCCGATATAGGTCCGGTCAGATTCATGTACGAATACCAGATACTCCTTTACCTCAAGACTACCCTCACCGACATATATGATGGTGTGCGCCATGGCCACCTTAACTGCCTCGTCACTAAGTGTGGCGTCATAGACAAAAACCTCGGCAAACCGGGTAGTCTTTCCCTCGGTAAATATCAGCCAGTCACTGTAATAGTCAGCGCTCTGGTAATTTATTTTAACCTGGTAGCCATAGCCTGACCCAACAGACAAATTATCAAAACTGAACTTACCCTCGTCATCAGCTTCAGTTTCAGCTGTGCTCACTTCGGCATCATCAAGATAAATCACCAGCGTAACTTCCTGGCCGACAACGCTGCTGCCGCCATCAGTTTCACTAATTATCTGTCCCTCAATCTTCCCGGTTCCCACTTCAGCAGCCAAAGCCGGTGTGCTAAATCCCAGGATAAAGATTGTAACCAGCAGGACAATACGTCTAATCAATGGGTTCTCCTTAGCTTAAACTCGTACCGCATTGAGAGCAGAAGCGGTCACTCCCCTGAACCTTCACCCCGCACTAAGAGCAGAAGCGTCCCTTGCCCCAGCGCAGCTCCAGAATCTATTTTTCTATTTCCATCCCCACATCGCTACCCTGTTCCACGTTATCGATATCCCGTAGCAGAGCTACCGCCTTTGTCTTGTACTTTTCCGACAGATCCTCGTGGTCAGCCTCATTCAGGGTTCCGGATTGCAAATCGAATTCTAATTCCTTAATCATAGAATAGGTGGCATCTCTTTTAGAGTAAAGTTCTCCTAACTCGCCGGTATCAGCCAGATCACCTGAGTATGACCGCCGCTTGAGCAACGGGTAGCTCACAAAAGTAAAAACCAGCACGGTTAATAACAGGGCAGATAGAATTGTCATCGGAAACCCCTCCCGTTAAATTCTTCCAATTCCTGCTCCAACCGGCGCCAGTATTCTCCGTTCTCCTGCTTACTCTCCACCACGGCACTGACAACGGAACTCCTACTTCGCCCTACCCACGTTCTCAATGCGGCATAAATCACGCCGCCTCCCAGGATTATCGCCGCAAAGGGCGCAATCCAGGCAGTCAGGTTAAAGCCGCGCTTGGGGGGCGATGCCAGCACCTGTTCCCCATATTGGGTCACAAAGAATTGCTTTATCTGTTCAACAGATTGACCCTGAGCCGTTTTTTCAGCAATCACGGTAGTTATCGGTTCCCGTGACCCGCATTCGACATGGCTGCAATTCAGCAAAACCAGGGTACAGCCACACTGACAAATAAGCTGCTTGGATATATCGCTCACCGCTACCGCGCTAGCTCGGGCGGAGGGAAAAGAGAGCAGCACAATCAGCAAAATAACGCCAAATTTTCTCCTTAATCCCATCCCTTTTTCCCTCCTGTCTTCCCTTTCTCTAAGGGCAGCCGCCGTCGTTCCGGCCAGAGGGCAATCAATCCCCCCAGGATAAATACAACTCCCCCCACCCATATCCAGCTTATCAAGGGATTTACCAGAATCTTAAAGCTGGTAGTGCCATCATCTTCCCAACCGATTAAAATGACGTACAGGTCCTCGAGGAGGGTACTGCGGATGGCTACCTCGGTCACCGGTTGGTAGCTCCGGTGCAAGTATTTCTCTGGAGTCAGCCTGCCAATCATTTCCCCACTGTTAAACAGTGCTAGCGTCGAGGTAACTACCACTCGGCTCTGCGTCTCATAGTAGTCAATATTCTCATAAATAAGGGTGTAATTCTTGATGTTCATGGACTCACCGCGTTTAAGGGTAACTTCCTTTTCCGCACTGTAGAGAGAGGAACCAACAATCCCAATGGCCATCAAAATAATGGCGATGTGGACAATGTAGCCGCCATAGCGGGGCCGATTACCCACAATCAATTCCCAGAAAGCCTTGAAATAATTCTCCGCGTTCATCCGGTGGCGGGCTCTCGTTCCCCGGAACCACTCATACAGTATCGTGGCGAGAACGAAGGCGCATATCGGGAAGGCAATAAGAGCAGACCCTTCCCGGATACCAAAGATGAAAAGAACTACCCCCAAAGCAAGGGTAACTACTGATGGCCAAAGAAAATTATGAATCAGGTTTTTAATTGACGCTCGCCGCCAGCTGATAAGAGTACAAATTCCGGTGAGCAACAGTAAAACCAGGAAAATAGGTCCGTTAACCTGGTTAAAAAAGGGTGGCCCGACACTAATTTTTACTCCCCGCACTGCCTCAGATATCACGGGGAATACCGTCCCCACGAAAACAGCAAAGGCAGCCCCAACCAGGAGTAGATTGTTCAGCAGGAAGGTGCTCTCTCTGGAGATGAGGGACTCCATTTCGGACTCCCCTCTTAACGCTTCACTGCGGTGATACAGCAAGCCAAAAGAGATGAAGAGACTGACACCAATGAAGGCTAAAAAGTAGGGACCCAGACCAGTCTCGGCAAAGGTATGAACCGAGGAGAGGATACCACTGCGAGTCAGGAAAGTGCCGAATATTACCAGATTAAAGGTTAGTATTATCAGCACCATATTCCACACCTTCAGCATCCCCCGCCTTCTCTGCATCATAATAGAGTGAAGAAAGGCAGTAGCTACCAGCCAGGGCATAAAACCGGCATTCTCCACCGGGTCCCACGCCCAGTAGCCCCCCCAGCCCAACTCAACATATGCCCACCAGGCACCAATAATATTACCAAGACCAAGCAGAAGCCAGGCAAAAAACGTCCATCTTCTTATGGTTACTATCCATTCATCACCGAGTTTCCCCGTTATCAGCGCCGCCAGGGCGAAAGCAAAAGGAATGGTAAGACCAACATATCCCGCCAGTAAAGTCGGCGGATGTATTATCATCCCGGGATTCTCCAGAAGCGGGTTAAGCCCCATTCCTTCGGCGGGGGCAAAGGCAAGTTGACGGAAAGGATTCGACTTGGAAAGCAACAAATAAATGAAGAAGGTTTGCGTGAGCATAATAACTGACGAAGCGTAAGGCACCAGGTTCTTGCCAATACCTCTCTTCTGGAGCACCGCCACGATGGCAAATAAAGAGAGCAGCCATACCCAAAAGAGCAACGAACCGTCATTGCCCGCCCACAAAGCGCTTAATAGGTAGGGCAGGGACATATCACGGCTGGTATAATTGGCAACATATTCTATCCGGAAATTATGACTAACCAGAGCGTATAACAGAATGGCTACGGATATAGTTACCAGCCCGCCCGCCGCTAGTAGGCTATTTCTAGCACTATCAATTAGTGCCGGGTGTTTCCTCTTCTCCCCAAATATAAAACCAATTGCCGAATAAACCGAGGCTCCTAATGCCAGAACAAGTGCCATGTAGCCGATATCCGCCATAAACTAATTCCCTTAATCGTATTTTAGCTTTTGGGCACATATTTTGAAGGGCACTTCACCAAAATATTGCCAGCCTGAAAAATACCCGATGAACTGAGACGACCGTCAACGACTACTTCATTCTCAATACCAAAAGCGTCCGGAACAACACCCTGATAGACCACCGGCAGGCTTTCCTCTCCTTCAACAATGGTGAACCGCAGAATAAGACCCGCCCGCTCCTGTTCTATGGATCCGGGCGCAACTTTACCGCTTACCCGCACGCTATCACCATAAATCGAGCTTCCCAGCTCATTCAGTTCGCC
>CAYFGR010000007.1:0-33754 GCA_964343135.1 uncultured Dehalococcoidales bacterium
TAGACATCGTTATGTGGGATTCGGTCCCCGCCGTATTTATATCCAATGCGCTCAGCCCGGCTCACGTCTTAAGTATCGAACTGAAAGAGGAGGCGGGGCTCGCCATTGCGGTTGTGCCCGACAAGCAACTTTCCTTAGCCATTGGCAAGGAAGGACAGAATGTAAGATTGGCCGCCAAGCTAACCGGCTGGCGCATCGATATTAAGAGTACCTCCATTGCGGAGGCAGAGAAGGCGGAGGCAGCTAAGTTACTATCTCCAGTGGAAGATGAGGTTGTTGACGCAGAAATCCCGGCAGAAATTGAATCCATTGAAGAGCCGGTTTCGGCACCACCCATCGAGGAGGCAGCCGAGGAAGCAGAGCCAATGCCGGCCCTTGACACCGAATTCATTACGCCTCCGGTCTCCGTAAAAGAGAAACCCCAGGTCCGGTTTGCCGAGGATATTTTAACCTCGATACCCACCAAGCCGGTCCCTAAATCAAAGAAGAAAAAGAAGGGCGTCCCGGTGAGAACTGATACCGACGAGCTCAGAAAACCGAAACACCGTCGGCAGACGGATATTCCCGGAGGAGAAGAGGAAGAAGAAGAGGAGGAGGAGTATTAATCCACGCAGTACTTTTATTAAACATATACCACAGCGTACCTGTGTGGCTTGTCGTAAAGTAAAAGCCAAACGAGAGATGGTGCGTCTGATACGTATTACCGATGGCACGGTGGCAGTTGATACCAGCGGCAAGAGAGATGGACGGGGTGCTTACCTGTGCCCGGCACTGGAATGCTGGGAGGCCGGTTTGAAGGGTAGCCGGCTTGAACACGTGCTGCGGGTTAATCTAACCCAGGATAACCGGGAACAATTAATTCAGCACGGAAGGAGCCTGGCAGGAGTTAGCCAATGATAGAATCAACAAAATCAACCTCGGCCGAACCAGCTAACGAGAGTTCACCACCACCTAAATTACCCCTGATCGAACTTTCGCCTTCCAATAGGGTGAGACAACTGGCCGACCTGCTAAAGGTTAGCCCGATAGATATCATCAAACAACTGATGAGAAATGGCATTATGGCCAACATTAATCAGATCATTGATTATGAAGCCGCCGCTAGTGTTGCCAGTACCCTTGGCTATGAAGCGCGCCCCTTACCCCTAACCGCTCCAGAAGTAGTTTCCAGCGATATTAAGAGGTATCGGCAACTCCGGACTGAGGAACCGGACGCTCTAAAGCCCCGGCCGCCGGTAGTTACCGTCATGGGGCATGTGAATCATGGTAAGACCCGACTACTTGATGTCATTCGCCAGACCAATGTGATGGACACCGAAGCTGGAAGTATTACCCAGCACATTGGTGCTTACCAGGTTACGGTTAGTGGACAAAAGATAACCTTTCTGGACACCCCGGGGCATGAAGCCTTTACCGCAATGCGAGCTCGCGGTGCCCAGGTAACTGACATCACAATACTGGTGGTAGCCGCTGATGACGGGGTAATGCCGCAAACCCTGGAAGCCATAGACCATGCCCGTGCCGCTGGCGTACCTATCATGGTGGCAATCAATAAAATTGATAAACCCAACTCTAACCCGGAACACGTAAAACAACAACTGGCTGATGCCGGACTAATCCCTGAAGAATGGGGGGGAGATACCGTTTGCCTTGCCATTTCGGCCAAAGATAATCAGGGCGTCCCGGAACTACTGGAGAACTTGCTGGTGGTAGCCGAATTGGAGGACCTTAAAGCAGATTCATCTCGACCCGCCGTAGCCGTAGTTATCGAAGCCGAAATGGATAAGACCAAGGGACCCTTAGCCACCGTACTGGTCCACGATGGAACATTAAAGGTCGGTGACACCGTCGTCGTTGGCACCACCTGGGGCCGGATTAAGGCAATGTTCAACGACAGCAGCAAACGGGTAAGAAAGGCCGAGCCATCCAGCCCGATTGAAATCCTGGGACTGAGCCTCGTACCCCAAGTTGGAGAAATGCTCACTGCCGTAGCCAACGAACGCCAGGCACAGTCCCTAATCGAAAAACACAAGCTAGCAGCACAGCAAGAGCCTACAATGGCACCAAAACCAATGAATCTGGACAACCTCTTTACCCAGATAAGTACCGGCCGCGTAAAAGAACTTAATGTCATTCTCAAGACCGATGTACAGGGCAGTGTCGAACCGATACGAAGTTCCCTGGAACAATTGAGCACCGAGGAGGTTCAGGTCCGATTTATCCGCGGCGGTACCGGTAATGTTACCGAAAGTGACGTCATGCTAGCCATCGCTTCCAATGGCCTCATTCTTGGATTCAGTGTAAACGCAACGCTGGGTGCCCGGAGACTGGCGGAAATCGAAGGCATTAGTATCCGTTTCTATGACGTGATTTACAACCTGATTGACGATGTAGGAAAAGCGCTAAATGGCATGCTCGCGCCAACCTATGTTGAGGTTATTGAAGGACGCGCTGAGATAAGAGCCGTTTTCGCCAGTGGTAAGAAGCTAAACATAGCCGGTGTTTATATTACCGAAGGCAAAGTAACCCGTGGAACTCCGGTCAGGGTTCGGCGTGGCGAAAAGGTAGTGAACGAATCCACGGTGTCCAGTCTCAAGCGCTTTAAGGATAATGCCAGAGAGGTGACGGCGGGCTATGAATGCGGTGTAGGTCTTGAAAGTTTCAACGACTTCCAAGTTGGTGATACTTTGGAATTTTTCACCAGTAAGAAGGCCAGTTAGGCAAAGCCTTCAAAGGAGTTATCCATGGCACATCGCATTCGGCGGGTGAATAGCCTTATTCGCCAAGAGATTAGTGACCTACTGCAACGTCAAATAAAAGACCCGCGGCTCGATACCTCCGTCATTATAACTGAGGTTACCGCTTCGGCTGACTTAAGACACGCCAAGTTATTTATCAGCCGTATCGGCAGCGACATTGAGAAACCCGAAACGATGAACGCTCTGGCCTCGGCAGCGCCTTTCTTCCGTAGAGAGCTAATCAAACGCCTGAAATTACCGCGTATTCCGGAACTAAGTTTTTACTGGGATGATTCTATCGAAAGAGGAGACCGTCTCCTACGGATAATGGACCAGATCGGCCAGGAGACCGACCCACCCGCCCGAGATTAATTATGGACGGCATACTAAACATCAACAAACCTCCGCACAAAACCTCCTTCAGCGTCGTCAAACGGATAAAACAGTTAACCGGCGAGCGGCGCGTGGGGCATGCCGGTACCCTGGATTCGGCAGCGACCGGCGTTTTACCCGTTTGCCTCGGTCAGGGTACGCGTGTCGTGGAATTCCTGCTGAATGCTTCCAAAATCTACCAGGCTGATATTTCACTGGGAGTAGCTACCGATACCTACGATGCCACGGGCAGTATTACACAGCGTAGCGACTGCTCGGATATTACACAGGAGCAACTGGAAGCAGAATTAAATGCCTTCATCGGTTCCGTATCACAGACCCCACCGATGTACAGCGCGGTAAAGTATCACGGGCAACGGCTTTGCGAACTGGCACGCGCCGGCATCACCGTTGAACGAAAAAGCCGATTGGCTCAAATCTATCGTGTTGAACTCCTGGAATGGCAGCCGCCCGTCGCCTCAATAATCGTAGAATGCGGCAAAGGCACCTACATCCGCTCCCTGGCTCATGACCTCGGGCAATCCCTGGGTTGCGGTGCTCACCTGAAGAACCTGGTCCGCTTGAAGTACGGCCCCTTCCATATCAGTAGCGCCGTTTCCCTATCCCAGTTTGAGGACGCCGTCCACCAGGGATACTGGCAACACCTTGTCCATCCCCTGGATACCGTACTCTTGCACTGGGCAGCCGTAATCATCAGTGATGAAGCTTCCCAGGCCGTAAGGAATGGGCAACCCCTGATTTTAAGTGATGGCTGCCCGAAACCAGACCGCTCCGGTTCAGCTTCGGCGGACCGCCTCTGCCGTGCCTATACCCACAATGGTTATTTCCTGGGTGTACTCCGCTACAACCCGTCAAAAGGACACTGGCAGCCAGAAAAGATTTTCGCCCGGTCACCGGCGGGTGTTTAACGGCATAACTCAGGTTTTTATCAACCTTAACAGGCAACAGATCTTGACAGGCAGCGTGTAAAGTAATATATTGCTAACGGTATTGAAAAGGAAACATAAACAATTATAAAAACTGTTCAGTATACTTTTAATTGTTTAGAAGGGAAAGCGTAAAGCATGGGCAACAAAATAAACGTAGCCATAATTGGAGTCGGCAACTGTGCCTCATCATTAGTTCAAGGAGTTCAATTCTACAAGACAGCTCAAGCAGGTGACCATGTGCCCGGACTAATGCATGTTAATCTGGGCGGATATCATATAAGCGACATTAATTTTGTGGCTGCCATTGACATCGACAAGAATAAAGTAGGCAAAGACCTTGCCAAAGCCATTTTCACTTCACCGAACAACACCTTTAAATTCTGCGAGGTACCCACCACTAACGTTAAGGTCGAGCGGGGAATGACTCACGATGGCCTGGGTAAATACCTGTCACAGATAATCGAGAAAGCGCCGGGACAGACGGCTGATATCGTAAAAATTCTCAAGCAAACCAAAACTGACGTGGTAATAAATTACCTGCCGGTTGGCAGTGAAGAGGCAACCAAATGGTATATCGAGCAAGTGTTGGCGGTAGGTTGCGGATTTATTAACTGTATACCGGTATTTACTGCCCGCGAGACTTACTGGCAGGAACGCTTTAAGGAAAAAGGGCTTCCCATTATTGGGGATGATATAAAATCACAGGTCGGGGCTACTATTGTTCACCGCGTCCTTACCCGGCTGTTCCAGAACCGCGGTGTCAGATTAGAACGAACCTATCAATTAAACTTTGGCGGTAACATGGATTTTTACAATATGCTGGAGCGGGAACGGCTTGAGTCCAAAAAGATTTCCAAAACTACTTCCGTTACCTCTCAACTGGATTACAAAATTGGCCCCGGCTCTATCCACGTTGGCCCCAGTGACTACGTCCCCTGGCTGGATGACCGCAAGTTCTGCCATATCCGTATGGAGGGTCTGACCTTTGGTGATGTCCCCTTGAACCTGGAACTGAAACTTGAGGTATGGGATAGCCCGAACTCAGCTGGCGTAGTTATCGATGCCATTAGATGTTGTAAATTAGCTTTAGACCGTGGGCTAAAAGGAACGCTGGAGGCGCCTTCTGCCTACTTTATGAAATCACCACCCGTTCAATATACTGACGATGAAGCCCGCCAGATGGTTGAGGAATTTATTGTCGGTACTCAGCCGGCTGGAGAGACCAAACCACCTAAGCCGCTCAGTACAGAGGTTCCATCCAGTCAGTAATGAAGATAGCGCTAGTCTCCCCTTATGATTTTGCGTACCCGGGTGGAGTTACCAATCATATCTCGGCGCTGGAGCATCAATTAACCCGCCTGGGTCACGAGGTAAAGGTCATTGCTCCCGCATCCAAGGCGGTCTCTGTCTTTGGTGATAGATTTATTCCCATCGGTAAACCCCGCCCCATTCCTACCAGTGGCTCCATTGCCCGTATTACCATTTCTATTAGACTAGCTTCGACGATAAAAAAAGTGCTCAGTCTGGAAAAATTTGATATTGTCCACCTCCATGAGCCCTTTATGCCCATGTTATGCAGCGCGGTGCTCCGGTTTTCGGATACGGTAAATATCGGCACCTTCCACGCCTATGAAGGTAGCCCCGGATACGGAATCGGTCGGCCGTTTACTAACCTGATACTTAGTAGACGAGCCCGCAAACTTCATCATAAGATTGCGGTGTCTCAACCCGCCCGGGAATATGCCGCTAAATATGTCCCCGGCCCTTATGAGGTTATTCCTAACGGTATTGACCGGAACCACTTCACCGCTGATATAGCACCAATTGAAAAACTCTGTGATGGAAAACTAAATATCCTCTTTGTTGGTCGGCTGGAAAAACGAAAGGGAGTGAACTACCTGCTCAAAGCCTATAAGCTGGTTAAGCAGGCAGTTCCGGAAGCTCGACTTATTATCGTTGGTCCTGGCTCCAGGCTGAAACGAAAGTACGAGAAACAGATCAAGCAGGACAGATTGATGGACGTGGTATTTATTGGCTACGTATCCCACGATGATTTACCCAGATACTACAAGACCGCCGATGTATTCTGTGCTCCGGCGACGAGCCAGGAAAGCTTCGGTATTGTCCTGCTTGAAGCTATGGCAATCGGCACTCCAGTAGTGGCTACCTCGGTAGCCGGCTATTCCTGTGTGATATCTCACGGTGAAGATGGGTATTTGGTACCACCCAGAGACGACAAGAATTTAGCCCAATCCCTGATTTTATTACTGAAGGATGAATCACTTCGGCGAGAGATGGGAGCCCGGGGCATCCTTAAAGCCAGGAAATATGACTGGGAAGAGGTTACCCAGAGGATATTGAATTGTTACACCAGAGTCCTTGCTAATTCCAGGAATGGGAACCCGGTAGAATCTAAGGCGTCATTAATCTGAGGATGAGAAGGCAAGCAATCGTAAAACGGCATCGGAAGAACGGTGGTCAATGGCAAAAATAGCTGAAGTTCATAAGCTGCTGGCGTATTACCTTACCCTACCCGCGGTAAAACTTTTATCCCGAACGTCAATATCACCAAATTATATCACCTGGCTTGGTTTCGTAATAACCCTGGGAGCGGCGGGACTTATCATGACCGGGCATCTACTGGCGGCCGGACTGACCGTAATTGTAGCTGGTTTCTTTGATATTCTGGATGGCTTCCTGGCGCGCCATATCAATCGGGCTACCCGTTTTGGCGCCTTCTTTGACTCTACAATGGACCGTTTGTCAGAGGCAGCGCTGCTGGTTAGCATCGTGGTATTTAGTCTGGTCAGCAACCGGCCGGACATTGAGGCCCTGCTGGTCTGCCTGGTGCTTACTAGCTCGTTTCTGGTAAGCTACACCAGGGCGCGCGCGGAGGGACTGGGTCTGGATTGCCAGGTGGGCTTGTTTACCCGTGCCGAGAGGATAATCGTGCTTACGTTAGGTCTGCTGTTCAGCCAGTTTGATTATGCCTTAATCAGCGCATTAGCCATTATAACCGTCTTCAGCTTTATCACTACCGGACAGAGGGTTCTTTACGTGTGGCAACAGGCAAAATCTAGTTAGTTTAGGGGAAAATAATGCCAGTTATTGAAGTTATCGGAGCTCAATGGGGGGATGAAGGGAAGGGTAAAATAGTCGATCTGCTTGCCCAGCAAGCTGACGTTGTGGTGCGTTTTTCCGGAGGTGATAATGCCGGGCATACCGTCATTAATCCCCTCGGTAAATTCGCACTGCACATTGTCCCGTCGGGCATATTTTCTCCGAAAGCGGTTTGTATTATCGGTAATGGAGTGGTGATTAATCCTGCGGTATTGATTACGGAGATAGAGCAGTTTAAACAGCATAGTGTGGATACCAGTCGGTTATTCATCAGCGACCGGGCTCACCTGATTATGCCCTATCACGTCCTGCTTGATGGTTTGGAGGAGGAGGCGCGCGGTGGTAACGCGATTGGCACCACGAGAAAAGGCATTGGCCCCGCCTTTGCCGATAAAGCGGCCCGGCTGGGAATTAGAATCAGTGACCTTTTGGACAAAGAGGCATTTCGGGAACGTCTGCGCACCATACTGGAGCACAAGAACAACATCCTGACCAAGGTTTACGGGGTAAGTCCCCTTTCTTTGGACGAAATATACCGCCAGTATTGCCAGCACGGTGAGCGTCTGAAAACTTACATTACGGAAACTGCCATTATGATTGAGGCCGCCATAGACCGGGGTCAACTAGTTATGCTGGAAGGCGCCCAGGGAACACTGCTTGACCCTGATTTCGGCACCTATCCCTATACCACCTCGTCTTCACCGCTGTCAGCGGGAGGCTGTCTTGGTGCCGGCATTGGCCCCACCCGCATCACTCATGTCCTGGCCGTGTGTAAAGCTTACTGCACCCGGGTGGGCGGCGGCCCGATGCCTACCGAGCTACTAGATAAAACCGGGAATTTAATTCGGGAAGAGGCTCACGAATACGGCACCACTACCGGCCGACCGCGCCGTTGTGGCTGGTTTGATGCTGTGGCGGCCCGATTCAGCACCCGTATTAACGGCTTCACAGGGGCGGCAATTACCCGCCTGGACATCCTTGATATTTTACCCGACCTGAAGATATGCGTCAGCTACCGGGTGGACGGTAAGATTATTGACAATTTTCCGACTGATGTGGCCACTCTAGCCAGATGCCAGCCGGTCTATGAAGAACTTCCCGGGTGGCAGGTGTCTACCAAAGACGTCCGCAAGTTTGAGGAGTTGCCGGCGGAAGCCCGCCAGTACATCAACCGACTGGAGGAGTTGATGAACTGCCCGATTAACCTGGTCTGCGTGGGACCGGAACGGGATGAGACAATCGAAAAGACGCCTATCTTTTAGTCCGGGTGTCACAGGTTCGAGACCGGCACGGCCGGCGCGTGCCCGGTTCCCCGCCTGATGTCACTTTGCGAACGACCTTCCACACATGAGAAAGCACAAGATGGACTCCAAGGTATAACGCGAGGCTAGCCGGATTTGTTTTTAACGTTTTTAACCTCAAATTGGTGTTTTTTAAAGGGAAACAATTCCGAAGCTAATCAGGCTCAATTATTTGACTAATCCGCCCGCCGTGAAGCGCAAGGGCCTACGGCTTCAGGTCAATCCGGCTGGTTTTCAGCATGTCCCGGATTATCGCCGCCGTTGGTTCATCAGGCTCAAGAAGCGGCAGGCGCGGCTTACCGACATTTATGCCGACACAATTAACGGCGTATTTGACCGGGATGGGATTGGAGATTACAAACAGGGCTTTTATCAGCGGCAGAAGGCGGTGGTGTATCCGGGCGGCCTCTTTAACCTTGCCCTCCAGAACATCAGCCATCATCTCTTTTATCTGCTTGCCCACCAGATGGGAGGCGACACTGATTACCCCGTAGCCACCCAGAACCATTATGGCCAGGGTATCGCCGTCATTACCGCTCCATACCAGAAAGTCGTCAGCGGCACCGATCATAATCCGGGCAATCTGCTCCAGATCTCCGCTGGCTTCCTTAACCCCGATAATATTATCGACATGGCTCAGGCGGATAGTAGTTTCAGTAGAGAGGTTAGTAATAGTGCGGGAAGGCACATTGTACAGGACACACGGCAAGCTGGTGCCCTGGGCAATGGTCTTAAAGTGCTGGTACAGGCCCTCCTGAGTGGGCTTGTTGTAATAGGGGACTACCAGCAGGCAGCCGTCAACCCCAATCCGCTCCGCCTCCCGGGTCAGTTCCAGGGTCTCGGCGGTACTGTAATTTCCGGTGTTAGCCACTACCGTCCCTTTACCGCCGACGGCTGACTTTACCTCAGCAAACAGGCGCAGCTTCTCTTCCTCACTGACGGTGGGTGACTCTCCGGTAGTGCCCGTGATCAACACTCCGTCGCTTCCGGAGTTAATCAAAGCCAGGGCTAATTTCTTAGCCTGCTCGTAATCAACCTCCCCCTTCTCATTAAACGGGGTTACCATCGCGGTCAGTAATCTTCCTAATTCTTTCATTTCTTAACCTCCACAGGAGACAACCAATCTCTTTTAACCATTTCTTCGGCAATCTGGACGGCGTTCAGAGCGGCTCCCTTGCGCAGATTGTCGGCGACAATCCACATCGCCAGGCCAGTGGGGTGGGAAGAATCCTGACGGATACGCCCGACAAAAACTTCATCGGTACCGACCACCGACCAGGGTTGCGGGTAAAGGCTAATGGTCATGTCATCAAGTAATCTCACGCCGGGAGCGCGAGCGAGAATATTCCGAGCTTCTTCCGGAGGCATCGGCTGAGTAAACTCAATATGAACCGCCTCACTGTGTCCGGTAAATACCGGAACACGGACACAGGTAGCGGAAATGGCGATATCACCGGCATGCATGATCTTACGAGATTCCTCCACCATCTTCAACTCTTCTTTGGTATATCCGTTATCCAGAAAAACATCAATCTCCGGCAGCAGGTTGAAGGCAATTTGGTGAGGATAGACATGGGGTATCGCGCTCTGCCCGCCAAGTACCTGCTTAGCTTGCACGGTCAGTTCCTCTATTGCCGCCAAACCCGTACCGGACACTGCCTGGTAAGTATCAACGATGATACGCTTAATCGGGTTAACCTGATGCAGGGGATACAACGCCACCACCATCTGGATGGCAGAGCAGTTAGGATTGGCAATAATCCCCTTGTGCCACTTAATATCTTCTGGATTTATTTCCGGCACCACCAGCGGAACGGTGGCGTCCATCCTGAACGCCACGCTATTATCAATAACCACGGCTCCCGACCGGGCGGCAACCGGCGCAAAGTGACGGCTAATTTCCGTCCCCGCCGAAAACAGGGCAATATCGATACCTTGAAAGGACTCCAGTGAAGTCTCTTCGACCTCTAACTCCTCGTGAGCCACAAATAGTCTCTTTCCCGCTGAGCGGTCAGACGCCAGCAGGCTCACCGAACTCATCGGAAAATGGCGCTGCTCCAGTATCTTGATGAATTCATGCCCCACCACTCCAGTAGCGCCAACAATGGCTACCCGATATCTATCCATTATCCCTCCCGGAGTCCAAGTAGAGCCTCCAGGCCGAAGATTAGCCCCGGGCGCTTAACCACTTTCCGGATGGCTAATATTACGCCGGGCATATAACATTCACGGTTAATCGTGTCATGCCGAATACTCAGTATCTGTCCCGGTCCGCCCAGGAGCACTTCCTGATGTGCCATAAAACCAGATAACCGCACGCTATGAATCGCTACGCCGTCAACCTGCCTGCCCCGGCTCTCCGAAGGCTGTGCCTGCGCCGGCGACAGGTTAAAGAGCTTACCCCGGGCCTTTACCATAGCTCTAGCCGTAGCCAGAGCCGTTCCGGAAGGGGAGTCCTTTTTCTGCTGATGATGTAACTCTATTATTTCAGCACAATCAAAGTGTTTGGACACGATTTTAGCCAGGTGCATCATTAAAACCGCTCCCAGGGCAAAGTTAGGCGCCACTACCACCCCTATCTGATGCGTCTTAGCCAGTCCGTCAATCTCAGCAATCTCGTCCGCGGTAAAACCGGTAGTTCCTATTACCAGGTTAACACTGCGCTTGGCAGCCACGCGCACCGCGGCCATGGCGGCTTTGGCAACCGTGAAATCGACCAGCACATCCGGAAGGCAACTGGTGATAATACCATCCAAATCAGATGAAAAGGGTACGGTTCCCAACCTGTCAGGTAAGTTCAGGGTATCCTCAGCCACCGCCAGTTCTACGGCACCTACCAGCTCCATGTCAGGCCGGTTACACACCGCCCTGACCACTTCTTGCCCCACCTTCCCCAGTGCGCCGTAGACAGCTATCTTTATCGGCTCCATAACGTTTCCTACCCAGCTAAAATATATATCTTAATTTATCAGTTATCTCTTTTGGAAAGGCCGGTTGCCGGCACCACCATGGGGGCGAAACGGTGGGCGTCCTCCCGGCTGCCTTCTCGGTGGGTAACTCCCAGATTGTGAACCGCCCTCCCTACCTCCGTCCACTCCCGACGAAGATACCAGCAACGCTCGCCGTGACAGGTTTACCCGACCCATATTGTCAATGCCAATTACCTTGACCGTAAGCTCATCGCCAGCTTTGACCACATCCTCAACTTTATCCACCCGATGTTCGGCCAGCTCGCTGATATGGACCAACCCTTCTTTACCGGGCAATACCTCTACCATAACGCCAAAGTTTAATAAACGGGTTACTTTACCGGTATAGGTACGGCCCACCTCCACCTCCTGAGTTAGACTTTCAATAATTGCGATGGCCTTACGGGCGGCCTCCTCATCCGGTGAGCCGATGAGTACCGTACCACCATTATCAATATCAATGGTCGTTTTGGTCTCTTCGATAATTGACCTGATGGTCTTCCCTCCGGTACCAATTACACTGCCGATCTTATCGGGGTCAATCATTATTTTATGCATCCGGGGGGCATACTGACTGACCTCAGTCCGGCTTGTATTAATGGTTTGTTCCATTTTATCCAGTATAAAAAGACGCGCCTCCTTTGCTTGATGCAACGCTTTTTCCATCATCTCCGGGGTTATGCCTTTAACCTTAATATCCATCTGGAGTGCCGTTATACCCTCGGCAGTACCCGCCACCTTAAAATCCATATCACCATAGGCGTCCTCGACACCCGCGATATCGGTTACTACGGCATAATCACCTTTTTCAGTGGTAATTACCCCCATTGCCAGACCCGCGACGGCTCTCTTTATCGGTATTCCGGCATCCATCAGTGAAAGACTACTCGCACAAACACTAGCCATTGAGGTGCTACCGTTGGAACTGAGAACCTCGGAAACCAGGCGAATCGTATACGGAAAATCTTCATCTTTAGGCAGTACCGGTATCAGCGCCCGTTCCGCCAGAGCGCCATGCCCAATCTCACGACGTCCGGGAGTGCCAGCACGCCTTGCCTCACCGACAGAGAAGGGCGGGAAATTATAGTGATGCATGAAGCGTTTTTTTTCCTCAATACCCAATCCGTCAAGCTGCTGCTCCTGCCGGGTAGAACCCAGCGTAGCAATGGTTAACACCTGTGTCTGACCCCGGGAGAATAATCCTGAGCCGTGAGTACGGGGCAGGATTCCTACCTGACAACTGATAGTGCGAACCTCGTTCAAACCGCGCCCGTCAATACGCTTTCCTTTTTCCAGAATATCAGCTCTCAGGAATTTCTTAAACTGCGAGTCCATGACCGACAGTATCTCTGATACCGGGAATTTCTCGCCAAAATCACGGATAAGTTCTTGCCGTAAATTATCCAGTGCCTCATCACGTACCTCTCTATCCGGTTGCCCCATGATTTGGGGAAGTCTTTCGGCAACTACCGGCGAGACGGCTGAAATCACCTCCGAATTAACCTCAATGACCGGGGCTACCTGTTTGGGTTTGCCCCAAGTCTGCCTGAGCTGTTCCTGGAGTTTAATAATTTTCTGGTTTTCCTCGTGTCCTAATTTAATTGCCCGGACAACCAGGTCCTCAGTAACTTCCCGGGCGCCCGCTTCCACCATAACTACGGCTTCTTTGGTGCTGACCACAACCAGGTCAAGCTGGCTATCTTTAAGCTGAGGTAAAGTGGGATTAATTACCAGTTCGTCATTAATATACCCAACGCGGACTGCGCCCACCGGACCATCAAACGGCATGTCCGATAATGACAGGGCGGCGGACCCACCCATAACCGCCAGAATGTCCGGGGAGTTCTCCTGATCAGCCGAAAGAACGGTAATTATTATCTGAATCTCTGTACGCCAGCTCTTGGGTAAAAGTGGGCGCAACGGACGGTCAGTAAGCCGACTGGCCAGGGTAGCCTCCTGAGTGGGACGCCCCTCCCGCCGGATAAATCCGCCGGGTATTTTACCCGCCGCATACAACCTCTCCTCGTAGTCAATAGTCAGGGGAAGAAAATCCACCCCCGCCCGTGGTTCACGGCCAATACAAACCGTAACCAGAACTACCGTATCCCCATAGCGGACAATCACGGCGCCACCTGCCTGCCCCGCCAGTTTCCCGGTATCTATAGTAAGGTTTCTACCGCCGATAATCTCGCTAACTAAGTTTGAATTAGTCACCATTAACCCTCTTCTCCTTAAACATGAAAAACCTACTTATTTGATAAGCCACACTACTTACGCAGGCCAAGTTTGGTAATTAAGCGACGATACCGGCTAACGTTTTCCCGGTTAATGTAAGCCAATAATCTTCTTCTCTTGCCCACCATCTGAAGCAAACCCCGCTGGGTGTGGTAGTCATGCTTATTGTTTCTCATATGCCCGGTCAACTGGACTATCCGTGACGTCAATACCGCTATCTGCACTTCCGCTGAACCGGTATCCCCTTCATGCCATTGATGTTCCTTTATTATTTTCGCCTTCTTCCCCTTATCCAAAATACCTTCTTCCTCCTAAAGAGACCCGCCTTTTAACGGTATATCCAAGTCTCAGTTAAAACATAAATCCTGCGAAATTATACCATAAGTTGGCCTAACTGTAAATTTTTGGCACTTGTCCACTATCCCGGTGACATATTATTTCCTTGCCTCGTCATTGCGAAGTACGCAGTGTCGAAGCAATCTCGAAGGGAAGAAACAATCATGAGATTACTCCTTCCTTCTAACAAAGGAATCGCAATGACATGGCAGCAAAGATGAGGCAGGCCACATCCAAAGCAATCGGTATCACCCATCCACTCCAACGAGAGTATTATATGTCAGGCTGGTTCGTTTGACCTGATTAACCTCAGAGAGTATAGTAGTAAGTGCCGCGCCGAGAGCCGGCAGCGAGCAAAAAAACTTTAGCCAGCCAGAACATAAGCCTTATCTCCCAGTGTGATTTCTGATATATACTGATACTATTACCATGAATATCGGCGTATGTAAGATCAGGCTTCGTTTACCGGAGAATCTGTCGCTCAAGGGTAAACGGCAGGTGCTAAAATCCATCATTTCCCGTATTAGCAGCAAATTCAACGTCTGTGTGGCTGAAATTGATGACCACGACCGGTGGCAACTGGCTACCGTCGGCGTATGCTGCCTGAGTGATAACAAGCGGCACACCAATGAAATCCTGTCAAAAGTAGTAAATTTTATGGTCGACAGCCGGTTTGAGGTGGAAATACTCGACTACGAAATTGAGATAATATCCGTTTAGTAATGAGAGGCGTAATGGACGCATCGGCTTTTCTTCATCACCTTATTGCCCAGCCCACTTACTGTGACCAGATTGTTCATATTGAACGTATTCCGGCCCGTGAAGCCAGCTATGCCGAGCTAGCCGGACCGCTGACAAGCCGGCTGCAGGATTGTCTTCGTAAGCACGGATTACTACCTCTTTACACCCACCAGGCAGCAGCGGTGGACATGATACGCCAGGGCAAGAATGTGATGGTGTCAACCTCAAGCGCCAGTGGCAAGACTTTATGTTATAACATTCCCGTTCTGGAGACGATGTTAACCGAACCGCGCAGTTACGCCCTTTACCTTTTCCCAATTAAAGCGCTGGCGCAAGACCAGTTACGCAGTTTAAGAGAGCTTACTCCCGGCTTACTGAAGACAGATGAAGTCACCACCTTTGACGGTGATACTCCTCAGCCGGAACGAGCGGAGATAAGGAAGCGCGCCCGAATCATACTGACCAATCCCGACATGCTTCATGTTGGCATTTTACCCAATCACCAGTCATGGTCAAGACTGTTGCATCACCTGAAATATGTGGTCGTTGATGAAGCTCATGTCTATCGCGGTATTTTTGGTTCCCATATCGCCAGCGTGTTGCGCCGCCTGCGCCGCCTGTGTAACCTTTATGGCTCGACGCCACAGTTCATCTTCTGTTCGGCTACGGTAGCAAACCCCGGGGAGCATGCCGAAGACCTGGCCGGAGTGCCCTTTATAGTGGTCGACGACGATGGCTCGCCCCACGGCAGCAAAGACTTTATCTTCTGGAACCCCCCTTTCACTGACGAAGCCAAAAATGTTCGCCGCAGCGCCAATAGCGAAGCCACCAACCTGTTCACCGAGCTGGTAAGCCACCACATACGCACCCTCACCTTTACCCGCACCCGCCGGTTGACCGAACTTATTTATACCTACTCAAAGCGCAAACTGGGGGGAACCGAGCCGGCTCTAGCCAAGAAAATCAAGCCTTACCGGGCGGGGTATCTACCCCCGCAGCGACGCCAGATAGAGCAAGAACTGTTCAGCGGTAAATTACTGGGTGTAGTGGCTACCACCGCTCTAGAGCTGGGTATAAATATCGGTGATCTGGATGCAACTGTGCTCACCGGTTACCCGGGTAGCATTGCCAGCACCTGGCAGCAGGCGGGCCGGAGCGGGCGGAGCCGAGGCAGGTCTCTCAGTTTCCTTATCGGTCTGAATAATCCCCTGGACCAGTATTTAATGAACCATCCCGATTTCTTCTTTAAAAAAATTTTTGAGAATGCCCTGATCAACCCGGAGAATCCCTATATTATGAAGGCTCACCTGCTGTGTGCCGCCTGGGAGTTACCGCTAAATGACAGTGATGAGGAAATCTTCGGCACCGCGTTAAACCGAGAGCGGGCAGAACTGAAAGGACAGAACCGACTCAAGAAGCGTAAAGACCGGTGGTACCTGTCACCGGCAATCGCCTACCCCGCCCAGAACATCAATATTCGTGCCGTCTCATGGGAAAATTACGCCATTATCGATGCTTCCACCGACTCCTTACTGGAAACAATAGAGGCCAGCGTCGCTTTTTTTCAAGTGCATCGCGGTGCCGTATATCTTCACCAAGGTGAAACGTACCTTGTCACCCAACTTGACCTGATTAACCACGTCGCCTACGTTGAGCCAACCACACTACCGTACTATACCCAGTCCAAAGACCTCACCGACCTACATATCACCCGGGTACTCCACAGCAAACAGCACGGAGAGGCTACTGTATATTTAGGTGAGGTGGGAGTTACCACGACCGTAGTTGGCTTCAAGAAGAAGGCGCCGTTCACCGACGAGGTAATTGGCCATGAGCCTTTACACCTGCCACCCCAGCACTTTCCCACGGTGGCACTATGGTTTGACCTGCCCGACACGGCAACCGTACAGGTTACTAAGGCCCAACTGGATTTTGCCGGGGGACTGCATGCCGCCGAGCACGCCGCTATTGCCATGCTGCCCCTGTTTGCGCTCTGCGACCGCAACGATATTGGCGGAGTATCCACCATCGTTCACCCCGATACCGGAAAAGCCCAGATATTTATCTATGATGCCTACCCCGGGGGTATCGGCATTGCCGAGAAGGGTTTTGAATTGATTGCAAAATTATGGCAAGCAGCATTAGGGGCAATTACCGAGTGTCCGTGCCAGGAGGGCTGTCCCAGTTGCGTCCAGTCACCCAAGTGTGGCAATAACAATAAACCCCTGGACAAAATGGCCGCCCGAATACTGCTTCAGGAACTTACCGGTAGCCGAAATATTGCCCGAGATTATTTTTGAGAAACATCGTAAAGGTATAGTATAATCCTATGGAGATTTACCCGGAAGAATGATTACAATAAATGTCGACCCGATAGCCTTTACCATAGGCGTAATTGAAATCAGGTGGTACGGTATTATGATTACCCTGACCGTACTCACCTTAATTCTGTGGACATTACACGAGGTAAGGAGAGGCGCCAACTTCTCCTACGACGTAGTATTTAACGCTGCTCTGATCGGTATTCCCTTCGGGTTAGTGTTCTCAAGATTGCTCCATGTTATTGACCGGTGGGATTACTTTAGACACAACCTGTCACAGATTCCGGGTACCAACGATCTAACCATCTACGGGGCGGTTCTGGGTGCGGCCCTAGGGGTATGGGTTTACAGCAAATTCAGCACCTTCAAGTTTGGGTACTTTGCTGACGTAATGACACCAGGCATCATATTAGCCCAGGCTATCGGCAAAATCGGCTGTACCCTGAACGGATGTGACTATGGAATCAAGACATCCTTTCCCGGTGCCGTCATCTACACGCACTCGAATAGTCTCGCCCCAATCGGGGTAGCCATTCACCCGGCGCAGGTCTATGAGATTGTCTATAATCTCATAGTTTTTGTGGTTTTATTGAAATTAAGGGGACGGTTCAAGCCGGATGGGTCACTGTTTCTTATCTATCTCAGTCTGTACTCGTTATGGCGAATTCTAATCAGCTTCCTGCGCGAGGGGACACCATTCATCTTCGGTCTACAGCAGGCACAATTCATCGGCATAGTGGTACTAGCCTTGGCTGTTTTTCGGCTGGTTTCCCGGACGCAATGGGTGACACCTGAGGACAAGAATAATCCAAAAATGTAAACAGCAACCCTCTCCAGTGCTCTATCTGAGTCGCATTTACCTGGCAATACTTATGACTTACTGTGTCTTGGGCCCTCTTTAAAAGAGTAACCCGGCTTTATCTATTTATTCTAACTTTACTGTAGCATTCGCTACAATACACCGGTCTGCCTTCACGAGGTTCAAACGGTACCTGAGTATCTTTCCCACACTGGGCGCATACCGCCGGGAACATCTGGCGGTGAGGCCTGAAATCACCACCACTGTCTCCGTAACGCTCCGTCTTTCTTGCTTGGCGGCAGGACGGGCAACGTTTAGGGTCGTGAGCGTAGCCTCTGGAAGCGAATAACTCCTGCTCACTGGCACTGAAAGTGAAGGTAGCCCCACAATCAGAACACTCGAGTGTCTTGTCCTCAAACTGCATAAATAACCCCCGCTTATTAGAGATTTGGCTCGAGCTTTGGGTCATCCAGCGCCTCAGAACTTAAAACGAATTAACTTGATACCCCAAATCTAAACCACTGTGCTAATTATACCACAAACCAACTATTCTTATAAAGTCAAATGCCGCAACACGTCCACCGGACAGAAATTGGCGCGTTAGGAAATACAGGTTAGTTGCTTCGTTCACGGTTATCGCCCCATAAATAACGCCCGCCCCAGCAAAGCTAACTTTACTGATCAACGGTTAAACCAACGCCCTGGCAACCGCCAGTTCCCGAACTTTTTCAAGACTCCACCGTACCCGGCGGGACAAGTCCGGTCTGACCACTAACATCAGACCCAACCAATGAATCAGAAAGCTACTTTGATTCCTTATCAGTTTCCGTTAGCGCTTTTTTCAATAGTTCTTCGGCGGTTTTCCCGGTTTCTCCAGCGCCTCTCTCAATCGCAATGCCCAGGTATTTCTTAAAGTCAATAAATCTGCCCGCGCCATCCAGCACCATATCGGGAATTTTTGAATCTTTAAGCAGGAAGGAATACAACTCCCCACCCAGGTTTTTTCTAATTTCATCATATGGTATGGCACCGGGCACGGCGGCTATCGTCGATTTCATTTGTCCATAATTTTCCGTCAACTGTTCCAGTTCGCCTCTCACAGACACCTTTTCTGATTCCAACCCTCCTATCTTTGAATCAAGCTCCGCTATCTGTGACCTTAAGTTCTCCACCTCCAGGCCATACCCGCTTCTTTACGCGGTGATTTGAGCTCCATATTTATCCGTCAATTTTGTGATTTCCTTGTTAAGCGTGGTTACCCGTTTCTTCAAGTGTTCCACTTCGGCTAGCCGTTCCACAAGCTGGCTATAATTAGCCTTTAACTCATCGTAATCGCCGCCGCCGCCGTCAATTACCTTTTCCACGAGATATCAGTTCTCACCTGGTCACGTTCTCCCTCTACAGAGGTTATCTGTACCTCTAGCTGCCCCATCTGATTGCTGTACTGTTCACTTAGCGCGGCGTAGGTCATCGAGGCAGTCACCTTAGCCACTGCGTCAGCCCGACCTTTAACATCGTAAGCACCAAACATCCTGTCAGACACCCGGCCCATGCCATCGAGTGAATTGGAGAACTCCTGCAATGCTCTGCTAACCGCGGGGTCTAAACCTAACTGGTGATACAACCGTTCTGCCTACTGTTTCTGATTTAAGCTCATTTTACCGAGGCTGACTTCTCCAATTTTCGTCAGTTGCCTTTCATCGGAACTATTTCCTTCCACCGCTCACCCCCATTACACTCATTTTCAGATTGGCTGATCTACGAATTAGTTGCCACCACAAACATCACCACCTCCCTCTTTATGGAGAATGCCCACATGATTGCTCCCTATGTAAATCCTATTATAATCAAATTTTACTGTCTCTACTAGTACCTTTATTAAATATACTGACCCTATAAATTAAAATCCTCAGACCACGGCTTAATCCGATATTGGGTACAGTATCACCAAGTCAAAAAAGTCTCAAGCTATTGACAAATATTAAGCCTAAGATGCAATATTATAATTGAGAACAGGTTTCGTTTAGGGAAGAAGCGGTCGACTGCAGAACTGCTCATAAGAAGAACGCCGGGATTGGATTAGCGTGAAACTAATCCCTTTCAAAAAAACAGTTGGCGACTACCGAAAAGACAATGAAAAAAGAGTACCTGTCGGCCGGGTTATCCCTGGCTACTTCAGTATTACTTATACTATTAGCGGCTCTTACTGCTTCCTGCACAACCGCCACCCCCGCAACCAGTAAGATAGGCGTGGTGGTCACGCTACTGCCACAGGCTGAATTTATCGAGAACGTTGGTGGTAATAAAGTGACGGTCACTGTCATGGTGCCCCCCGGAGCCAGTCCCCACACCTATGAGCCAACACCTTCTCAGATGATAGCTCTCGCTAAAGCCAAAATATACGCGAAGGTGGGCTCCGGTGTGGAATTTGAACTGGTCTGGATGGATAAATTAGCTGCTGCCAACCAGGACATGCTGGTTGTTGATTGTTCGGAAGGGACTAGCCTTCAAGAAATTACCGGAGAGCACAAACATACACATAACATCATAGACCCCCATATATGGATGTCACCACGGAACGCCCGAATCATGGTGCAGAACATCTACATCGGATTAGTACGGATTGACCCAGAAAACAGCGCTGACTACGAAAGCAACTTTAATGCCTACGTCAAAAGATTGGATGAACTTGACCGGAATATCAAGGCTGGCTTAACCGGCGTGACCAATCGCCAGTTCATGGTCTACCACCCCTCCTTAGGTTACTTTGCCCGAGAGTATAATCTCACCATATTGCCCATTGAGGAAGCCGGCAAAGAACCAACACCGGCCGGTCTTACCAGATTAATCAAGCAGGCAGAGGCGTATAACATAAAGGTTATTTTCGCCTCCCCTCAATTCAATCCGCAGAGTGCCGAAGTTATTGCATCTGCCATCGGGGGTAAGGTAATATTTATCGACCCTCTCGCTAGGAGCTACATTGCAAACCTACGTAGTTTACTGAGTGAATTAGTTCAAGCGATGGAGTAGTCATGGGTAACAAAGAAGTTGTCCTGATGGAAGATATCTGGGTGCACTATGATAGTGTACCGATTTTAGAAGAGGTAAGCCTGCAGGTAGAACGCGGCGATTTCCTGGGCATTATTGGGCCCAACGGCGGGGGTAAGACCACCCTGCTCCGGATCATCCTCGGCCTGGTTAAGCCCGACCGGGGCAAGGTCCGAGTGCTGGGCAAATCGCCCGAGAGAAGTCGAGAAGACATTGGCTATGTTCCTCAACAAAACCTCTTTGACCGTGAGTTTCCAATATCCGTACGGGACGTCGTGCTTATGGGGCGATACGGGAGGGCCGGGCCTCTCCGACGGTATAGCGAAACCGACCGGTCAAAGGCGCTTGCCACCCTGGAAACAGTAGGCATGCTCAACCATAAAAATCGGCAAATAGGGACGCTATCCGGCGGTGAGCAGCAACGAGTCTTTATCGCCCGGGCGTTGGTATCCGAGCCGAAATTACTATTACTCGATGAACCTACCGCCAGCATTGACCCGACCATGCAGACCGATTTCTACGAGCTTCTGGAAAAACTGAGTCAGCGGATGGCCGTAATTATGGTATCCCATGACGTCGGCGCTATTTCCATATTCGTTAAAAAGATTGCCTGTCTCAACCACCAGCTTTTCTATCATGGCTCCAAGGAAATCGAGCCGGAGATTCTGGAAGCGACCTATAACTGCCCGGTGCAACTTATCGCCCATGGCGACGTTCCGCACCGGGTATTAAGGGAGCACTGAGGATGCTGGAAGCACTGCAGTATGAATTTATACGTAATGCCCTTATTGCCGGATTACTGGCTGCCGTAGCTTGTGGTATCGTCGGTGTCTATGTAATCATTAAACGGATGGTCTTCATCAGTGGTGGCATTGCCCACACTTCCTTTGGTGGTATTGGGCTGGGATACCTGATTGGAATAAACCCTGTTATTGGCGCCATGGTCTTTGCCCTGACTTCAGCTCTCGGTATGGGTCTGGTTATCCGGAAGACACGACTACCCGAGGATACCGCTATTGGAATGCTATGGGCAATGGGCATGGCACTAGGTATAATCTTCATCGGACTGGCGCCGGGCTACGCACCTGACCTGTTCAGTTACCTTTTCGGTAATATCCTGACGGTGCCCTTTTCAGACATTATTCTGATGCTGGTCTTAGATGCCGTCATCACGGCGCTGGCAATCGCATTCTACAAGGAATTTCTGGCACTATCCTTTGATGAGGAATATAGTACCGTAGTCGGCGTGCCAGTGGAAGCACTGTACCTGCTGCTGCTCGGCATAATTGCGCTCACCGTTGTCGTTTTAATCAGGGTAGTCGGCATAATTCTGGTCATCGCCCTGCTTACCATCCCCGCCACCCTGGCCAAGCAGTTTACTTACGACCTCCGCAAGATGATATTATTAGCCATCCTCTTCGGCATGGTATTCACCTTTGGCGGATTGTGGCTATCCTACGAGCTCGACATGGCTTCCGGAGCCACTATCATTCTACTCAGTGGAACTACCCTGCTTACCTATTTCGGACTTTCCCGGTTATGCCGCCGGCGAAGCCAGCATTAATCCGAATTGTTATTTTCCGGCCAGTCCCAGTGTTACCATTTGGATGTTTGCCGGTAGTCCGGTGGATGAATGAAATGTTATCCTCCGGGGGAAAAGCCGAGATACTTTATCTGAAGACACGATAATAGTACACACTGAGAAGCGACGCGCTAATGGACAGAAAACAGAATTTTGGGTCCCTATTTCCCTGTATGACGGCCGGCGTGATGGGCTCAGCGGGAGGACAACTGACCAGAACAGAACTCCGGTCGGTGCACCGCCTAGGTGCCGCTATTGCCAAATGTGGCTACGGTCTCATCACCGGAGCCTGCCCGAGCATGCCCCATGAGGCGGTCAGGGGAGCTAAAGAGCAAGGCAGCATTGTGGTGGGAATCTCGCCCGCCCTTAACCTTGAGGAGCATGTAAGGAAATACCACTCGCCTACCCGAGGTTACGACGCCATCATCGACACCGGAAGTGGACTTATGGGCCGTGAGATTAAGAACATCCGGAGTTGTGACGTGGTTATCTTCGCCGGTGGCCGCTCCGGAATGTTGGGAGAATTCGCCATCGCCTATGACGAAGGAAAAGTAATCGGGATATTGGAAGGCACCGGCGGTATCACACAGCACCTGAAAATAATAATAAGCATGGTGCAGAAGAATACCGGGGCAATCGTATGTTATGATTCCAATACCGAGCGACTTCTGCAAAAATTAGAATATGTCTACAAAGAACATGTCCTCCCCCGGCACTTGACCGCTACTGAAGGCTATAACCCTGATGGTACGACCGAGTCCTAAACTTGAGCCAGCCTTATCCCGATTTTAACCGTGGTGGTTTGAGTAGCCACTGGATGCCCCTGCCAGATATAGCGTCCCGTAACTATCAATGCCAGCCAATCCCCCTCAGGAAGCCTCTTTAGCCGCCTCAGATGCTGACGGTCATGCCGGCGGATTTTACCTTCCAGTTGTAGTAGGTAGCATCACTCATGCCGTACTTGCGGCAGAGATCGGCGACCTTAGCGCCGGCTTCTCCTTCTTTAAGCACGGCGATGATCTGTTCCTCGGTGTATCTCTTTGCTTTCACTAGAGCCCTCCTTGTGACTTTCTATCACAGAAAAACTCTAAGAGCACCTGGCCCAGTTTTGGGGGGGGGAAGTCAGCACTCCATTATTGACAGACCAAAAGAATAGTGGTAAACTGCTTCTACTTTTGATGCTGGGCCAGGTGCTGGCGTTCGAACAAGCACTAGATAAATATTTGAGTTAGGAATGGAGGTGTACTATGCTGGCTCGCAGGTGATTAAAACCAAGTGGATAATAATACTTATGTGGAGGAAATAATATGAAGAGAAAAATGGTGTTTATTGGTCTCGCTTTATTACTTCTGGCATTACCATTGGTAGCCTGTGCCAAGCCGGCACCAGCACCGGCACCAGTTCCCGCGCCAGCGCCAGCGCCGGCACCAGCACCCAAGCCAGCCCCGGCACCGGAAAAGCCCCACGAGCCCTATACCATCAGTATACCCGCCGGACGAGTGGGAGACCCTGCATACGCATTGGGTGAGGCTCTAGCCTACTACATCAATACAGACTCGGAGTGGCTCAAAGCCACGGCGTTGGCAACTCCAGGACTTACCGCTAACCACGAACTAGCCCAGAAAGAGCCGGAGAAATATATTACCATGGGAGTTACGACTACCTGGGAGTGGTCGGCGCGATTAGAGAAATGGAATTACTATGACACATTGAAGTGGATGGGGCTTGTAATGCCGTATACCTACCTGTGGGTAACCTACGACGAGAACATCAAGACGATGCAGGATTTCGCCGGCAAGAGAGTGAACGTAAAGAGAAAGGGAGCCTCAGACACGCCAAGTGTGATAGAAATTTTGAAGCGCGCTGGCGTCTGGGACAAGCTTGGGGCGGTGGAGTATGGAGGCTTCGGTGGTAATAGGAACAACCTGAAAGACGGGCTGGTGGATGTGGCGGTGACCTTACCCACCCATATCCTTCCGGCAGCATTCAGCAAGGGATCGTTCATTGAGCAATTGGAGACAAAGGGACCACTTTATTACATCAACACGCCTATAGACATACTGACAGAGATGGCGGCGCTACCCTTTGAAGAACAATTCGGAATGCAGGTGATTAACGTATACCCCGGCGCTCTGGGTAAGACTCAGCCAGAGGTGGTCACCGGGCCTCTTGTCTCCGTATTCTTTGCCGCTGACGAGAGGATGCCCGAGGACGTGGTGCATGAAGTAACCAGAATAATTTGGGGACGCGCCGGACAGTTCGGAACATGGCACCCGATGGGACAAAACATTACCAAGGAGTGGCTCGCCGCATACATGTATAGCACTGATATGGTGCACCCCGGTACCGTCAAGTTCTACAAGGAGCAAGGAGTTGAAATGACTGACATAAAGACTTTACTCCCCTAGGGATGACAGGCCCTGTTGTGCAGATCCCAACCGGCTCAAGCCCCGCCAAAGCTTGAGCCGGTTGGGTGTATATTAGCTTTAGAAGAATACTAATTAAGCAAGCGCAATCAACCCGGTAGTTGGAAGTAGCATAGGAACTGCTGAATGCTGAAAGAAGCGAGAAGGTCAAGCCGACGAGTAGACCGAATACTAGCCACAGCGTTGCCGGTGGTGGCAATGGCTATGCTGGTGTATCAATTCGCTTATACTCAGACAATACTGCAGGACCCGATAGCTCACCGCATCACACACCTCGGCTTCGGTTTGTTCGTGGTCTTCTTGGGGTTGCTGTTGGCAAACAGGCAGAGTTGGGCATTAAAATGGTCGCTGTTTGTCATCTCGATAGTAGTTACCGGCTACTTTATGTACTTCCTGGAGGATATTCAATCCATTCGCTCGGTGTTCCCCAACCTGGCTGACCTGGTCATGGGCGTATTGATAATATTCGTTGTCGCCGTCGGGACTTACCTGGTATTTGGTAAAACCTTCCCCATGGTGGCTGCTTTCTTTCTTGCTTATGTTATATTTGGCCGCTATCTACCCTTCCCGTTCACCGTAGCTGCGGTGTCACTGGATATGCTCGATGTCTGGCTGAGCCAGCCCGGGATTGAGGAAGGGGTGTACGGAGACATCCTAGGCATCTCGGCGAACTACCTGTTTCTCTTCATGGTGTTTGGCAGTCTGCTCCAGGCCTTTGGCGGGATGCGATTCATCAGAGCGGTAGCTTACTGGGCGGGGGGAAAGCTTAGGAGTGGACCGGCAGCAGTGGCGGTGGTAGCCAGCTCACTTCTGGGAACAATCACCGGAAGCACTACGGCTAACATCACCATTACCGGCGCCTTTACCATACCCATGATGAAGAAGGCAGGCTATCAGCCAGAGCAGGCTGCCGCAATCGAAGCCTTGTCATCCAATGGAGGGCAAATTATGCCCCCGATAATGGGGGCAACCGCCTTTGTCATGGCTGGCTATTCCGGAATACCCTATATTGAAATAATAGCCGCGGCATTGCTGCCAGCGCTGATTTACTACTTCTCCGTCTTCTTCTACGTGGAAGTGACCAGCCGTAAGATGGTAATAACCCGTGCCGAAGCACAGCTAGGCGGAAAACAGATACTACTTGACGCTCCCATTTTCTTTATCCCGATAGGTGTCCTGGTGTACCTTCTCATTGAGGGCTTCACCCTGCCCTATGTGGGCTTCTGGGCCATGACGACCCTAATTATTGTCGGTCTGCTAAGGAATATCCCTAGGAATGCCAGGCTGGACTTCAGCGAGGTACTGGGGACAGTGACCAGCGGTGTCCGTTCCGCTGGTGAAATCGCCATCATCTGTTCCCTCATCGGAGTTGTTGCCACTTGTATTAAGGTTAGTGGTCTTGGAGTTAAATTACCGTTGTTAATCATGGATATAAGCGGGGGGTACCTTATCATCGCCCTATTACTAGGCATGGTTGCCTCAATTGTTCTGGGCATGGGAGTACCCACCGTTGCGGCTTACATTCTGGTGGCGATAGGTGTCGTTCCAGCTCTACAGTCAATGGGTGTTCCGCTATTAGCGGCGCATTTATTCGTCTTCATCTTTGCTATCTTCTCTCACCTTACCCCACCGGTGGCAATTGGTGCCCTTATTGCTTCACGGTTGGCTGGTGCAGGCTACTGGCGAACGACTGGGGAGGCACTTAAAGCCGCCTTCACTGCTTTCTTATTGCCATTTTTCGTCATCTATGCTCCGATAATAATCTTACGCCCGGAAGGTAGTCTTATTCTCTCCACCACCCGAATTGTGGCTATCATCTTAGGGATTGTGTCACTCCAGATGGGCATATCTAATTATGGCTTTACCCTTCTACGGAATGCTGAGCGGATTAACTTTTTACTAACCGGACTATTATTCTTGACTTTTGTATTCACCAAGGGCTATCCTTGGTTGCTTGCCGGGGCGGCTCTATTCATTATAGGCATAGGGTGGCAGTTCAGCAGAAGACACCTAAAAATGGCCGGGTAAATATAGCGTCCCGTGACTATCAATGCCGGCTAATCCTCCCCAGGAAGCCTCTTTAGCCGCCTCTTTGCCAGCGATTCGCCCCGCATAAAGGCACTCACTGAGGTTAGCCGACAGCTCGTAAAGGTGACCAAAGAAAGAACCCAGTTCACCCACCGCATACAGGTGAGGTATGGGCTGACCAAAGGCATCAATAACCTGCTGCCGGACATTATGCACCGGCCCCCCCTGTGTATTGGAAATGACCGGCCAGACCGGCACGGCGTAGAAGGGCGAAACTTTTATAGGTATCATGGTTCCCGGCGGGCGGCGAAAGCTATCATTACCCCGGCTCACTACTTCATTCCACTGTAAAACAGATGATTCCAATGTGTCAGCGTCCATTAGCCCCTCATTCTCCGGTCGCTGTACTATCTTGTCGGCGAGTTCTCTCAGCGTACCGGCACGCAGTATCCATCCCCGCTCAATCTCAACGCTATTATCCTTACTCCAGTGATAAGCCTGCTCACCTATTGACAACGGTTGCGCAATCGGTCCTCGCCGGCGCCCAATATCATCCAGGATGATGTATGACGGAATTCGGGGATAGCCGGGGATATCCGGGTCGCATAGTTCCATCGGACGGTGATTAGTATCCTGCGGAGCCGGCTGGTACTCATTCATATACCGGGAGCCAAACCTATCGACCGCTATCCAGGGCATTACCCGTCTGGGGTTCCGCTCACCGCCGAATATGTGGCGGAAGGCAATCGGGAATTCGGGAAATTTGAAACCATAAGACCCGTGGACATGCCACATATGCCACAACGCGGCGCCAACTTTCTGTGACATTATTATACCATCCCCGGTGTGAGTCAGTGGCGCCATAGAAAAGAAGGGTTTGCCCTGCAGATATTGCATAAGCAGCCACGGATTCTGCTCAAAACCAGCCGTTGCCAGAATTACGGCGCGGCGGGCCTGTATCGTAATTTCTCGCCCCTGATACTGTGCCGCTACTCCGGTTACCATACCATCGGCATCGGTTACCAGCCGTTTTACTGCGGTGGAAGTCCGAATGGCAATGTCCCGTTTCTCCAGATGGTCAAAGACTACTTTCATCAGATTTACCGCGGCCAGGGTGCGGTGCTGCACCCATGAGAATCCCTTAAAACCGGGTATACTGGCAACACGTATTTCGTAAAACGCCTCCTTCCCGGGCAGCGGGTACAGTCCCTGCCCCAGACCTTTCTGACTACTGTGCACTTGCACCACACCACCATTAATCTGACAGAGTTCTCTCAGATAATCCAGATTATCGTACAGCCCCTGGGCAAAAGGACGAATAAGTGTTTCGTCTATCCTCCCTGAAGAAATAATCCTGAGGTATTCCGTCGCTGGCGGCACATCACTGACGCATTTCAGCACTCCCCCGGAGAGAATTGACAGACCACCGGCGAATTCGGCTTTATCCAGAACAAGTACGTCAGCTCCGGCATTATGCGCCTCTATCGCGGAGACGCTTCCGGATAGCCCGCCACCGGCGACCACCACATCTGTCTTTTCGTCCCAGTTACTTTCCACACCTACCTCCTTGAGATAGTCTTCAGAACAAGCCGGTTTAAAAATGAGATTATGCCACTCATTATAACAGAGAACGAGAATAATCGAGAATTAAATGCTTGAGAAAACTTGCCTGAAGGCCATCTTAACTGATATTCTGAAATATTAGCGGATACAAGTACCCGAAACGCGATGCGCACCTGTGTTGAGAGAAGTGTAATGCCCAAACGGTTATTTATTGATTATGAGCGGTGCAACGGCTGTGAAATATGTGCCTTACATTGCTCCTTTGCCAAAACCGGCACATTTAATCCAAGCCTCTCCAGAATTCACGTAATCGGGTGGGAAGAAAAGGGGCTCTATGTCCCGACGGTATGCCTACACTGCGGAGACCCGCCCTGCCTGCCTGCCTGCCCGGAAGCGGCGATGAGCAAGGACCGCGGGACGGAGATAGTCTCTATTGATTATGGCATGTGTACGGGATGCCTGGTTTGCCTGTCCGCCTGCCCTTACCGAACGCTGACCGTTGACCCGGTAGAAAATCAGGTGCTTATCTGTGACCTTTGTGATGGTGATCCGGTATGTGCCCGGGTTTGCCCAATTGGCGTAATCAAGTATATTAACACCGATGAGCTAAATTTAGATGAATGGCAGCGACAGGCGGATAATCTGTCCGAAATCTTGAATTCCACACCGGACGCTAAGGAGCGGAGTGAATGAGTAATTCGTTTTACGGCTGGGCAGGAATGATACTGGATGTTGACCTGACCAGTGGTAAACTAACCAAACGCAAGCTTAACCGGGACTTCGCCGTCCGGTACATCGGGGGCAGTGGTTTTGGTATCCGCATCCTCTATGACAAAGTAGGTCCGGAAACTGACCCGCTTGACCCGGGCAACATCACCATCGTCGGGCATGGGCCACTCTGTGGTACCGCCGCACCATCATCGGGGCGGTATGACGTGGTCAGCAAAGCGCCCATAACCGGAATCTTCAACCGCACCAACGGGGGGGGCTTCTTCGGCCCCGAAATGAGGTACGCCGGTTATGACCTGATTGTTATTCGCGGTAAGTCACAGAAGCCGGTCTACTTATGGATCAATAACGACCATGTTGAACTCAGGGATGCCAGTCACCTCTGGGGAAAGGACACCTGGATAACCCAGCGCCTGATACGGGAGGAGCTTGGTAACCACAAGGTCAGGACACTTAAAATTGGTCCGGCGGGAGAAAACCAGTGCTACTGCTCCTGCCTTATCAGTGACCTGGCGCGCGCTGCCGGCAGAGGCAGTACCGGTGCGGTGTGGGGCTCAAAGAAACTGAAAGCCATCGCCGTAAAAGGCACTAAAGGAGTCAGAGTTGCTCACCCCCAGGAATTCATGGACTACTGTCAGATGCTGGTAACAAGATTTGAACAGGACCCTAATTACGCGCTGCATTCAGAGTGGGGTACGCTGGGCGGGGTATCCACCCCGGGGCTGATGCAGCAGTACCGGGGGCCGGACTTACCCAGTCTCCATCACCAGAATTTCGCCCCTTTCATCAAGAAGAACCTTGCCTGTTTTGGCTGCACAATCCATTGCAGTCACTGGTATGAGATAAATGAGGGCAAATATAAAGGTACCACCGGTGAGGGACTGGAAGCGGTATGCACCTTATATTCGGGCGCTATGGCAAGACTGGATAACCCGGCCTGGCAGTGTAATTTCAATACCATGTGCAACAAGCTGGGGATACATGTGGAACACCCCGGTGAGGCAATAGCATGGGCGTGCCGGTTATTTGAAGAAGGCATTATCACCGAGGCAGACTGTGACGGACTGAAACCGGTATGGGGTGATGAAGACGTCGCCACCGAATTGGTCCGCAAGATGGCGTATAAAGAGGGATTCGGTGAAATACTGGACGGCTATCCGGTAAGAGGTCCGCAATGGCTCGGGCGTAATTCCGAGATGTATGCCTCCCATAATAAAGGTAACCCGACGTACGGTGATGGGGAATTAAGGCTGGGCTCGCAGTGGGCGCTGGGCATCGGAGTCAGCACGCGTGGCCGCGACCATCTTACCGGTGCCCCCTGGGTTCTGGTTCAGGGGATGTTCAAAGAAATGACGGATGAAACCCTAGCAAGGCTTGGACGGGAACGGTATGATGACCCCCATGTATATGATAAATGGGGAACTAACCTGAACAAATCCCGGCTTATTTACGACTTCGAGCATAATTGCGCCCTGGCGGACATGACCGGAATATGCAAGTTCGCCGCGGAATACGAATTCTATGACAAAGGAATACACCTGGCGGATTTCGCAAGACTGCTCACGCTGGCTACGGGAGAAGATTTTAGCGAGTCAGACCTGGTAATCGCCGCGGAACGGCAAATGCTCCTGGAGAGAGCGTTCAATGCCCGGGAAGGAATAAGAAAGGAAGATGACTACGCGCCTCTCTTCACCTGGCAGCTCAAACACGGCAAGCCAAACCCCCTCTACAACTACGATAACTATAATATGACGCTTGAGCAGTTTACGACGCTACTGGATGAATACTACCGCTGGCGCGGCTGTGATATATCAACCGGCATTCCAACCCGGACTAAGTTAGCGGAAGTAGGACTTGGGGATGTCGCCGACGATTTAGAACGCAGAGGAATACTACCTGAACCGGCTTCAGGTTAGCCGGCAAGGAGGCACAGGTGAAATCTGATAAAGAGACAAGACAGAGAATCTTATCAACGACCAACCGCTCTTTTGCCAAAGAAGTTGCCGATTACGGCAATGAAAACCTGGGACACCTGGGGCAATTTAACGAAACGGATGTGATAAAAGTGCTGGTCGCGCTGCGCCAGTTGGCACAGACTAGAGGTAAAGAGGTTGAGTCTGATGTGCCGGAAAAGCCATTGACGTGGTTTGCCCCGGCAAAACGACTGGAATGGTACGAGCCGGAGGAGAATCCCACCATCGCGGCTAGATTCGAAATATGGACAACATGGGTAGGGGGAGCCGTGGCGGGTGGCTGAAACCAATGGATATCGTCCTCATTAGAACTGATGTGCACCGGCACTATGGGGAGCCGGGCTATGAAGATATGCACCCCGGCATGACCAGAGAAGCCACCTTATGGCTGATTGAGCACGGGATAAAGGTGATGGGAATCGATGCCTGGGGCTGGGACCGACCCCATGATGTTATGATAGCCGACCTGAAAGCCGGTAAAAAAAGGGTTCTGGGAGTCGCATCTCCTCGGGAAAGAGCGGGAGTACTGTCAGATAGAGCGCCTGGCCAACCTGGACAAAATACCCAGGCCATTCGGCTTTAAGGTGGCGGCTTTCCCGATAAAGGTGGAGGGGGCAAGCGGCGGTTGGACCAGGGCGGTGGCAATCATCGAATAGTCACCTGTCACACAAAACCGTTTTAACTATACCAAAGCCGGGTAGTGCTTTGTATCGTAAATAACGCAACGATATCAATCGGGGGTGGAACGCATTGTACGGAGACAAGGCTAAAATCGGTCTGATAGTGGTCTCACCGGATACCACAATTGAGCCGGAGTTCAATGCCATGAAACCGGCTGGTGTCTCGGTGCACTCCACCAGAATACTACTAACCGCAGGCACCGTAGCCGCAGAAAGGAAGATGCTGGAAGGAACCGAGGAAGCGGCCCGGCTACTTGCCTCGGCCGGAGTGGATATTATTGTCTTCGCCTGTACCAGCGGTAGTTCCATCAACGGCATTGCCGGAGATAGTGAACTTGTGAGCCGTATTGAGAAGGCAACCTCGATACCGGCCACCACACCGACACACGCCATCACTAATGCCCTGAGGGCACTCCAAATCGGCCGCCTCGCGCTATTGACACCGTACAATGAAGAGCTAACTCTGGTAATAGAAAAAGTACTGGACGACAGTGGCTTTAAAGTAGTCAACCGGAAATTCGGCAGCTATGGTATCAAAATGGGACAGGTGCCACCGGAGACGGTCTACCGGCAAGTCCTAGCCGTCAATACTGCGGAGGCAGAAGCAATTTTAATAAGCTGCACCAATTTTAAGACGCTGAGCTTCATCGATAAGTCGGAAAAAGAACTAAATAAATTTGTAATCAGCAGTAATACCGCTACAATGTGGGAAGTGCTGAGAAGACTCAATATCCGGAACCCAATTACGGGGTACGGCAAGCTTTTGGTGAATACCGGATTCAATTAAAGCAGGGTTTATTGCCGGAATAAAAAGTGAACGGAAAATCCCCGGGTGGATTTAGTATAACTGACGCTATCGCAAAGGAGGCCCAAAATAGCAGGTAATTTTCACGTTCTGGAGACCGATATTCTGGTTATTGGCAGCGAAGCCGCCGGAGCCTGTGCCTCCATTGAAGCCCGGAATCACGGCATGAGAATTGCCGTGGTTACCAAGGGTAGAGTCGCTAAAAGCGGGGCGACCCTGACCGCCGTCGGTGATATTAACGTCGACAGCCGGTCGGTCAAGATCATTTTCGGCCAACCTGGCGATGAGAGAGACACCAACGATATATTCTTTGAAGATGTGGTCAAAGAAGGCAAGTACCTCAACAATCAGCAACTCGTGGAAATAATGGTTAGCGAAGCAACCGCCAGAGTCAAGGAAATCACTGACTGGGGGATGAAGATAATTGGCCTCTTGCAGGCACCGGGCCATCAGTATCCCAGAGGGTTGAGGATGACCGGCAACGACATGGCGCGTGTCCTGAAATCGCGGTTGAAGCCAAGCGGTGCCGCGATTTATGAAGATACCATCATAACCGACCTGATACAAGAATCCGGGCGAGTGGTCGGCGCGGCAGGGGTAAATCTTAAAGATGGAGAATTTATGATCTTCAAGGCGAAAGCCGTCATACTGGCAACCGGCGGCGCCATGCGCATATGGTCTCTGACCACTGCCCCGGAAGAGTTAACCGGAGACGGCCATGCCATGGCATACCGCAGCGGCGCCGAACTGGTGGACATGGAATTTCCAATGTTCATGCCAGCATGCCTGGTGCATCCGCCGATAGCACGGGGCACCCAATTCCCTTATGCCTTGCTGGTCTATTTTGGCGGTTGGCTATTAAACCGCACCGGCGAGAGATTCATGGCAAAGTGGGACCCCAAACGTATGGAACGCAGTACTCGTGACATCGTAGCAACTGCGGTTACCACCGAAATTCTTGAGGGCAGGGCGGGGCCCCGTGGCGGCGTCTACGTATCGCTGAGACATATCCCCCATAATTTACTGGAGGAAGCAACC
>CAYFGR010000008.1:0-32729 GCA_964343135.1 uncultured Dehalococcoidales bacterium
GATATCGGCTCGAGGCAGAAGAACTCGCCGCCCCGTCATTTCCTGTTGTTCAAGTGCGCGTAGTAAGCCCTGGCTGGTATATTCCCCGGGCACCAAGTCGGTGTGTAGCCCTCTCTGTTCCAGAGCGCCGGCGGTGGCGGCACCAATAGCGCCAAGTTTCTGGTTTGCCAGTCCGTTGGCATCTAGGTTAAGGGCGTACAGCCTTTGGAAGAAGGCGTCCACACCGTTGGCACTGGTAAAAATAATCCAGTGGTAATTTTTCAGATTCAGGATAGCCTGGTCCAGGTCATCATTACTGGGAGGTGGCTGGATATTAATGGCGGGGATTTCAACGGGAAACGCGCCGCGTTTCAGTAATAAATTGCTGAGCCGGCTGGCCTGATGGCGGGGTCGCGTAACCAGAATACGCTGGCCAAAGAGTAACTGGTTGTCAAACCAGCGAAGTGTCTGGCGGAGCCGGACTACTTCCCCCACGATAATTACCGCCGGTGGTCGCAGTTTTTTGTCTTCGACTTCGCGCACGATGTTCTCCAGAGTACTGACCAGAGTCTGCTGGCGGGGATTGGTGCCGTTGGCAATCACCGCTACCGGTGTCGTCGGCGGGCGGCCGTTTTCAATCAGGTGGCTGACGATGTAAGCCAGATTACTTACTCCCATAAGCATCACCAGGGTGTCAGCACCGGTGCTGAGTTTATCCCAGGCAATTACTGACTCTTCCTTATCCGCGGCCTCGTGTCCGGTAATGACGACGAAAGAGGAAGCCATGTCTCGATGAGTCACCGGAATCCCAGCGTAGGCCGGAACGGCCAAGGCGGATGTCACCCCCGGTACTACCTCAAAGGGAATGTGATTTGCCACCAGAGCCTCGGCTTCTTCGCCTCCTCTCCCTAGGACAAAAGGGTCACCGCCTTTTAGTCTGACGACTACTTTCCCCGGCTGTGCCGTCTCGACCAGTAGCTGGTTTATTGCCGTCTGCTTCATACTGTGGCAGTCGGCTGATTTACCGACGTATATCTTTTCGGCGTCAGGACGGGTGACGTTGAGGAGGCTATCATCAACGAGTCGGTCATAGATGACCACATCTGCCTGCTTTAATAACTCTAATCCTTTTATCGTGAACAGTCCCGGGTCACCCGGACCGGCGCCAACCAGATATACTTTGCCTTGTTTCACTATTTGCTTGCCTCCGTCACCGTTTGGACAGTACCGGTTACACCCGGTCTTGATGCCAATCATTTCGCCATTTCATCTTTAGTCAGAGCAACATCCATTTCTGAATTATTACCGGGCAGGTCATTCCCGCTAACCGCTGGTGTTATCCGCTATCAGTTGCAGATTATGGTTATCCCGACCAGGCTGATATTACCATCAGGTAAGGCGTTAGTCAAACGGGATTGTGCTAGATCGGTTTACCAATTTCAGTAGTTGGGTGTGCCGGCTACCGATGGCGTTGCTTCTATTTTCACCTACCCGTTTAGTTTGCCTCGGGACTCCAGATGTTGCTGCAGGACTGCCCTTGCCTTTTCCCGCTGTCCAGTTCGCAGCATCTCAATCAGTGAGTCTAAGTCCAAGACTATCTGCCAGTCATCACCGGTAACGGTGATTCGTTTCTTTTTCAACTCAGCGCGAACTTCTCTAAGTAAATCAACAAGGGTGGCATACTCCTCTCCGTAGGCCTGTTCAAGCCGGTTCTTGATTTTACGCGCCAAGACCGGGCTGCCACCGGTCGTGGAAACCGCGATTGTCAAATCACCACGGTAGAGGCAGGCGGGGACGATAAAATTGGACTGCGCCGGATCATCAACCACGTTTAACAGAATCCCCTGCTCGCTCGCTTCGTCGGCAATTTTATGATTAGTGTCGCTATCGTCAGTAGCAGCGATGGCGAGGACACTGTTTTTCAGGTCACCTGTTTCATATTTCCTGGGCAGTGTCGTGATTTCCCCGATTCTACCCAGCTCGCTCATCTCCGGGCAACAAGCCGGACTGATAACTGTCACCTCGGCGCCATGTTGCAGAAGTGCCATCACTTTTCTCAGGGCAACTTCGCCACCACCGATCACCAGGCATTTTTTATGGCGTATATTGAAAAATATGGGATAGTAACCGCTCGTTGCTGAACCTCCCTCTGTATCCCGGCGACATTACCAGATGATGACTGATGAACCATCGTATTGACTAGATATAATATACCAGATAAAGAGTGGTAAGTTACAGTTTGCTAATACTTTGATGGCTGGTTTTACCGTTTGGAATCTGCCGCGGCGGCACAGTTAGGCGTGCCGGTGGGCACAAGTAGCCAGGGCGTTCTTAAATCTGATACCGTCTTTCCAGTATCTACTCCCCCACCCCGTAGACTATCCCAGGGAATTCACCGTTAGCATGGCGGCGCCGCCAATGATAAATAGTGTGCCCAACACTATCTTTACGGTTACCCGTTCCGCTTTTTGGAGGAAAGCGGTAACTAGAATAATAACAAACAGCGGGTTAAGGGAACTCAGCGGTACGGCAATAAGTACCAGCCCCGAGTTAAGGGCATAAAACAGGGTCAATTGACTGGCGACCAGGCAGAGACCAGCTAAACTAAAAATGAACCAGGCTCTCTTTTCCGTCGAAATAGCTCTCGTTGTATTGCGCTGAGTTAGAAAAAGTCCGGGCAGAAGAAACAGGACGGTGACGTTTTGTACTGCCACTCCCAGGACCGGACTGGGCAGGTCATTTAAACCGAATTTTCGCAACAGGCTGGCTATCCCCAGACATGCCGATGACATAATCGGGAACAGTAAATCTTTCTTTGCCCATTTTTTTTCAATAGTGCCGCCCCCCTCCTCCGAACTGATGCTGGCGGCGCCAACAATGATAAGCAGTATCGCCAATGCCATTGGAAGGGTGAGACTTTCCCCCAGAATAGCTACCGCTGCCAGAGTGGCGAAAAGCGACTTGGTAGAATGGAGTGGTGACGCAATTGCGGCGCCTACCCGCCCAATGCCAGTATAGAATAGCATCCGACCTAGGAAAGGCCCGATGAAACCGGCGGCAATGAAGTAGAGCACTGCCGGGTTTGTAAACCAGTCGGAAGGAACGGTGAACAGAGCCAGAGTTGCCGAAACCACCAGTAGTGATACTAGGCTGATGACGAATGCGGTGAAAGGGCTATAGTGCCTCAGCCCGATTCGCGTGAAGAAAATAGCGAGCGAGTTAAAAAAGGCCGCGCTAATGGCAAATAAGGCTACCATACTGTGTCCCCAGTCAGGATAACGTTAGTTATATTTTATTTGAGGCGTGGCTCGTTTTCAGTGACGGTAATGCCCGAGGGTCTACCGGTAAATACGGGTCAGTCGGGACGGCAGCGTGGTGACTACTTCATAATTTATGGTATTAGCCCAGCCGGCAACCGCGTCCGCGGTTATCTCCCTGGGCGGTTGCCGGCCGATAAAGGTAACCACGTCCCCGATTTCAGCCTGGGGAACACCGGTTGTATCCACCACGGTCTGGTCCATGTTGATTCTACCTCGTATCGGCACGCGCTGGCCTCTCACCAGAGCTTCTCCCCGGTTTGATAGTAATCGCGGTAGCCCGTCCCCATAACCCATCGGCACCAGGGCAACGACGGTATCATGCGCTGCCTTCCAGATCAGGCCGTAGCCCACGCCATCACCCGGTTTGAGACGGTGGATGCGGACGATTGGTGCCATAAGACTCAGCACCGGTCTTAATGGTATGTCCCAGACTACGGAGTTGGATGGATAAAGACCGTAGAGGGATATACCTACCCGAACCATACTCAAGTGCGTCTCGGGGAACCGGATGGCAGCGGCACTATTGGCGGTATGCCACAACTTTACCGAAGGGAAAGCACGGGCTAAATCAAGGAATCGTCTTAGCTGGGTTTCGGTAGGCGTCTTGTCCGGCTCGTCGGCGGAAGCAAAATGGGTGTACAACCCCTCGACTTCAAGGTGCTCCAGTCCGAAAAGGAAGGGCAGCAGCTCGGTAGCGTCTTCCGGGCTGGCTCCGGAACGGTTGAGACCGGTATCCACCTTGACGTGCACCTTGACGGTGGTACCAAGCTCTCCGGCGGCACTGTTTAGAGCAATGGCTGACTCTGCATCCACTACCGTTGGCGTCAGGTGTTCCGTAACCGCGATTCGGGCATCCCAGGGTGGCACTAGCCTGAATAGTAGTATTGGAACATCAATATTAGCCTGGCGCAGTTCCAATCCCTCTTCTAGGGAATAGACGGCGAGTTTTTCAACACCGATGGAGACGAGGTGGCGGGCGACGGGTATCACCCCGTGACCGTAAGCGTTTTTCTTGATAACGGCAGTAAATATACTGCCGTGGCGCAGGCGTTTTTGTATCACGGCTACGTTATGGGATAGCGCACTCAGGTCTATTTCTGCCCATGCCATCGGGTTTGGCGGTTTGCTCTCACCGGTTCCCATGCGCCTAATATAACTCCGCTTGGTTAATTTGATACACTAATTTCTGATTCGCCCAGCACTTTTTCAATGAACTGACGGCTGCTCTTGGTCTCAACGACCAGATAGTCTAGTTCGACTTTGCTCACGGTTTTACCGGAGAGTTTGGTAACGGCGTTTTTCAGGTAGGAGCGTCGCATCTTCTCCAGCGGGACTTCGCTGACCTTAATTTTCCCAGGGTGGTCAGGTAAAATTATATTTTTACCGGCGGTTTCTACCTCAGGGTCACCGTATAAGATGTCGATACCGTTTTCAATGGCGAAGTTAAGTTGAGCCCACGGGTGTTTGCCGGCGCCGGTGTATTCCGTTTCCTGTACCACTAGTATTTCATGCTCATCCATTTCCTGAGCCATAGCAAAAGCCGCTGCCAGAGAGGTATTGCCGGCCGGTCCCCTTTCCATGCCTTCCAACTGGGCGAGCATCTCGGTCATGTAGAATACGTTCCCTTGTTTGACAGTCACGAAGCGGTCCAGGTAGCGTAGGCTGCGGGCGGCATTGCGGGGCACATCGGCTCTATCGGGCCAGGTAGTGAAGGGTACTCCAAAACCGGTGTGCGCCGTGGTAAATGATTTCCGGTTGAAATCATGGTCGCTCGCCATGTGCAGTCCGGCAAGGTCAACGCTGACGCCGACAACCGTCGTGTTGGTGCCGCCCGCCTTCAGCAGTCCACGGGCGGTTCCGGTGACATTGCCGCCCCCGGCATGAGCGATAAATACTGCGGACGGTTCAACACCTTCCTGCTCTTTAACTTGTTTGCCGATCTCATATCCTAGTGTCTCAATACCGGCGATGGCAAACGGGGTGTAAAGTGAAGCGCTGAAGAAGCCGGTCTCTTCCAGCAAGCACAGCAATACGTAGAAAAGCTCAGGTCCGACGGTTAACTGGTGTACCTCGGCGCCGTAAGCTTCGCACTTGCGACTTTTCTCAATTATCTCGGGCTGGCCGATGTGCCGGCTGTCAAATACCTCCTGCACCACGATGCATTTTAAGCCGCGTATGGCGGCTTGGGAGGCGACGGCGGCTCCGTAGTTGCCGCTGGTGGCGGCAACTACGCCGGCAAAGCCCTGCTGTTGCGCCACGTAAACGGATAAAGCAGCGCGCCGGTCCTTAAAGCTTCCCGAGGGATTGGCGGCTTCATCCTTAACGAAAATACGGGCACCTTTTCCTTTGGGGGCAAGCTTGCGTGCCAGAGCCGAGATATTGCGAAGCTCCAGTAACGGGGTGCGCCCAACTCCGGTCTCCCGCTGGATGCGCTGCATACCATCAACACTGTAGCCAACGTATGCCATCATCCGCTCATAATCAAAGGTAAGAGGAGTTAGTGCGAAGTCATTGTAGTCCATCCCCACGGCTTTTTTCATAATCCGGGCACTTCGGTTCATCACGGCGGTATAGCTTAAATCAGTTGTCATTGCTCAGTGCCCTCCTCAGGCTGCCACCGATGTCGGTAAATCCGGGCGGTGGTGGTCCGAAGCTATGGTCATATCTGGGATTAACGGCAACCAGTTCGCCGCTCATCGTCCGGCCAATCACGGTAGTGATGGTGACTTTATCCCCCAGGCTGGCATCTTTCGCCAGAAAACCCTTGACCAGCCGGATTAGTGGTAAATGGCTGGTATCCGGCGGAATCTGAGGCGCCCTTTGCCCCGGTTCCAGTATTGTCTGCCTGATTTGTACCCAGTCGCCCTTCTTCACGTTGGAGTTCATTGTTGCCTCCTGAGATTAATCCTTGCTGCGGTATGTAGTCTTAACGGCGGTAATTCATTGGTTCTAATTACAAAATTAACGAGTCTCAGAACGAGTTAAGTTCTCTGAAATTCTATAATAAAAGCGGCGTCACGGTCAAACTCGGATGGCGTTGTATGCCCCTTGTTGTGCCTGGATATCGGCTCGATATTACCATGCTTTAGGACATGGTGGGGTGGTTTAGCGCAGCCGCAAATTACAATCCGGATGAGGGTGACGCTTAGTATTCCCGGTGCGGCCCCTCCATTTCAAAAATGTCCGTGGTGCGGCAATAAAAGGCGCCGCTGAGTCGGCCGAGAGCCTTTAATTTGGCGGGGTCGATATCATTATCACTGTAAACTTCGTCCTCGATATGAACTCGAATCACTTCGCCGATGATGAAACTGGAAATCCGGGATTCACCAAAGTCCAGGATTCTCTCCAGCCGGCACTCCATATTGACCGGTGATTCAGCGACTAGCGGTGATCTGACGATATCGGCTTGGACCGGCGTCATTCCGGCTTCTTTGAATTCATCCACGCCGTAGGGATAATCCTGGGAGGCTAAGTTCTGGCGGTCAGCCAGGGATTCCGTAACCACGTTCAATACAAAGTCTCCAGACGACTCGATATTTTTCTGGGTGTCCTTCTTTTCTCCGTTCCTTTTCCGGACGACGGTAAAACCGACCAAAAACGGTTTTACACACAAACCGGTTAGTAAGGCGTAGGGGGCAACGTTAAAACCACCCTCCTGGTTAACGGTGGCGACAAGTAATATGGGTCGTGGCATCACGATACTGGATAAAAGGCTGAAGGAATGTCGGTACTCTAAATCTACCGGGTCAATCTTTTTCATCAACACCTCCCGTAAAATTGGTGAAAACAGGTAATTTTGCCTGATTAAGGACGGCGCCAAGAACTATCAGGTAACACCGGAACAGCCTGCTTACCGTCTCGCTCGGCGGAATAGATTAATTTAAAAACCTTTAGAACTATGATATACTAAAAATCGGAAATAGTCACGAAGCGATTAATCAGTTAAAATATTTGAAGGAGAGCAATGACAAATACACTTTTTGGTAAGGATATTCTGGCGACCAATGATTTGACTAAAGATGAGCTAGACCAGATACTGGATTTGTCTATCAGGCTTAAGAAGAAAGGCGTCGCGGCGCGTTCCCTCGACATTCTGAAAGGGTTGACTCTTTTACTCCTTTTCTTCTACCCCTCCACTCGAACTAGGATTTCATTTACCGCCGCCATGCACCAGCTAGGTGGTTTTGTGCAGTGCCCCGCTCCCGGTGACCTACGCCTGAGTCTTGAGGAGAAGTCGGGCACCGGTGAATCCATCAGGGATACGGCGCTGGTTACCGAGAGGTACGTTGACGTCCTGGGTATTCGTCATCTTACCACCATCCCTGATGAAAATGGCGTACCCCGGCTTGGTGGGGGGGAGGCGATTACACGCAAATTTGCGGAACTGGCTCATATACCGGTGCTAAGTCTTGCTTCCGATATGCATCACCCAACTCAGGCAATTGCCGACCTGATGGTCATGCAGGAGAGCCTGGGAGATGTTAAGCGTAAGAAATTGGTCATCATGTGGACCTATTCACCACTGATGCGGGTGCAGGTTTCACCTATCAGCACCATGCTGATAGGTGGCACTTATGGTATGGATGTTACGTGTGTCTATCCGGGGGGCTATGACTTACATCCACAGCTAATGTCTCAGGTGGAGGCGGAATGTCTAAAAGGTGGTGGGAAACTAACCTATTCGCATGATCTCAAGAGTGCTCTGGAGGGAGCCGATGTGGTCTACCCGCGACACTGGGTAACCAATGATAACTACATCCATCCTAAGGAAGAAGAGATACGCCTGGCAGCACAGCATAAGGACTGGAGATTGACTGAGGCGTGGTTGAAAGAAACCAATAACGCCCGTTTCATTCACTGTATGCCTTTTGACCGAGGGAACGAGGTTGACGATAGTGTTGCCGATGGCGCTAACTCGGTAGTCTACGACCAGGCTGAGAACTTGCTTCACGTCAGGAAGGCGAGTCTGTTGTCAACTCTGGTGGCTGACGAGAACGTGTTAAAGAGTATCTAAACCGGAAAACCTCGTGGTAATATATACTAAGATAGTATACGGCTTTCCGGACTAATAAGTGTTGCGGTAAGTCGGTTTCTCTTGATAAGCGGTTTTTATGATTTTCAGGTAAGATGGGGAGTATAATGGTTAACAGTGTGTGCTGTTAACCATTATACTCCCTAAATAATTTTTACAGGAGGACTCTTTAATGCTGGCGAATATACCTAAAATTATTCTTATCGCCTTGGGCGGTAACTCGATTCTTAAAGCCAATGAGAAAGGAACCGCCGAAGAGCAGTACTTCAATATACGGCGCACCAGTGAGCAGTTGTTAAATCTGCTAACGGGTGAAAATCGTGTTGTGATTACTCATGGTAATGGCCCTCAGGTAGGGAATCTTCTTCTGGCTTGCGAAGCCGCTAAAGCTACGGTGCCGGTATTGCCGCTGGATATTTGCGGCGCCGCCACAGAGGGGCTTATGGGATTCATGATCCAGAACACACTGGCTAATCGCCTCAGAGAAGCTGGCGTAATACACAATATAACTACGGTTGTAACTCAGGTAATAGTTGATAATGATGACCCGGCTTTTAAGAATCCAAGTAAACCAATCGGCCCCTTTTATAGCTTTGAACAGATGCAGGCGCTGAAGCGGGAGAAGGGATGGGTGATGATTGAGGATAGTGGTCGCGGCTATCGGCGAGTGGTTCCCTCACCAATGCCGGTGAACATTCAGCAGGCGAGAATCATCAAAAGTATGCTGAATGCCGAGGAAATCGTGATTGCGGTTGGTGGGGGCGGGATTCCAGTGGTGAGAGAAGCTAATGGTAACCTGTGCGGCGTTGAAGCCGTAATCGACAAAGATTACGCCTCAAGCCGGCTGGCTATTGAGTTAGACGCCGATGTTCTTTTTATACTTACTGCGGTAGAACATGCCTGCGTTGACTTCGAGCAACCTTCCCAGAAAGCATTGAGTCATCTTAGCGTGGCTGAGGCTAAGAAATTGCTGGCCGCTGGTCAATTTGGCAAGGGTAGCATGGAACCCAAAATCAGAGCCGCCATTCGATTCCTGGAAGAGACAGATGGACGCTCTCCTTCCCGCGAACGAGAGGTTATAATTACCCTCTCCGAGACGGCGGTGAAGGCATTGCAGGGTAAAACGGGCACGCGAATTACGATGTAGGCTGGAGCGATTGTCCGTAATATCAAATTATAAGGTCAATAATTCAAGTAGCGGTCGGGTAATCTCCTCGCACCCCTCCTCGGTGACCATGAGCGTAGCGCATACGCAGAGGAAGAGAGGGTCGGTTACTTCCGGCTGAACCAGGTAGGCCATACCCGGGCTGAGAACATCGCCTCCCCGGTCGAGTCGCCCTACAAAGCCGACGCCCTGTTGCAGTCCCAGCATCCGAAAATAGTCAACGTCGTAAGCGGCGCAATATACCTCGTTGGCGGCTTGCCAGACTTCACCAACGGCGACTCCGGATTTCATCGTCTCCCTGATTTTTAGATACATTTCTGCCAAGACTTGATACGTATCCGTGACCTTAGACGGCGGATTCTTACCGACGTAGACCGTGCCCATCGCTCCGGCGACATAGTGCCGGTATGTCCCCCACAGTTCGGTGGTGACTATATCGCCCGATTGAATCTTCCGGGTAACATTGGTTTCGTGCAGTTCACCCCCGTCCGGTCCGCCCCAGACGCAGGCGAGGATATATTTACCAAACAGCAGTTGTTCCGTCATCCCGGCGGCATACATGGCTTCGGTGGTTTGGGTAATCACTTCGTGGTAGGTGGTGCCTTCTTTAATCGTCTCAAGGGCTTTATCGAGACCGGCCTGCACTATTTCCCCGGATTTACGGGTAAATTCTATTTCAAGTTTGGATGGGTATGCCATCAGGCTTTCCGTAAGTCCTGAAGCGTTGACAATTTCTGCTCCCGGTAATGTCTCCTTTAGTCTCTTCAGTTTCCTGACCGTAGCGACGTTTTCTTCAATGCCTATCCGCCCCTTCGTCGCCTTGATTTCTATTAAGATATCCTTAACCGTCGGCCACGGACCTTTCCAATCGTCATAGGTGCGCGACAGTTTCAACCAGTGCTTCTTTATCGTCTTGCTTTCTAGGGAGCGAACAATTAGTCTCGGTTCGCCCTCAGCGGGAATAATCACCCCGCTAAATTCCCCCAGAGGTGCCGTCCAGGCACAGTCGAAGCCAGATAGATAGTGGATATTTTCCGGACCCAGTACTATGAGTGCGTCCAGTCTTTTATCGGTCATTTTTTGCTGAATCCGTCTGATTCTGTCCCGGTACTCCGGGATTGGGAAATCCAGTTCACTCATTGCGATACCTTCTCCGGGTGATGGAAGTCTTTGCTTGGGAGATTACCGTTCGTCAGCATATCACTCCCCACGCTCAACAGTCAAGCAAGTGTACTCGTTCAATACCTTGACGCCATATTGTTTCCCTGTCGTGTCATTACGAGCCCTTCCCGGAAAGGGCGTCTCACAAAGACACCAAAGACGTTTAGGGTTTCGCTCGCAATGATATTAAGGACTGTCAGGGCCTGACCCGAACTTGAAGCCGAACACACATCACGCTTTACAGCGCCACCAATCTATATGAACAGGAGCAGCATATATATGAGGGGGTGGATACTGGAATTACGAAGGACACTGCCCTTTACCGCGTTTCTAGTCTGGTCGCTTAAAATCGGCAGACCCGCCAAGCCTGGCTGCGTTGACTCAGATAATGAAATTTGGTTTGTCCGATAAGGCGAATTTATGGTAGTATGCGCTTTGTGGTTTTGATTATTACCCGGGATTGGTAAATATCTGGCGATAAGAAGCTGACCAGCTGGGAAATTAGTCTTCGGCAGAGCTTTACCCGTAACTAATATTTGGATAAAGGAGAAAACGGATGAAAATCATAGAAGAAGTGCTTATGCCTTTTAATTCCGGGAAGGCGTTTGTGGTTAAGAAGGGGCAGCGTATCCGTATCACGGCTGAGTCCATAGTCGACTGCGTGCCCTTCAATCTGGACAACATGCGGGAGAGATTTGACCAGGCGAGGTCCAAGTGCCATAATGGCAAGATTTATCTGAGCACCGGTGATAAGCTGTACACAAAGCTGGCTCGACACATGATGACGATTGGTGAGGATACCTATGCCGGTACCCATGATCTGCAATTCGGTATGTGCAGCAAGCAGGGTTTTGACACCTACTGGGAATCGTACCAGGCAGGCGACCCCATTATTGTAAAGAACTGGGAGTGGATAAAGCCGACCAAGCGGGAAGACCTTCCTGACCACGGTTGCTGGGAAAACCTGCAGGCTGGCCTGGAAGACAAGGGCTACAATGTTGCCCCGGAAGATATTCCCAGCCCCTTTAATTTATTTCAAAGCATGGATATCGCCCCTGACGGCAGGATGATATGGCATTTTCAGGAAACGGAGTCGCCGGAGAAGCGCTTCCCCGATTGTCCGGCTTACGTTGACCTGATTGCGGTGATGAACTGTCTGGTTGACATCAGTGCCTGTCCGGAGCGCGGTAGGGGGAAACCGGTAAAGGTTCAGGTTTTCGACGAGTAAATTACGCCAAATTTCAGAAAACCGGTTCCGTCTGTTACCATGTTTGCATTGTGGGAATTAGCAGAGTCATTCATACTAGTGGGTAGTTTCCCTCAATCTAATTTATCAGAATCTGATTTAAACAATTCAACTTTCTTTGGTATGAAAGGTATATCTTTCACATTAATGAATCCCTTAGCGAAATTCTTTATCCATATCTCCACCCAGTGTCTTCGTACTGGTAAACTCTGTATCCTGTTCGGATAGATTGGCGACGCTTAAAAGTGCGGTATATGTTCGATTTGGGTTCAGGTCACACCACCGCCGTTTTTTGGTATCATTGCGAGGTACGCAGTGCCGAAGCAATCTCGGAGAAGAGAAGCAGGCAATGACAAGACAGGGGAATAATAGGCCAGAAATCATATTGATGAGTACAATTTCTTGACATCGTGCCGTCAGGTTGTTACACTGATTTTATCTCCATCACTGTCATTGGCTGTATCAGCGGTTCGTCTGTCAGGTGTGATATTGACCAACAAGACATCATTAAGTAAATCACCATTAACAAGGCCTTTACAACGGGGTTTGGTGCAAGTTTTCACTGGCCCGGGTAAAGGGAAGACCTCAGCCGCCCTGGGTACCGTGCTCCGGGCAGTCGGTCATGGTCTTAGGGTCTATGTTATTTTTTTCCTGAAGGGCGATTACCCGTACGGTGAATTCCATTCTCTGACACAGTTGCCTAATGTCAGTGTCGCCAGCTTTGGCTTCAGGCGTTTTATTGACCGGGAGAACCTTAAGCCGGAGGAAATAGAGCAGGCAAAGCAGGCTTTAACCACCGCCCGCCAGGCGATGTTGAGCGGTAATTATGACGTGGTGGTTTTGGACGAAGTAAATGTAGCTGCCGCCTGGAAACTTATTGAACCAGAGGAAGTGGTAAAACTGGCTAAAGATAAACCACCCGGAGTGGAACTTATCCTGACCGGTCGCTATGCGGACGACAGGCTGGTTGAGTTAGCCGACCTGGTTACCGAGATGGTTAAGATTAAGCACCCCTATGACAAGGGTATACGGGCGCGTAAAGGAATCGAGTATTAATAAAGTAATTGGAAGGAGGCACTAATGAAAATTACATTGAGCGTGATTAAAGCCGATATTGGCGGTTTCGTTGGGCATTCTGAATCTCATCCTGATGTTCTGACCAAGGCTGATGAATGTCTGGCTGAGGCTAAGGACGAAGGCTTGCTGATTGACTATCATATCACTAAATGTGGCGATGATCTGCAACTAATTATGACCCATCAGCAGGGGGAGGAAAACGCAAAAATTCATAAGCTGGCCTGGGACACCTTCCTTGAGGGCACTAAAGTGGCTAAATCCCTGAAGCTTTATGGTGCTGGTCAGGACTTACTGTCGGATGCTTTTTCCGGGAATGTCAAGGGGATGGGGCCGGGCGTAGCTGAGATGGAGATTGAGGAGCGAACCTCGGAACCGGTTATTATCTTTATGGCGGACAAGACTTCGGCAGGAGCCTGGAATATGCCCCTTTATAAGATGTTTGCCGACCCGTTCAATACCATTGGGCTGGTAATTGCGCCCAATATGCATACTGGTTATACTTTTGAGGTGCATGATGTTAAGGAACACAAGAAGATAGACTTTCATGCGCCGGAAGACATCTATGATATGCTGGTCTTTATAGGTGCCTCCTCAAAGTTCATGGTAAGGGCGGTTTATCATCGCGAGACCAAGCACATAGCCGCCGTATCTTCCACTCAGAAGTTGGCGCTGATTGCCGGGCGCTATGTTGGTAAGGACGATCCGGTTTGTATTGTCCGTGCTCAGGGCGACTTTCCGGCGGTGGGTGAAATACTGGAGCCTTTTGCCTCCCCCATTCTGGTGGAAGGATGGATGCGGGGTTCCCACATGGGGCCGCTGATGCCGGTATCAATTGCCGATAGCATTCCGGCGCGTTTTGACGGACCGCCGCGGGTGGTCGCCGTTGGCTTTCAGGTATCCGGCGGTATGCTAGTGGGACCTCGGGATATGTTTGCCGACAAGTCATTTAACCTGGCTCGACATAAGGCAAATGAAATGGCAGACATGATGCGCCGTCATGGTCCTTTCGAGCCGCACCGTCTGCCTCTGGAGGAGATGGAATATACCACCTTGCCTCAGGTAATGGATAAATTACGGGGACGGTTTACTGATTTGACTGACTAGACGAGAAGGGCTACCATTACGGTAGGCTGGACCGTGTGGAATTCAGCAATGAAAAAGCAGGAGATGTAGAAATGGCAACCTATGTAATGCTGACCACGCTGACCGACGAGGGGAGGAAGACGGTAAAGCAAAATCCGCAGAGAATCAAGGAGGTCAACAAGGAAGTTGAGGCAATGGGGGTGAAGATAGTCGCTCAGTATGCCGTGCTTGGCCCTTATGACTTTGTCAACATACTGGAAGCTCCGGACAACAAAACAGTGGCCAAAGTAGCTCTGGAGTTGGGTTCAAGGGGCACTATCCAGACAATGACCTTGGCCGCCATGGATATCGAGGAGATTGGTAAATAACCCCCGAAGGTAGTCGCTTACTTCATGTTACATGGGCAGCAAACTACTCCTGGCAACAAACAATCAAGCCAAGGTAACCGAGTATAAGTCTCTGCTCACCGACCTTCCCCTAGTGCTGGTGACACCGGCTGAGCTGGGCATCAGCATTACGGTTAATGAGGGTGATGTCAGTCTGGAAGAAAATGCGAGGTTAAAGGCAACTGTTTTTGGTGTCCAGAGCCGTTTGGTGGCGCTGGCTGACGACTCTGGACTGGAAGTGGACGCCCTGGGTGGTGAGCCCGGTCCGTTATCCGCCCGTTATGCCGGTGAAGGTGCTTCAGACGAAGACAGGGTTAACTATTTACTGTCGCGGCTTGAGGGAGTACCATGGGAGCAACGGACGGCTCGCTTCAGGTGTGTTATTGCCATTGCGGTGCCCGATGGGGGGATAGAAGTCTGCGCCGGTGAGCGGGAGGGATTTATTACTCTGACGCCAAAGGGAGAATATGGTTTCGGTTACGACCCGGTCTTTTATCTTTCGGAGCTGGGTAAAACCATGGCTGAGTTACCGATGGAGGCGAAAAATCAGGTCAGTCACCGGGGGCAAGCCGTCCGGAAGGCGCATCAAATACTGGAGAGATTAATATTTTGACCGGACTTTCCGATTCTTTTCAACGTCCCATAAATTACCTGCGTATATCAGTGACCGACCGCTGTAATCTGCGGTGTGTCTACTGTGTGCCGCCTGAGGGTTTTTGCCTGTTATCCCATCAGGATATTCTCACCTATGAGGAAATCTATACTATAGTTAAAGCCGCCGCCGAGCTGGGAATCAGTAAAGTGCGGATTACCGGTGGTGAACCGCTGGTAAGATTGAGATTGTCGGAACTGATACGGATGATATCCCGGATTAAGACTGTAGATGATATTTCCTTGAGCACCAACGGGTTATTACTGACAGAATACGCGGCAGAGCTAAAATCGGCTGGCTTACGGCGGGTTAATGTGAGTCTGGATACACTCAAACAGGATAAATTTGAGCTTATTACCCGTTGCAATATTAATCTTGACGATGTTCTGGAAGGTATTGAGGTGGCTAGAGCGGTCGGGCTTAATCCGGTCAAGATTAATATGGTGGTGATATCCGGGGTGAATGATGATGAACTACTCGATTTCGCCAGTAAATCTATTAATGAGGGGTGGCACGTACGCTTTATTGAGTTTATGCCCGTAACTGCTCAGGATGCGGCGGCTTCACCGTTCGTTCCGGTAACTGAAATGAGAAAGCGTCTTGAGCAACTGGGAAAACTTGAGCCCTGTTTACCCGATGTTGGCAACGGTCCGGCCCGGTATTTTCGTTTTTCTCAGGCAAAGGGCACTATTGGCTTTATTACTCCGGTTAGTGAGCATTTTTGTTTTCAATGTAATCGTCTGCGTCTCACGGCAGACGGTAAGTTCCGCCTTTGTCTTCTATCTGAAGAAGAGATAGACCTGAAGCAGTCTCTGCGTAACGGCGTATCTTCCGCCGAACTCGAGCAACTTATTGAGGCCGCGGCTTTCCAGAAACCACTGCGTCACCATATGGCGGATGGTAAAATACCCAAAGACCGACCCTTCTGTCAGGTAGGAGGCTAATCATGGGAGAGCTGACTCATATTGACGACCAGGGTCGACCCCGCATGGTAGATGTCAGTCATAATCCGGATACCCAGCGTGAAGCAGTCGCCAAAGGCGTTGTCAGGATGCAAGGGGCTACTTTTAACCTGATTAAGCAGGGTCAGGTAGCTAAAGGGGATGTCCTATCGGTAGCGCAGTTGGCGGGCATTATGGCTGCCAAGCGGACGCCTGATATTATACCGCTCTGCCACCCGGTTCTTATCGGAGATATTAAAGTTGAGTTCAGCCTGGATGAGGGGAATAGCGCCATTGAGATTACGGTAACGGTAAAAAGCACCGGCAAGACGGGGTTGGAAATGGAGGCGCTTACCGCCACTGCGGTGGCGGCTCTGACCATCTATGATATGTGCAAAGCCGTGGACCGGGGCATGAAAATAGAGAATATACGTTTGATTGGTAAAAGTGGTGGCAAGAGTGGCGTCATTAGACTTGAGTAAAATTGATTATTAGTATATACTATCTATCCTGCTACTAATTTTTGATTTTGGGGGTGTATCATGAAACTGTCATGTCTTCAGGAGAATTTTAACCGGGGGTTGAGCCTGGTGGGTCGGGCTGTGGCGACCAGGACAACCCTGCCGATAACTAATAATGTCCTTCTGGCTACCGAGGGGTCCCGACTAAAGCTGGTCGCCACCAATCTGGAAATGGCGATTAGTTGTTGGATTGGTGCCAAGGTGGAGGAAGAAGGGGCAATAACTGTGCCTGCCCGCCTACTTACCGAGTTTGTCAGTTCTTTACCCAGCGACAAGATTGATATAAGTCTTTTTCCTCGGACAAAAACTCTGGAGCTGCGTTGTGCCCGGTTTGAAGCGCGCATCAGCGGGATGGATACCAAGGATTTTCCACCCATTCCCACCGTCGAGAGTGGTATTGTCACCAAGGTTGAGCCCGAGGCGTTTCGTCAAGGAATCAGCCAAGTTGCCTTTGCGGCGGCTACCGAGGAGTCCCGTCCCGTACTCACGGGAGTTGATGCCCAGTTTGACGGTGATTCGCTGACGCTGGCGGCGGCGGACGGCTTCAGGTTGGCGGTGTATAAGATGCCTCTGGCTACTCCGGTTAGTGAGAAGACCGAGGTCATTATTCCGGCACGGACTTTATCTGAACTTAACCGAATGGCTGTTGATCAGGAAGAGGCTATTGAAATAAGGGTAAACCCAACCAAAGGTCAGGCTCTATTTCGACTGAAGAATGTGGAACTGGTATCCCAATTGGTGCAGGGTACCTTTCCGCAGTATTCCCAGCTAATTCCCGAGAACTACAATACGCGGGCGGTGGTTGACGTTGGCGGATTCTTGATGGCGGCCAAGACCGCTTCTATCTTTGCTCGGGACGGCAGTGGTATTGTTCGACTGGTCATTGCCCAGGGTGGGGAGCTAACCCCGGGCAAGATCACAATCTCAGCTCGTTCTGAGGAGATAGGTGAGGACGTCGGTGAGATTGATGCCGTCATTGATGGGGAAGAATCCAAAATCGCCTTCAATGGTAAATATCTCATTGATGTGCTCGGTGTATTTCGCGAGTCACAAGTAGCCCTGGAGACGACTACCCCCTCAAGTCCCGGAGTTATCCGCCCGGTAGGCGCGGATAACTATATCCATGTCATCATGCCGATGTTTGTGCAGTGGTAGGTAATTCTAAAGGAATTACGCCTCGGATTTCTACCGTGTCCGTACTGGCATAGACTTTTAAGTCTAAGGCTTCGATAAGTAGTCTTTTCAGGTTCGGAGTGCAATCCCGAAGGTTCTCCAGTACCCGGTCATACAACTGGTCTAGTTTAATCTTGGCGTCTGTGAGTCTAGCTAAATTACCCCTGATTTACAGCTTCCCTCTATCCCTATGAAACTTCTCAGCCTCTGCTAAAATTCTCGTTATTTCTTCTTCTTGACTATCCGTGAGCGGTACGGACACCTTATGCGTGGCTATTATCTCCGCCATTTTCTCTTTGGCTAGATCAATGCTAGCCTTCTTTCCTCTGGCGAGCCATTCCGGTAATGTTGACATCTCAGCCACGATTGGTATAAACTGCTCGTTACGCCACCACTTTCTCGTGTGCTCCTTATCCAGATAGAAGTCAGGGCCGGAGCCTACTTGTTTAATTAGCTCTATTGCTAGTGTTTCCTCGTTTACGTTCACACCTTCCAAGAAGCGACCGAGCATTCCTGATATATCATCATCCATTATAGCTTGAACCGGATGGGCCGTAAGCTGGCCGTACACAGTACCATGGAGCCATAGCGTATGTGCACCGGATATGGCTGCAACTAAGGCTAGTATCCCTTTCTCGTAGCCGCTTTGAAAGTCCATACATTTGGAATTTGAGATCGCAGGTTCGACGCTGGTCGTAGGAATATTATACCTACGCCATACCTGAAAAAAAGCTGCATTACCGAGCGCTGTCGCGATGTTACCGAAGAAGAGAGAGCCGTTTCTCATGTTCAATGGAAACGAGAAAAGCCTCACGCTTACTGGGTATTCTGGATGCATGAGTTGTGCTAGTATGAGTGGACCCATAACCTCAGCACTATTTGATACCACTGAACCAGCTATCGTACTGGGTGATGAAGCTCCCCAGGAAGCACCACTGGCAATGCTCAGCGGGAATCCAGCTTCTATCGCAGCCATAAAGCCATTGATTCTATCACCGCTCCATCCTAAAGGTGATGAAGCTCCGCCAGCCCAAAGAAGATTGGTTCCGGCCGCCTTTGCTATACCTATGCGGAATTCATGGTCTCCGCCGGCTGAGCCACTCATATTTGCTTTTGTTGAGTTTCTAAGTCTCGCTACAAGACTCTCAAGTGGTGCCATAGCAGGCGTGATATCTTCAAATGAGGTGTTGGGTGAATTTGGGTGAAGAAAATGCAGATTGGGTAAGGCATCATATACTGTTACAGCCTCATAGAATTCTTTCCTCGTTGGATTCCGAGGCTCGTAGCTATCCAGATCCAGATACTGGTTTCCGGGCCCTGGCTGGACATACAACCTATCTCCACGAACAACGATGTCATTGTCAGGCTCCCTGGCTCTCAAAGTAAAGCTAGTGGGGCATCTACTCAGGCAATCGGTGACCAGGTCTCGTGGGAATTTCACCAACTGGCTTTCATAGTCCACCGAGCAGCCACTCTTAGCAAATATCTCCGTGGCCCTTGGAATTTCCTCATAGAATTTCAATCCCACGTTTTCGAGAACATCCAAGATGCCATGCCAGATGGCATCAACCTCTGCTTCAGTCAGAATCTCCAAGGGGGAGAATCTACGCACAAACCCTTCTAGCATACTTCGACTCCTTCTTATTTATCTACCAAGTGTCTCGCCAATTTGACTGCGCCTGGAGCCGTTGGAGCATAGCCGTCAGCCCCAATGTTATCGGCGAATTCCTGGGTGATAGGTCCGCCACCAACCATCACCTTTACACGGTCTCTTAGCTTCTCTCTCCGCAATAGCTCAATAACCCTCTTCTGCTCTGGTGCTGTCATGGTCAACAGCGCGGACATCCCCAACAAATCTGCGTTATATTCCTTGACCGCTACTACGAACCTCTCAGGTGCGACGTTTACCCCTAAGTCCTTGACGATGAAACCGTCCGCAGTGAGCAACGAAGCTACCATGTCTTTGCCTATATTATGAATATCCCCAAGCACCGTCCCAACAACAACAGTACCAAAACTCGCTCTTTTCACTCCTCTCTTTTTGATTTCCTCTTCTATTATTGGCATAGCACTTGACATAGCTCGGCTTGCACCAACTAGGTCCGGAAGCCAGAGTACTCCTCTGCCAAACGCGTCTCCCACTTCTCGGATAACTTTTGTCATGAAATCGATTGCTTCAAAAGGATCCAGCCCCTCTTCCACCATCCTCTTAGCCGAGGAGATTGCCATTTCGCTATTATATTCCAGAATGGATTTCCTCAAATCCTCAAAAAGTGACGTCATCTTATCACCCCCCTTTCTCTCGGTAACTCTGCTGCACGTCTTATGTTTAAATGAGTATCTACAGCCTTTAGGCCTTGTGAATTTGGATTAACTGAACCTGCAACGCTAACCATATGCCATCGTCGGTAACCAAAGACTTATTTGGGGAAAGACTACCAGTATTACGATAGTGACTAACTCCATGACGAGAAACGGGACGGTTCCACGGATAACCTCTCCTATGGATGCTTCAGGACACAACGACTGCGTTACATAAAGGTTTGTTGCCACTGGAGGTGTGACTACTGCTATCTCAAACATCTTTACCATTATTATACCTAACCAGATGCCGTCGAAACCCAGGGGAGTAAGCGTAGCATGCGCGATTGGGGATATCAGAAGGAGTGCTGCTGCAGCGCTCATGAACATCCCCAGTATGATGCTTATACCAATAAATAGCGTGAGAACAAGTAACGGACTGAAACGCCCTCCAACTATGAAATCGACTATGGCCCCAACAAAACCACTTAAGGTAAGAAAGTTGGTAAAGACTATCGCAGTCATGATAAGAAAGAAAATCATTGCAGTTGTACCCACCGTCTCCCAACCAGCGATCTTTGCTTCTCTAAAGAATCGTTTTCTGGTTCGAATTGCGAGCAATACGACGGCCGCAAATGCTCCCCAAGATCCGGCCTCCGTTGGTGTGAAAACACCACTATAGATTCCACCTATCACAATACCAAAAAGAAGGGCAACTCCCCAAACGTCAGGAACGGATTTTACCCGCTGCTTCCAAGTAAAGGCCACAGTTGGCGGAGCCAGATGACGTTTGATACGAACCATAAACGATATACCTATAAGGTATACAAGTGTGGTAACTACCCCTGGCACTACGCCTGCCAATAGAAGTCGGCCAATTGATTCTTCAGTGGCTATGCCGTACATTACGAGAGGTACGCTCGGTGGGATTAATACTCCCAATGTTCCGCAGACGGCTATACAGCCTAGTGAGAGGCTCCGATTGTATCCATGCCTTTGCATTTCTGGTAATACTGATTTGCCAATAGCTACCGCCGTTGCAGAACTGGAACCCGTGCAAGCAGCGAATAGAGCACATGCACTTGTCGTGACCAGATAGAGTCCGCCACGTAAATTCGAAAGCCATCTCGTGGCAAATCGGTAAGCTCCTTCCATGATACCAGAAGCGGCTGCAAAATGGCCCATTATGATGAAGAGTGGCAACACAGAGAAACCATAGGTACTCGTAGTCTTGTAGAAGGAACGGGCAATCAGTGACAGGGCTGCCTCTAAGTTATTTAAATATACAATACCTAACAGGCCCAGTATTCCCAATGCCACAGCAATATGCACGCCGAGGGAGATTAAGACCAACAAGAGTGCTATAGCACTAATTCCTATGATCAAGGATTCCATAGTCATATCGATCAAGATTTCCTGAAAGAAGGTCGAAAAGCCGCTATGACGTCCACCATGTACTGGATGCAGAGAATTAGCATGCCTATAGCTATGGCTACACGTCCAGGCCACATAGGAAAATTAATTATTCCCGTCTCATACTCACCCATTATCGTCGCATCATATGCCACTACAGCGCTACCGTAGGTTACCATGCCCACGAACACGAGAGCTAACAGTAGTGCAAAACTATCAGCTAGTACTCTTGCTTTGACAGGCAACTTACCGAGCACTGCATCAACTCTGATGTGTCGTCTTCTAAGCTGTGCGAGTCCGAGGGTGAAAAACACAGTGAATACTAACAGTGTCCGGTTGAGTTCCACTGTACCAAGAATGGGACTATTGAAGAGATAACGGCCGCTGACATCAGCCACAGTGCTGATGATCATTATGAAAACACATAGAATCGCTGCTGCACCTAGCATCTGGCTTACGAATGCGACAACTCTATTAACCAAAACTACTGCCTTTTGTTAGCCTGCAAGACGAACGTGAGACCTTTATTTTCTTCCCAGAAGCACCTGCGCATACCTTCCAGCGAGACGCGACATCGCACTGTTACTTTTACCTATTCAATTGACTGATTTATCGTCTCACATAACTTGAAGTAAAGAGCGCCTACTTTACTTATTATTTAAACTCGGTCTCGTACATCTCGACCATTTCTTTAAAGGTAGACTCAGGACGGTACTCCTCAACGAGCTCCATGAATCTGGCTAATGTCTTTCGTGCGAGATCTTCGCTAGCTCCATCCTCAACCCTATCACTCACCCATCGCTCAAATGTAGCTTCTTTAGCCAGAGCCTCTAGCTGTGTCTGAGTTTCGTCTGACAGAGCATAGATTTCACCGCCAGCGGCAAGGATTTTTGGTATTGCTTTCCTAATGCCGGCCATGCGGATGTCCATGTATTTCCCGGCCACCATCTCACCAACCTCATCAAAGACTTTACGAATATCAGGTGGCAAATCATTATAGCTATCCAGGTTCATGACGCTATATAGACATCCGGTAGAACCATAGCCAGGATCAACGAAGTACTCGCATGTTTCATGTGCTCCAATGGTTACAAACGTTTGTGGGGGCATACCAAGGGCAGCGTCAATTACACCTCTAGACAGCGAGTCGGAAATCTCACCGAAGGATATAGCTACAGGTGTCGCCCCCCAATATTCCATGGCTACCAGCTCATACCCAGCGCCGCGTATTTTCAATCCCTTAAGATCGTCGACAGTATCAATACGCTCCTTAGCGACTAGTGCATTAGCATTAGCTGTCGCCGGAAAGAGAACCTTTACATTAACAGCGCTGAACTCTTCTTCTAGCTCGGGTATTTCTTCAAGTAATTGTATTATTGTCTTCTGCCGTGCGTCTGTTTCGTAGCCGGTATATGGCACACCCGTAACTTGTGCTAAATTGAATTCGCCGGGATAGTATGCTGGTAGAAAGCTGCAAAAGTCGACAATGCCGTCTTTTGCATAGTGAAGTACTTCTTTAGCACCGCCTAAAGCACCGCCAAAGTAAGACCGGAAAGTAACTTGCCCATCAGTTCTTTTTGTTACCTCATCCATGAACAGCTTCGAAGCTACGCTGAGATCATGCTTTTCACCGAAATTAGTCGTAAACTTCAGTTTGAATGTTGACGGTCCGCTGGTTGACACCTGCGGCGATGGTGCCGGAGCTGGCGCTGGTGTCGGAGCCGGGGCTGGCGCTGGTGTCGGAGCAGGTGCTGGTTTCGCACAGCCAAACATAAATGTACTAACTACCGTAAAGATTAAAATTACCGACAATATCCTTTTCATTCTTTTTACCCTCCCTCTAAAATATTGGAACTAGGCTGTCCGTAAATTTTGCTATTGGAAACTATCAATCCCCTTTCTAAAACCGATATTTTTTAATATGTAAATCGAATTTTTTATACATAAGTATAAATCACTTGGAGCCCGGGTATATTTTAATTACTGACCTCGCTCTCTGTCACTTGCTCTAGCTCCGCCGCTTGCCCCAGCAACCGATATTAGTTTGAGTGAACAAACTATACCCGTAAACATCCCAGATGTCAATACTCTGAGTGGAAACTGTTACCAGGACATCCAGTGCTTCAAGAGCAAGCCTCTTATCCTGAATAGTTACATTATCCAGGTTTTGTCGCACTCTATGGCAGAACTCATTTAATTTAATTTCGGCGTCAGCAATGTGTGATAACCTATCTTTGGTCTCTTTAATCCTCTGTAATTCTGCTTCATCGGTCCGGCATTCATTTTTCAGTCTATTGATTTCATCCAGCACATAGTCCTTAGTGACCTCACTGTGCCCTAATAAAGAGATTAGTTACCTCTATTGTTTGTCGTAGTTACGAATCTTTCTTTCTAGCTTGGTAATTTCTCTGTTTGAATATGATTCTTGAGGTGATTGTTTACTTTGTTCATTAGCCTGTCGTTTGATTTCCGCGACTATGAAAAGAACCAGGCACAGTTACTTGGGGCAGGCCATAACCGCTTCACAATAATTTTATGCCTTCGGGTAGAATATTTGTTTAAGCTTTCTCCAGCCACGGAGAGCATGAACAGCGATTACGGCTGTCAATAATCGTGGAACCGATAGCCACATCATATTTATACCCAGGGCTCCTAATATAGCGGTGTGTTCTACTATTGAATGATTGATGCCTATAGAGACATGAAGATTTTCTAACTCCTCCGCAGAAACCAGATATTTTCGGCATTCGTCAATGATAACGGCAGCGCCTACGGTTACACCGGCAAATATAGCCACCAGCCAGGCTACGGTAACGCCATCGGATAGTCCCATGAGTTTCATAACCGGTTTGAACAGTTTTTGCAGGTACTTGATGAGTCCCATGGATATCAAAATCTCCTGCCCAATCATAACCGCAATAACGATCAAAAATACCTTAACCGCCAGAGTCAGCATATCGGAGATCCATCTGAGTAAAACATCAGTCAATGGTATAACCGAAGCTATTTCCGCTCCACCGATACTATAGGCGGTACCCGGGAAGAATTGTGAAACGAGCAGCACGGTCAGGGCAGAAGTCGCTATTCTTATCGAGATAATTTTAATGAAGTTTATTCCGGACTTACTCTGGATAATTCCCTCAATGATTATAGAGTGGGAAATAGTGGAGAAAATAGCAATCAGGGTCATTTGTTCTATGGAAAAGGAAAGGGTAACCATAGCCGCAATAGACCCGTAAACATCGGCGAACATACCGGCGACAATGGGCAGAAAGGCTTCCGGCGGCAGATTAATCAACGCCATGAGCGGTTTCAATATAAATTCCAGGTAAAAGAGCCAGCCCGTCCATTGAACCAAGGCGATAAGCAAAGAAACGGGAAGGATAACCCTCATTATCCATAAGGAGCCACGGAGTCCCCTTATGAAGCCAGAGAATGAACTCTGACGGAGTTGATACATAAAATCAGGCATAATCATACAGAGTTAAAAAAGCGTGCATATCATTTGATTTTACCTTGAGAGCAAGATAAGCACAACTTAAATCTCGGTTAGCATATCTCTCCCCTTATTCAGCTGCCAGTGTAGTTCAATTCCTGGATATAACTGGAAGCTAATCAAGAATCAACAAAGGGAGCGAGGTAACAGATTTATTACCATAAAGAGTCAATTGACAGCACACGCCAGTCAGTCTATGCTATAAATTGGGGTGACTATGAAGCGAACTTTACTCATATCCGTAATTATAGCAGTCATGCTCTTGAGTGCCTGTGCGGCTCCCGCCACCACACCCGAACCTCCTGACATTCAAATGTACACACTTAACGTAAGTGTCAGCCCTTCAGGAGTAGGTTCTGTGTCTCCTCCCGGTGGCTATTATGAATCAGGTTTCCAAGTGTCACTGACTGCTACTCCTGCCGGTGGTTATATTTTTGATTATTGGGACGGCGCTGCTTCAGGTTCTTCGCCTACGGTTGCTATCATTATGAACTCGAATAAGCGTACTACGGCCCATTTCAAAGCTGTCGAAACTCCACCAGTCCTGGCACTTACTCCAACGCCGACGCCAGCACCGATATCCGCGCCCAAGCCAGCGCCTGTGCCAGTATCAAAGCCGAAGACATACTCATCACCGCCGCCTATGACAATCGATACCAGTAAGCAATACACAGCTACTATTGAAACCGAAAAAGGTAATCTGCTTATTGAGCTATTTGCTAAAGATGTCCCGAGGACGGTCAATAACTTTATCTTTCTAGCTCGTGAAGGGTTTTATGACGGAAGCACCTTCCACCGGGTAATCACCGGTTTTATGGCGCAGGGCGGGGACCCCACCGGTACGGGTAGAGGTGGACCTGGTTATCGCTTCGAGGATGAATTTACCACTCATAAACACGAAGTCGGGGCGCTCTCTATGGCAAATGCTGGCCCCGATACCAACGGCTCCCAGTTCTTCATCACCTACGTTCCGGCGTACCAGCTTGACGGCAGGCACAGTGTCTTCGGGCAGTTGACGGAAGGAATGGACGTTCTGAAAGCACTTACGCCTCGAGACCCGGGTAAGAATCCGCAGTTTGCAGGTGACAAAATACTTCGGATAAGTATAGAAGAGAATTAAAGCGGTCTAAGAATTCTAAATTGGGGGTATTCAAAGATGGTCTTAGCTTCAGAACAGTGTTTAATACTATTATTCCCGTTGGTGTTTTCAAATGAAGCTGAACATGTATTCAGATAGAGTTCGACTCTGCTCCGTCTCCCCGTCCAACTATGTCTCAGACATGTGCGAATTCATACCCTTTTCCATCAATATAGCTATACTTACAGCGGAACAGTGATCCCTGTGTCTGTTCAATGTTGACTACTAACAGAGGCAAATGTTACGATGGAAACACAAACATCCCGATGTTTGTGCAGTGGTAGGTAATTCTAAAGGAATTACGCCTCGGATTTCTACCGTGTCCGTACTGGCATAGACTTTTAAGTCTAAGGCTTCGATAAGTAGTCTTTTCAGGTCCGGAGTGCAATCTCGGAGGTTCTGCACAATTGACGACTACCGGCGGAGTAAACTTCGTAGCTGAAGCTAAGACCACTAGGGACAACCGTCGTTTCATATCTTTACCACACAATAACCGTATTTATGAGGACGATTGGGGATTTAGGACCAATTGCATGGGAAAAGATGGACAAGGAATCGGACAATGTGCGGTTCCATTAGACAATTGGATTTAATTGTTTAAGCCACCAAAGAAGACTAGGTAATCTTGTCAAAGCGGGTTAGCTGTGCGGAGTACAAACCACAGCGTTGTTTCAGGTGGAGTTCGACTAGGCAGAGCGACTATCTTAAATGGCGGTATGCCAGATGGAGCTAGCCAGATGACTAATAATGAATTACTCAGGTTCTCCAGTGCCGGCCGAGGTATGCTCGAAGCAACCTTAGATATCGGAAAATTGTATAGGAGTCAACCTCAAGAAAGAGAGTACTTCAAAAGAAGATTCTCAAATTTTGATTCACATATCTCTAATAAGGTTTATGCATTTAATGGACGAAAACTCTTTGAACTCAAAGGGGATTTGCTTATATACCAAACCGAACAGATTATTGCCCCAATATGCGATGGCCGAAAGCCTTTATTACTAATATTTGGCAACCCTGCTTCGCACTCTGTTTCGGATGGCATGTTTTTTGCATATAGAAATACGAGGAACGGAGGGAAAATCAATCATCCCCTTTGGAAGGTACTGAAGGAATTAAAATATCTTACTTTCGAGTCAGATAATAGCTCTGATATTAACATAAGTATTGTAGAACGTGGCCAGATACGGAAACAGGAATTATTCGAACTGAAGTACACTTCGTCTTTTTGTATAAGTATGGCGGTCTATTATTCTATGCCAACTCCTTCTAGTGGACTATGGGGTTATGTAGCAGGGATTAAAAAGCTCTTTGGTGCGAAAGCTTTACTTGAAATAGAAAGGAGCGAGAAACAAAATCGTATCAACCCAATTCTTAAACAATTATCTAAGAGTGGTGGCGCTGTTCTAGCTTTTCAACGTAATGCCTATAATGGTATTAAATCGGAGGGCAATCAACTTTACTCCCAAAAAGAGGTATTTAAAGGTAAGCTTATTGGAGAATGCTCTAATTTCACCGATGTGAAGTTACTATGTTCTCCACCCACCAGAGCCATTGAATGGGCAACAACTAAAGACGTACTAACAAGTTATTATAGGATATTAAACTAGAGTGAATATAAATCGTGTTTCAGGTGGAGTTGGAATAAATTTTCATTTCGTTAAGTAAAGGAGGAAGTAATGCCGATACTGCACATAAATCCAAGTACTGTCGGGCCGCCGAGGGGCTATTCCCACGTGGTGAAGAATGGTAGTACCGTTTATGTTGCCGGACAGGTTGCCCGTGACAGGGATGGTAAACTTATGGGAGCGGGCGACGCAAAAGCCCAGACGGAACAGGTCTTCAAGAATCTGGAAGCCGTCCTGACCGCTGTTGGATGTAACCTGAGCCACATCGTGAAGACCACTATTTTCATGACCCATCGGGAGGATATTCCAGTTTATCGAGAGGTCAGTGCTAAGTATCTTCCCGTCGACGGTCTCCCAGCTAATACCCTTGTTCTTTGTTCTGGTCTGGCCGATCCCGACTTTCGTATCGAGATAGAGGCTATAGCCATAGTGCCGTGAGATTTGGGTGTCGACGAGTCTTATCTGATAAGATATTGAATCTAACCAATATGTGTTAGGAGAGATTCAAAGATGCTGAAAAGCATTAATTTGAAAAAGCCAATCGTGTTTATCGACCTGGAGACAACGGGTATCAGATACTATGCAGATCGTATAGTAGAATTCTCAGTTTTAAAAGTTCAGCCTGATGGTACCGAAGAATACAAGAGCCGGCGGGTTAATCCTGAAATGCCTATTCCTGCAGGGGCCACTAATGTACATGGAATCTCAGATACTGATATAGAAGGAGAACCAACTTTTAGACAATTAGCAAAAGGCATTTACGAGTTTATTGACAACTGCCATCTTTCAGGATTTAATATCCTGGATTTTGACTTGCCTCTTTTGGAGAGTGAGTTCAGGAGAGTAGGAGTTGAGTTCTCGCGCGCTAATCGCCAAATAATAGATACCATGACCATATATCATAAAATGGTACCTTACGATTCTAATGCTAGCCGTAATCTGGTAGCGGCATATCTTTTCTACTGTGGTAAGGGACTGAAGGATGCCCATAGTGCCGATAATGATGTTAAGGCTTGTGCTGAGGTATTGGGCGGACAACTAGATATGTACGATGACCTGCCACGTGATGTAAATAGCCTTTGTTCCATATGCTCTGAGGGCAGAGAGAACTATATAGATCCAGTTGGGAAATTTGTATGGCTTGAGAATGAAGCATCTTTTAATTTTGGGCAGCATAAAGGTAGACTGTTACGCGAGATAGCAGATGAGCACCCTGATTATCTGGGATGGATACTAGGGCAAGACTTCTCTCCAAAGGTTTTAGAAATTATTACTAATGCTCTCAAAGGGGAATTCCCTGACTGGTATTGATACCTTCTCTATTGTTTCGAGTTCTTTAAAGCAACAAAAGAAAAGGCAGGAATGAATGCTATTTAGAGTACAGAAGGGCGACGTCACGCGGGTCGGAAAGGTATTGGTAGATGCCTTCCAGCATGATCCCGTCTGGAACAAGATTTTTGAAGGAGAATCCAATCTTGAGATGAGATACCGCGCTTTCTTTGAGATACCTGTAAGGTATTGCCTGAAGTATGGTGAAGTTTATGCCCCTTCGGAGAACCTGGAAGGGATTGTAGCATGGGTTCCAGAGAAGTATGCCGAAATGACCGCATGGCGCATGATACGCAGCGGAGCCACGGGTGCGGCGAAGAAAATGGGATCTGTTTTCAAACCGATGGCCGAAGATCGCCGTAAATATATGGCTGGGTGCACCTACCTATACCTGTTGGTTGTCGGTGTTGCCACTGGTATGCAAGGTAAAGTATTCGGAAGGAAGCTGGTAGGCGCGGCGATTGAGAAATCCGAACGTGAGGGGCGACAGCTCTATCTTGAGACTGAAACTGAAGAGAATGTGCAGATGAACGAACATTTCGGTTTCAGACTGCTTAAAAACATCACTCTACCGATAGTTGATCTTCCCATGTGGGAAATGGTGCGGAAACCGTAGGTCTGAATGCGCAGCTAGAAAAAAATGCAACATTGTTTCAGATGGAGTTCGCTTCTGCTTCATCTTCCCGTCCAACTATGTCTCAAACACGTGCGAATTTATACCCTTTTCCATCAATATAGCTATACCTACAGCGGAACAGTGATCCCGATGTTTGTGCAGTGGCGACTAGTTGATTAGGTGTATAATACTCGAAAGGCACTGCAGTTCAATGAAAGCGAAAGGAGACGGCGACATGGCAGAGAGGTATAAGGTAAAGTTAAGATAGCTTCGTAAAACGGTAAGTGCAACCGTGAGCATCAGGTAGGTGATGAGTGGATTCTGGGGATAACCACACCTGATGGTATCTGTTTGGGAGCAATGCCGTCGATAATATCGGCGGCTCGAGTTTTGATGTTCGGCGGAGTATTTCCGCATGAAAGTGACCCCGATATCGCTAGAGTGGCCTGCTCGGATCCAGACAATCCAGTGGTCTTTGAACTGAGGCGAGTGCGGGAATAAAATCGTCTGCCATGACTATGTAAAAGTGGTTACTAAAGCTTGGGGAACCGCCTTATTACTTGATTTAGCCAGGGCCATAACTTTTACCTTTACACACTCATTCTGCAAATCTGACGATGGGAATATTTCTGGAAAATGTGCCCCGACTGTTAGTGGTGGTTACTCACGGAGGCAGGTTGCCAAGGAGATTGGGTGTGATCGTATTAGGGAAATGGAGCAGTGTTTCCACGTGGCGGATGGTATGGGAGAGGGTTCCCCATCGTGTTATTGTAAATGCGCTGGTAATTACCGTCTTTTTTACCGGTGGTCTTTGTGTCGTTCTGTCGTGCTCTTCGGGAGAAAGTGAGTCTTCACCTGCGGGAGCGCCTACTTCCATCAACGTAACGCCACCAAGAGAATTCCCTTCCTATGTATATAGTTCGGATCGGGTGCTACAGGCCTACGAAGCGGCTGTGCGGATGCCGGAAGTGTTAAAATTCATGCCTTGCTACTGCGGATGTGGTGAGGCGCAGGATCACCAGAACCTCAAGGACTGTTTCTTCAATGCGGACGGCTCCCTAAATGACCACGGCGCCTTTTGCGAGGTCTGCGATATGGAGGTAGCCGATATCGTACAATGGCAGGAGGAAGGCTACTCTCTGGAGCAAATTCGGGGGCTTATTGACGATAAGTATTCGCGCTACGGTGAACCCACGGATACGGCACCCATCGTCCAGTCTGAACTACCGGCAAAGCCCGAATTACCAACTGTCCTTTTCGCTAGAGGACCCAGAATTTCCTTCGATAAAGATTCAGTCGATATTGGGAAAGTACCCGCCGATATTCCCATAAACTTCGTTTTTCGCTTCACTAACGTGGGCAACGCACCGCTCGATATCATAAACGTATGGGTGAAAGCATTGCGAGGATGCTGTCCACCGATACCGGTCGTTGGTCCCCGGACGCTGCAGCCCGGTGAGGAGAGCACTATACTCATAGGGGAGACGGCGCATCGTAGTGCCGGTCTTCATGAGTTCGAGATTACGGTCGAGTCAAATGATCCGGTGGAACCGGAGAAGAAGCTCTACCTGGCAGTGAATTTTAAGGAAAATAAGTCTGAGACTGGCGCTTCGCCACCCCCTGGGAATCAGGATGCCGGACAGTAGTTAAGCGAGGGGGTATTGACATCGACTTATTCAAATATGGGGTTATCAAGAGCCTGTTTACCAGCCGTTTCTACCCCTCCGCTTTTCAGATAGCATCAAGCCTCGTATTCGTCGCCATAATCATCTACGGTTTCCTGGGCCCACCTCATGGGGAAGATAATTTCACTGTGGTCGTGACCTGGATGCTCTGGTGGCTGCTGCTGCCGCCCTTTTCCTTTATTATCCTGACCCGGTTATGGTGCGGGGTTTGCCCCCTGGGAGCCGCGGGTGACACCGTACAGATATTGTAATCTGGTTGACAGTCTATCTTCGTCATAGTAATCTCTAATAAAGCAACAGTGGCTGGGGAGCATATTCGGGGGGAGAAACCTTGAAATTGATAAGTTTTATTTTAGTTGTTGTTGACTTTTGCATTTTGGGGTATGAGAAAGGTACGTAAGTAATAGCTGACGGTAGGCTATCACGTGCAACCTGACTTTCTTTTCGGAATAGTGAGACCCCGGTGATTGGTATTTAGCTTCGCCGTGTCAATTGTATCGGATTTATCCAGTTCGCAGGTGAGGATATTACCGCTGACAGGCTATTAGAAGCTCTTAGCGGAGTTGATAAAATCTATACCTATAACGACAGCCGATTTGACTTGCCGTTTATTGACTACCGATTGGGGATTGATTTAGCGGAGCTCTTTATTCACCATGACTTAATGTATGACTGTTGGCGCAGTAATCTGTATGGCGGGCTAAAAGCTGTAGAACGACAACCGGGTATATAGAGGCGATTAAGAGATATACCCGGTTATGACGCAGTGCGATTATGGTGGCGGTATGTTAACGATTACGATGAGGAGGCTCTGGCAACGTTGCTCGAATACAATAAAGAAGATGTTGTGAATCTGAAAGCTTTGGAGGAAAGGTTGATTTAACTTGAATTAAGGGGTACGGAAAGCAATGTAGATTATGCGAAAATTGAGTCAACTTATGGAATATTTCTCGCACTCGGGATTATATAGCTCACAGCAAGGTTGGTGATATACAGAAATACGGAGATTGGGTCACCAGGCTTTATATTTTTGCTAGTTGGTCGGATTGGCTTATTTAGTGAACGCCGAAAACGCGGAAAGAAGTAAGCAGTCATAGAACCCAAACTTAATTCTGGATTAGTTTGATTCCAATATTTTACAGATTAACCTGCATCTAGCTGTTTGTTCGATGATAACTATAGAATGCAACTTATACATACCAGTTAATATTGGCCGTACTGGCGAGCCTTAAGAAAGTGACCAGCCCCATTATGTCATCCACGGCCAGCAGGTCGTGCAGGGGAATATTAAAAGTTGCCATGGCATTGGGGCAGGCATATATTTTAAGCCCCATCTTTTTAACCTCCGCCACCTGCTCCGTCAGGTCTTGAATGGCACCCATTTCTAATC
>CAYFGR010000009.1:0-2886 GCA_964343135.1 uncultured Dehalococcoidales bacterium
AAAAAGTGGTTAAATCGGCTCGTAATCTGGCCGGGATTAAAACGATACCGGCCAACTTACTGAGCGTGGTTGATGTGCTTTCCTACCGCCGGCTGTTAATGACCGAGGATGCGGTGCGAACCGCCGAGAGACTGTGGGGAGAGCGAATATCTCAAGGAGAAAGTAGTGCATCTATCTGAAGTTTTGCGCCGCCCATTAGTAACCGAAAAAAATACCATACTTCAAACTCAGGGTAAGTTCGCCTTTGAGATAGCCAGTAGCGCTAATAAGCATGAAGTTAAACTGGCGATAGAAAAGGCATTTAAAGTCAAAGTACTCACGGTTAATGTGTTGACAGTACCGGGTAAGACACGAAGGGTAGGCCGAAGAATGGTGCTGACCCCATCCTGGAAAAAAGCCTTTGTTACCCTCCAGCCCGGAAACAAGATAGAGCTGTTTGAAGCTGTTTAGTTCAGGGAGGAAGCCGAGTGGCAATTAAGATATATCGTCCGACATCTCCCGGCAGACGGGGCATGAGTGGCCACACTTTTGAGGAGATAACCAAAAGTGAGCCGGAAAGATCACTGCTCCTACCGCTTAAAAAGAGAGCCGGACGCAATAACCAGGGTAAATTAACGGTACGCCACCGCGGTGGTGGCGCCAAGCGCAGACTGCGGATTATTGATTTCAAACGGGAGAAATTCGGTGTTCCCGGGCGAGTGGCCGCAATTGAGTATGACCCCAATCGCTCGGCACGAATTGCCCTTATATTCTATATGGATGGAGATAAACGCTATATCCTAGCCCCACTGGAACTGCACATTGATGACCGGATAATGTCCGGCAGTGAAGCGGAAATAAAACCGGGGAACGCTTTACCCTTAAAGTCAATCCCCACGGGTACCATAATACATAACATTGAATTACAAAAGGGAAGAGGCGGTCAAATGGTGCGCAGTGCCGGAACGTCCGCCCAACTGATGGTAAAAGAAGGCGACTATGCCCTGGTTCGCTTACCTTCCGGCGAGATGAGAAAGGTGCTTAGCGAGTGTTTAGCCACTATCGGACAGCTTGGAAACGTGGATCATCAGAATATTAAGCTGGGCAAGGCGGGCCGTAAGCGGCAGATGGGCTGGCGACCTACGGTCAGGGGTTCCGCCATGAATCCAAATGACCACCCACATGGCGGTGGCGAAGGTAGATCGCCCATCGGAATGCCCGGGCCAAAAACACCCTGGGGCAAACCGGCCCTGGGCTATCGAACTCGCAAGGCAAAGCTCTCCGATAAAATGATTGTTAAACGTAGAGGGAAGTAGGTAAATGTCAAGGTCAACCAAGAAAGGTCCCGTAATTGATTCCAAACTGCTGCGGAAGGTAGACTTGCTTAACGCCTCCGGCAAGAGAGCAGTAATCAAAACCTGGTCGCGCTCGTCTACCATCATGCCCCAGATGATAGGGCTTACTATAGGGGTGCATGACGGCCGGAGACATGTGCCTATCTTCATCACCGAAAACATGGTGGGGCATAAGCTGGGCGAATTTGCCCTGACGCGCACCTTCAGGGGACATATCTCTAAAGCGGAAAGAACCTCCCGTATAATGAAATAAACAGGCAGACGATAAAAATGGATGTGAAAGCAGTATCTAAAGATACCGGCATATCACCGAGAAAAGTGCGCCCGCTGGTCGATATGGTAAGAGGCAAAAGAGTGGATGAAGCGTTGGTACTACTCCAGTTTACGCCCACCCCAGCGGCTCGCGTAGTAGCCAAGACGGTAAAATCAGCCATGGCTAATGCCGACAATGTTTTTCAAATGGAAACGGCTGACCTTAAAATTGTTAGAATATTCGCTGACGAAGCCCGAACGCTAAAGAGATCCCGCCCCCGGGCCAGAGGACGGTCAAACACTATTCTGAAGCGGTCCAGTCATATTACAGTCTTTGTTGCGGAAAAGAGAGATTAAATGGGACGAAAGGTTCATCCAGTAGGTTTTAGAATCGGAGGCGTTAAAGACTGGCAGGCAAAGTGGTACGCCGAAAAGCACTATGCTGAGTTTTTGCGTGAAGACCTGAAACTCAGGAATGCCATCCAATCCGAGTATGCCGCAACCGGTATCTCACAGATGCAGATTGACCACCAGGCAAACACCATTGCGGTCACCATCCACACTTCTCGACCGGGCGTGGTCATCGGACGAGGCGGACAGCGAGTCGATAAAATGAGGCAGCGTCTGGAATCTCTCGTCGGCAAAAGAATCCAACTAAACATTCAGGAGATTCAGCAGCCGGAACTTGACGCTTTCCTGGTCGCTAGAGTAATTGCCGACCAGATTAGCGGCCGTATTGCCTATCGAAGGGTGATGAAACAGGCAATCTCCCGTAGCATCATGGCCGGGGCAAAAGGGATCAGAATCCGCTGTGCCGGTCGATTGGGCGGTGCCGAGATTGCCCGCAGCCAGACCATGCATGAGGGGCGAGTCCCGCTCCACACACTGCGGGCGGATATCGACTACGGTGTTACCGAAGCTCGCACCACACTAGGGAGAATTGGGGTAAAAGTATGGATCTATAAGGGTGACATACTCCCCGAACGTGATCTAGCGGAATTTGAAGAGGCGCCACCGGAGTTATCTACTACCGTCACGGTTGCCGAACCCACCGAACCCGCAATCAGCGAGGGCGCCGAAGCACCTGCCGAAGCAGTACCCGCGGTCAGCGTGGAAGCACCACCCGAGCCGGTAACTGCCGAAACCCCTGCAGTGGTAGCCGAAACTAAAACCGAGGAAAAACCGGCCAAACCTAAAGTGAAAACCCGTAAAGCCCCCGAAGTTGCCGCCGCCGTGCTCGAACCAGCCGCCGCGGAAACTACAGAGGCCGTAGCTGAGGCGAAACCTAAAAAGAAACGTG
>CAYFGR010000009.1:2986-31495 GCA_964343135.1 uncultured Dehalococcoidales bacterium
AAAGAAACGTGTCGTTAAGAAGGCACCCGAAGCCGCCGCCGCGGAAACTACAGAGGCCGTAGCTGAGGCGAAACCTAAAAAGAAACGTGTCGTTAAGAAGGCACCCGAAGCCGCCGCCGCGGAAACTACAGAGACAGTAGCTGAGGCGAAACCTAAAAAGAAACGTGTCGTTAAGAAGGCACCCGAGGCAGAAACGGAGCCAAAGACTACTCCAGCCAACAAAGATACCGCTACATAAACCGGGGCTTCCGTCATAACTGATAAAGAGGAGATAGATGCTACAACCGAAACGGGTGAAATACCGAAAGACTCATAAAGGGCACCGGCGTGGAAAAGCCCAGTCCGGGAACACCGTTGTCTTTGGCGATATTGGTTTAAAGGCAATGGAGTCAGCCTGGGTTACCAGCCAGCAGATTGAGGCGGCCCGGCGGGCAATTACGCACTACCTCCGGCGCGGTGGTAAGGTCTGGATACGTATATTCCCCGATAAATCGGTTACCAAAAAAGCGGCAGAGACCCGCATGGGCGGCGGCAAAGGTGCTCCCGACCACTGGGTAGCCGTAGTCAGAGCCGGAAGAATACTATTTGAAATTGGTGGTGTCACCGAGGAAACCGCTAAGGGAGCCATGAATCGTGCCTCACACAAGCTCCCCCTTAACACCAACGTTGTATTCAGGAGTTCCGGAATCTAGCGTTAGCCAAACAGGAGATAGCATAGTTGAAGATTAAGGAAATGCGTGCTCTCAAAACTGAGGAACTATCAGAGCGGTTAGAGACAGCCCATGAGGAGCTTTTTGACCTGCGGCTTCGACTGTCTATCAAGAAACTGGTCAATCACCGTGAGATTCCAAGGGCTAAACGGGAAATCGCCCGGATAAAGACGTTGATACGAGAGAGAGAACTAGGTATAAGGTAGGTCTTAGCTTTATGGAAACAAAACGTAAGACCAGGATAGGTCGCGTAATCAGCATCAAGATGGACAAGACAGTGGTGGTAGCGGTGGAAAAACTGAGACATCACCGTCTGTATAAAAAGACCATACGGGGCACGGTTAAGTACAAGGTGCATGATGAGAATAGTGCCTGCTCGCTGGGAGATAGGGTGCGAATGGTAGAAACCCGTCCCCTGTCCAAGTACAAACGGTGGCGGATGGCTGAGATAATAACCAAGGGAGAAGTAGCCGAGATTCAACCTAAGGAGATTACATAGATATAAGTACAGGGCTGTGTCCTGCAACCTGAACTAGAGTAGGGATAGAGGACAATGATCCAAACCAATAGCCGACTTAAAACCGCCGATAACACTGGCGCGCGCCAGATCATGTGTATCGGGGTGCTGGGAGGTACGCGTAAAAAGTACGCCAAAGTGGGTGATATCATCGTTGCCTCCGTTAAAAAGGCAACCCCGGCGGCGGTAGTAAAGAAAGGCGAGGTTGTCCGGGCGGTTATCGTCCGCTGCGCCCGGCCCTACCGACGGCCCGATGGCTCCTACATCAGATTTGATGAGAATGCCGCGGTTATCCTTACCGACAAGAATAACCCCAAGGGAACCCGGATATTTGGACCGGTTGCCCGGGAACTGAGAGATAAGAATTTTACCAAGATTATTTCGCTGGCGCCGGAAGTTCTGTGAGGTTGTTGGTCTATGAAGATTAGAAAAAATGACATGGTACTCGTTATTACGGGTAAAGATAAGGGGAAGAAGGGCAAGGTGCGCCTTACTCACCCCAAGGATGACCGGGTGGTAGTTGAAGGCGTAAACTTCATTAAGAAACACACCAGAGCCCAGAGAACCGCCCGACAGGCGGGAATAATTGAGATGGAGGCGCCTCTCCACATATCCAACATTTTGCTGCTATGTAGCAAGTGTAATCACCCCACCCGTATCGGTTTCACCAAATTACAGGATGGTAAAAAGGTTCGCATTTGCTGCTCCTGCCGTGAGGTAATTGATTAGATGTCACGACTCAAAGAAAGATACCAAAACGAGGCTGTTCCCAAGCTGAAAAAGCTTCACGAGTATAAAAGTCTAATGCAGGTACCGCGCCTGACCAAGGTAGTGCTTAATATTGGCTTGGGTGAGGCGATTCAGAACGCCAAGGCTCTGGAAATGGCAGAGGCGGACTTGACGGCTATCTCCGGACAACATCCAGTAACGACACGTGCCAAGAAGTCCATCGCGGCCTTCCGGCTCAGAACGGGAATGCCCATTGGACTGAAGGTAACCCTGCGTGGAGAGCGGATGTATATTTTCCTGGACAAGCTAATAAATGCGGTTTTACCCCGCGTACGTGAGTTCCAGGGTGTTCCCCCGGAGGCCTTTGATGGTCGGGGAAACTACACCCTCGGAATTAAGGAGCAAATTATCTTCCCCGAAGTGGATTATGATAAGATAGACAAGGTTCGGGGATTTGAAGTGTCAATTATTACTACGGCGGATACGGACGAAGAGGGTCGACACCTACTTGAAGCGTTAGGTATGCCCTTCATCCAAGAAGAAGGATAGGTAGAAGATGGCTAAAAAGTCAATGGTTATCAAATCACAGCGCCCAACCAAATACCGGGTACAGCATCATAACCGGTGTTATCTGTGCGGACGGCCACGTGCCTATATCCGCCACTTCGGATTATGCCGTATTTGTTTCCGTAAAATAGCTCTTGCCGGACAGATTCCGGGAGTTAGAAAATCAAGCTGGTGATTAACGAGGATAGAAGATGACAGTCTCAGATCCAATTGCTGACATGTTAACCCGAATACGTAACGCCATTATGGCGCGGCATGATACCGTACAGATACCTGATTCTAAAATGAAGCTATCCCTCAGCCGAATCCTTAAGGAGGAAGGCTTTATCGCGGATTATGAAGTGCTCCGGAGTAAACCACACCGGATGATTAAAATACGACTCAGATATATTGGGAAAAATCAGTCGGTAATATCCGGAATAGAGCGGGTAAGTAAGCCCGGACTCAGGATATATGTACAGCGTAACGAGATACCCCGTGTTTACGGTGGGGTCGGCATTGCTGTCCTTTCCACACCTAAGGGCGTGATGACAGGACATCAATCATGGCGACAGGGCATTGGCGGCGAATTACTATGTTATGTTTGGTAGGTAAATCGGGGGGATTACATGTCTAGAATAGGGCGGATGCCGATAACGGTACCAACAGGAGTGACAGTAAATATCAATGACCGTGATGTCAGCGTAACCGGACCAAAAGGGGAACTGCAACAACGCTTTCATCCCGATATGTCGATTAAATTGGCGGATAATACGCTTACCGTCTCACGACCCAGCGATGGCAAGCTACACCGCTCCCAGCACGGCTTATCGCGCACCCTCTTGGCTAATATGGTCGAGGGAGTAACCAAGGGCTTCGAAAAGAACTTGGAAATTGTCGGCGTGGGCTACCGCGCCGGAAAAACCGGGGATAAGCTGGTAGTTAACGTCGGCTTTTCTCATGCAGTGGAAGTAACTCCATTACCCCGGGTTGACATAGCGGTAGAAAAAGGCAACCGCATTAAGGTCACCGGTATTAGTAAAGAAACGGTAGGTCAGATGGCCGCCGAGATTAGAGCTATACGCCCGCCCGATGCCTATAAAGGCAAGGGGATCCGGTATGCCGGGGAAGTAGTTCGTCTCAAACCGGGTAAAGCAGGTAAGGCTATAGGTCACAAGGAATGACAAAACAGGATACATCCAGAGTTGCCCGCAATCACAGGCACGCGCGGGTCAGAAAGAAAATCAGCGGTACGGCCTCACGGCCGCGCCTGTGTGTTTTTCGCAGCTTAAACCAGATATATGCCCAGATTATTGATGATTCCCAGGGACATACCCTGGTATCTGCCTCCACCCTTGACCCCCAGATAAAAACCGAGGCGAAGGGTAAAACAAAGATTGTCCTTGGTGGACTGGTTGGCTCTCTTATTGCCAAGCGTACCGTGGAAAAGGGAATCACCCAGATAGTATTTGACCGTGGTGGATATAAATATCATGGCAGAGTTAAAGCCCTGGCTGAAGCCGCCCGACAAGAAGGACTGAAATTTTAGCCGAGTCGCTTAAAGTAGCTTCCTTTTGGTTAAAAAGAGACTAAGGAGACAAGGTTGACACAATATTTGAAGATAGACCCGATGGACCTAACCCTGACCGATAAACTTATTTATATAAACCGTGTTGCCAAAGTAGTTAAGGGCGGAAAACGTCTCAGTTTCAGCGCCTTGGTTGTCGTCGGCGATGGTGAAGGCCACGTTGGTATTGGCATCGGGAAGGCTAACGAGGTGCCATCGGCAATAAATAAAGCCAGTGCCACCGCCAAAAAGAACCTAATTAAAGTCCCAATGAACGGGGGCACTATTCCGCACGAAATAACAGTAAAGTTCGGTGCCGCCAAGGTTCTATTAAAACCAGCCGCCCCGGGCACCGGGGTCATTGCCGGTGGTAGCGTCCGGGCGATACTCGAGGTCGCCGGCGTCCAAGATGTTCTGACCAAATCGCTGGGGTCGGCCAACCGCACTAATGTGGCTAAAGCCACTCTTCTCGGCCTCAGCCGTCTCATAGATCCTAAAATAGAAGTAGCCAAGCGCCGGTCAGCAGCTAATGCTGGAGGGGTAAAAACCAATGACTAAGCTCCACATCACCTGGGTTAAAAGCGGCATCGGCTACGCTGAAGGTCAGAAAAAAACACTAAAAGCACTCGGTTTCCGCCGGCTAAATCAAAGCGTAATCCATAACGATTGCCGGTCAATCAGAGGTATGCTCAATAAAGTAAGACATTTGGTTAGAGTGGAGGAACAAGCTGTTGATGCAGGATAAGCTCGCCCCGGCGCCCGGTTCCCGGAAACCCCGCAAAAGGGTGGGGCGCGGAGATGGCAGTGGTCACGGCACCTATTCCGGTAGGGGCAGCAAGGGGCAGAAATCACGTGCCGGTTATAAGATGCGCCCCGGTTTTGAAGGCGGGCAATTACCGTTAATCAAACGCCTGCCCAAGAAACGCGGCTTTAACAATTTGTCACGGGTAGAATACAGCGTGGTGAATCTAGGCAGTCTGGCCATTTTTGAGACCGGGAGTGAGGTAACGCCCGAAAAACTGGTGGCCGCCGGTCTGGTGAGATCGCGGCGCTTCCCAATCAAGATTCTAAGTGATGGAGAAATAAATTCTCCCCTCACCGTAAAAGCGAATAAATTCTCCGCAGCGGCAAAAGCCAAAATTGAGGCCGTCGGGGGCAAAATAGAGGAGATTGAACTTGCGGCCACGCTCAGGTAGACCACGATTATTACAGGCAATGATTGACGCCTTCAGTTTACCTGACTTGAGGCGGCGAATTCTCTTTACCCTGGGTATACTGGTAGTCTTCCGCTTCATTGCCCATATTCCTCTTCCCGGGGTAGATGCGGAAGCCCTGCGGCAATTATTTGAGCGCAATGCTATGCTCGGCATGCTTGATATGTTTAGCGGCGGCGCCATGAGGAACTTCAGTATCGTAGCCATGGGGGTTTACCCTTACATCACCTCCTCGATTATCATGCAATTACTGGTACCAATTATCCCGCGGCTGCAAGCCCTTTCCCAAGAAGGAGAAGCTGGCCGACACAAGATTAACATGATTACCCACTACTTCACCGTGCCGGTAGCCGGTCTCGCTGCTTACGGACAGATGATCCTGCTCCAGCGTGAAGGGGTAATCGGTAGTACCGCGATGCTACCCACCATCGCCACGGTGCTCTCACTGGTAGCCGGTACCATATTCCTGGTCTGGCTGGGTGAACAGATAACCGAGTATGGCATTGGCAACGGTATTTCGATAATAATTTTCGGCGGCATTGTCGCCGGCCTGCCCACTATGGTCGGACGCACTTTCATGGCCACGGGACAATTCGGCGGTCTGGCAGTCTATATTATTCTCGCCTTATTTACCGCCATCGTCATCGTCTACTTCACCGAGGCGCACCGCCGCATCCCGGTTCAATACGCCCGTAGTGTCTTCAAAGGCGGCCGTATGTATAAACAATCAGGCTCCAGCCATATTCCACTGCGGGTAAACACCGCCGGTATGATACCGCTGATTTTTGCCATGTCACTGGTTATCTTCCCCAGTATAGTTGCCAGTTATTTTGCCAACCCTACCGGGGCTGACCCCAACTTTGCTAACCTAATTATGAACCTGTTTAACCCCCAGGCGGCGTTACCGTTGGGTCTGTTTTACTGGGGTTTATACTTTATCATGGTGGTGGCTTTTGCCTTCTTTTACACCATGGTGGTTTTCCAGCAGCAGGACTTACCGGGCGTCCTGCAACGACAGGGCGGATTTATACCGGGAGTTCGACCGGGCAAACAAACCGCCACTTATCTTAACAGCGTTATCAATCATATCACCTGGGCCGGAGCCCTCTTCCTGGCTTCGGTGGCCATAATGCCCTTTTTCGCCCGGGAGGTCACTGGCGTTCAGGTGATACAGCTCTCCAGCATGGGTATGCTCATTGTGGTTGGTGTTGTTCTGGATACCATGAAGCAATTAGAAGCGCAACTGGTAATGCGACGCTACGAAGGCTTTATTAAATAGGAGTAAAGGTGTATACTATCTTTCTGGGCGCCCCCGGAACCGGCAAAGGAACACATGCAGCCGCTTTAGCGGAGCAGCTTAATCTGGTACACATTGCTTCTGGCGACCTGTTTCGGCAAGCTCTGGACCAGGGAACGGAATTGGGCAAGCAGGCGAAGGCCTGTATGAAAAAAGGTGAGTTAGTTCCTGATGAATTAACCACCAAAATGATTCTTGAGCGCATGATGTCTCCGGATTACTTGGGTGGTGCTATTCTGGATGGCTTTCCCCGCACGCAACCTCAGGCTAAGGCACTGGGAAAAGCCATGGCTAAGATGGGCAAGGAAATAGACAAGGTAATATATATCCGGGTTTCTGAAGAAAAACTGCAAAAACGCCTCAGTGGGCGTTGGATTTGCCGTAACTGCCAGACTCCATACCACGCGATAAACTCCCCGCCAAGTGTCGTGGGAAAGTGTGATAAGTGTGGCGGTGAACTGTACCGGCGTCCCGACGATACGGCCGAAACCATTAAGAGACGGCTACAAGTTTACTTTACCGAGACTGCCCCCCTCATTGATTATTACAGGGCGTCAGGTAAGCTCGTAGAGGTTGATGGCGAGGGTGAAGTAGTTACCGTGCGGCAGAAAATAGCTGCCATCTTTACGGAGGAATTAGCCACCAAAACCGGATAAACGAATTAAATTAAGTAATTACTTTTATCTCATTTGATAATCGGGTAAATCTTTAGATAGTGAAGGTGTTCAGGTTACCTCTAACCGTATATGACTAAGAAAGAATCAATTCAGGTTGAGGGGAAAGTAGTAGAGCCTTTGCCCAATGGCATGTTCCGTGTTGAACTGCCCAACGGACACAAGGTCTTAGCGCACATTTCGGGTAGAATAAGATTACATTACATTAAAATTCTACCCGGCGACAAGGTGTTGATCGAACTTTCGCCATATGATCTGACTAGAGGCAGGATTATCTACCGGCTTAAATAATAAGGATTTGAAATGAAAGTTAAAGCTTCAGTTAAAGTTCGATGTGATAAATGTAAGATAGTAAAGCGGCATGGGGTGGTCCGGGTCATCTGCATCAACCCCAAGCACAAACAGCGACAGGGTTAATCTGCCGCCGAATGAGGAGGAGGTCCAATGCCACGTATCGCCGGGGTAGACATACCAAGACATAAGCAGATTTGGGTTTCGTTACAGTATATTCACGGTATCGGTCCGTCTTTAAGTCAGCGGATTTTAACGCAAACCAGCGTCAAACCGGATACTAAAGCCGACAGCCTGACCGAAGACGAGGTTATCCGTATCCGTGAGGTAATTGACCGGGGGTACACGGTTGAAGGTGAACTTAGAAAAGCAAATAACCTTAATATCAAACGCCTGATTGAGATTGGCAGCTACCGCGGTATGCGGCACCGCTATAGTTTACCCGCCCGAGGACAACGAACCCGAACCAATGCCCGAAGCCGGCGTGGCCCAAAGAAGACTGTGGCCGGCAGAGGACAGCGGCGCGGTATGACTAAGAAGTAATTCTCCGGTATGACCGGAATTGTATCCTGGAATTAGAGGAGTAAAATGGCACAGAAGAAGCGAACCAAAGCAAGACGACGGGAACAGAAAGCCGTCCCAGTTGGGCGAGCTTATATTCAATCCACTTTCAATAATACGATTGTTACCATAACCAATCCTAAAGGCGACGTTATTGCCTGGGGGAGTTCGGGAACTGCCGGATTCAAGGGCTCACGCAAGGGCACTCCCTATGCCGCTCAACTAGCCGCTCGCGATACTGCCCGGAGAGCCATGGAACACGGCTTACGCCAAATAGAAGTTTATGTCAAGGGACCCGGCAGCGGGCGTGAGGCTGCGGTCCGGTCCCTACAGGGTGCCGGGCTTTACATCACCAGCATCCGGGATGTAACTCCCATTCCACATAATGGTTGCCGCCCTCCCAAGAGAAGACGAGTATAAAGGATAGTAAAATGGCAAGATATACGGGAGCAGTTTGTCGATTATGCCGCCGTTCCGGCGAGAAGTTAATGCTGAAGGGTAGCAAGTGTATTACCGGTTGCATCCAGGAAAAACGGTCTCGGCCGCCGGGGCAGATATTCCGTCAGCGTCGCCGAATTTCTGATTACGGTATTCAGTTGAGAGAAAAACAAAAAGCGCGTTATACCTATGGTATGATGGAGGGTCAGTTCCGGCGAACTTTTGCTCAGGCAGAAAGACAGCCGGGCATCACTGGTCAAAATCTGCTGGTGCTTCTGGAAAGACGGCTTGATAATGTAGTCTACCGCCTAGGATTTGCCGACTCCCGCTCTCAGGCGCGCCAGATAGTTCAACACGGCCATATTAAATTAAACGGGCGAAAAACAAATATCCCATCCTGTATCGTCAGAGAAGGGGACACTATCAACTGGAAAGAAACCAGTACTAAGAACGAATATTGTAAGCAGTTAGCCCAGAGTATTAAAAGTAAGACAGTAGCAAGCTGGTTAAGCCTGGATACAGATAACCTGGCAGGCAAAGTTTTATCCCTACCCACCCCGGATGAAGTTGAAGTCAAACTTAACGGGAAGGCAATAGTCGAATTCTACTCCAGATAGCCCGGTGAAATACGCCCGAATACACTTTCCGGTAAGGATAACAGCAACAGTTTAAATGAATAAGGAGGTAGTAGTTTGTCCTACCTGACAATACCCAAGATTGAATGTACTGAGAGCAGAGGTAATTATAGTACCTTTGTCGCCGAGCCTTTGGAAAAAGGAGTCGGGGTCACTCTGGGCAACACGCTGCGCCGGGTACTGCTTGGTTATCTTAAGGGGGCAGCCGTTACCCATGTTAAAATTGATGGAATCTATCATGAATTCTCCGCCATTCCACAAGTAAAGGAAGATACCACTGAGTTTTTACTTAATGTTAAAGCACTCAGGTTACGAGCTATTGCCGGCCAGTCGGGGAAACTAACCCTGGAAGTGGTCGGTGGTGGGCGAGTTTACGCTGCTGACATCAAGTCTTCGGTCGACTTTAAAATTGCCAACCCGGAACTGTATCTGGTTACTCTGGATTCACCCGAAGCCAAACTCAATGTAGAATTTAATATAGAATTGGGCATCGGTTATCGGCAGGCAAGATCCAGCGATGACCTACCGGTAGGCACAATCCCGATAGATGCCATCTTTACGCCGGTACATAGGGTTAATTTTAACGTCCAACCAACTCATACCGGTAAAGAGATCTTTCAGGAGCGGCTATTACTGGAGATTTGGACTGATGGTACCATTTCACCAGTTGATGCCTTAAGCCAGAGTGCTGATATTTTGATAAATCAGCTCTCGCCCTTCGGCAACTACGCCCGAGTCTCTCAAATTGAGATGGAGAAAGAAGCTTTTCGTTCCTCCATCCCTGAAGAGCAATTTAATATACCGGTGGGACAACTGGACCTATCAGCGCGCGCAATTAACTGCTTGAAGCACGCCAACATTACTACCGTCGGGGAACTCATGAGTAAACAGGAAAAAGAATTACTCCGATTGCGGAATTTCGGACAGAAGTCTCTGAACGAAATAAAGGACCGCCTCCAGACACTGGGGTTCATCCTTTCCCCTGAAGCCAGGAGAATCCCATACGATGAAGAAGGTGTCCAGACGGCTCCGCAAGAGACCGAAGGTGAAGCTGGTACCACGGCATTAGATGTAGATACGGAAAGTCCGGCTGATAAGAACACGGAAACCGATGACCCCGTTCCGGAAGAATAGTCGACATATAATTAGTAATTAACGATAGGTGTGATAGCATGAGACACAAAATAGCGGGTAGAACACTAGGCAGGTCAGGCGGGCACCGGCGGGCGATGTTCCGTAATTTGGTGACTGACCTGCTCAACCATGAACAGATTACTACCACCGCCGCCAAAGCTAAAGAAGTACGCGGATTAGCCGAGAAGATGATTACACTGGGTAAAGCGGGCAGTCTGCACTCCCGCCGCCGGGCGGCATCTTATATCTTCGACGAGAAAATTGCCGAAAAGATATTCAAAGACCTCGCTCCCCGGTATGCCGACCGTACCGGTGGGTACACGCGTATTACTAAAATAGGACCAAGACTGGGTGACGGCGCCCCCATGGTTAAACTTGAGTTAGTAGAGTGATGGTTTTTACTGAAGTCGATACAAAAAAACCGGAGCTACTCCGTCCGGTAACAACTACTAAGTTGACGCTGCTCATGGAGTACGATGGCACACGTTATCACGGCTCTCAATTGCAGGTCAACCTGCCCACCATCCAGGGGGAGGTAGAGGCGGCGTTATGGAAGCTTACCGGCGAAAGGACGAGGGTTTCGACCGCCAGCCGGACCGATGCCGGCGTCCACGCCAGGGGGCAGATAATTAGTTTCCGTACCGGTTCTTCCCTCGCCCCACAGACCTTCGTCAGCGGGCTAAATTACTATCTACCCCGGGATATTGCCGTAAAGGCAGCCGGTACCGCTGACGCTTCTTTTGACATACGGCGCCAGGCGGTCAGCCGGGAATATAACTACTACATACTGAATAGCTCAACCCGATCGCCACTCCGCGAAGGCTTTGCCTACCGCGTTACCGGGCACCTGAATATCGAGGCTATGAATACCGCCTGCCGGGCGCTGATGGGACGAAAGGACTTTGCCTCATTTGCCACCAATATCGAGAAAGTGGTAATTAACACGGTAAGAACTATGTATAAAGCTGAGGTAAGGAACGAAGGCGAACTGGTCATTTTCAATATGATAGCCAACGCTTTCCTGCCCCATCAGGTGCGCAACACAGTAGGCTGTCTCATCAGAGTCGGTCGGGGTAAGATGAGTGCTGATGAATTTCATAGTATAATAGAGACGAGAAAGCCCGGACTGGCAGGACCAACCGCGCCCGCCCATGGGCTATGCCTTACACAGGTAAATTATCCATGTTGCTCTGAAGGAATATTATCATGAAAACGTATTGCACCAAATTATCCGATATTAAACGAGAGTGGCACGTTATTGATGCCACGGACAATATTCTAGGAAAGCTGGCTACCCAGGCGGCCATCCTGCTTATGGGCAAGCGAAAACCTAGCTTTAGCCGACATATGGATATGGGTGATTTTGTGGTCATCGTCAATGCCGAAAAGGTAAGGGTTACCAGCGATAAACCGCAGCAAAAGCTGTATTACCGGCATTCCGGGTACCCCGGGGGACTCAAAAGTGTCAGCCTGGAAAAATTGATGCAGACCCACCCAACCCGGGTTATCGAGTCTGCCGTTAAAGGCATGTTACCCAAGAATCGGTTACGGGCGCGGATGATGAAAAGGTTACGAATCTATATCGGTGAGATGCACCCGCACACAGCCCAGACAAATACTCATTTATTAGAAACAACTGGAGAGAATCAGTAAATGGAGAAACAAACTTACACTCACGGAACAGGTAAACGCAAGTCGGCTATAGCGCAGGTAAGACTATTTCCCGGTAACGGAGCTATCATCGTAAATGGCATGCCTTACGAAGAACGGTTTCCACGCCTTACCCACCGCCAGACGATAATTAAACCGCTACTGGTTACCGAGAACCTGGATAAATGTAATGTCGTCGTCAAAATTAACGGTGGCGGTATCTCCGGACAGGGTGATGCCATTGCTCACGGTATCGCGCGCGCTCTGGTTAGAGACAACGAAAACAACAAGCCGGTTCTGCGTAAATACGGACTGCTTACCCGTGACTCACGGGTAAAAGAACGTAAAAAGATCGGCCTAAAGCGGGCCCGCAAAGCCCCTCAGTACACCAAGAGATAACAAGCGGTGCTTTCTTAGCCTTTTCACCCCGGCTCCGGGTGGTACGCCGTCCGGGGGTTCTCCGCGGTACATGGTATTGCCCCGTGCGGCTTAGTACCTCAAACTAAGTAGTTGTAGAACCGTTGTATTGACCTTACGCCAAGCGCTCTTTAAGAAAATCAATGGCTTTTACCGGAGTAGGGTCTATTTTATAAAGCAGGGCGAGATAGTAACTAAGATAGTCCCCAAACAGCACCAGGCTCATCACCTGGCTCAGCGGGCAGTTACCTTCACCGTCCACAATCTGGTAGCCGACCTGTGCCCGTCCCAGGAGCTGGCGTGTTATCCGGTAGCGGAGTTGAATACGCTCCAGAAGCAGCGATGACCCGAGCAGAACGATAAATATTTTACCGGCTAAATCGGCCGGGAACTGGTAACCAACCACGGCATTGTGGTTGAGCTCCGGGAATGCCTCGTAAAAAGCCCATGCTTTACCGTTCTCATTAATTTGAGTCTTCCAGCGGTGGGCTACCTCCGCGGTAATACCGGCGCCATATATCACCGGCAGCTTCCCATAAAGCCTCTCGGCAAGTTGCTTGGCCGGGTTCCGGGAAGACGGTATGCTCTCGCTAATCCTTCGTGACTGCGCCTGCAAAACCCGCACTGTCTCCGCCACATCCGCTGATTTCTCACTTAAAAAACCAAGCTTATGCAGAAAGGCAAGTATCGGCAGGAGGCTGAAAGCCAGGGCGGCGCGGGGTTGAGCCTTATAATTAAAACTAAAAACCGGGACATTCCCGGCCTCAGCCAGACTCTTCATCTTACCGCCGGTGGTAATCACCAGTTTCTTGGAATCGGTTTCCAGCGCCCGATTAAAAGCAGACAATGTTTCCTCAGTCATCCCCGAGTAGCTGGAGGCAATAATAAGGGTACGGGCATCAACGAAAGCCGGTAAATCATAATTACGGTGAACCATGACCGGTACTTTAGCTTCTACTACCGCCAGACTACCCACCAGATCGCCCCCGATGGCTGACCCGCCCATACCAAGAACAACCACATTGTCAATATCACGGTAATCCTGTGGTAAATCAAAATCCATAGCCAATTCCCAGGCTCGCTGGCACTGCTCCGGCATCTCATGCAGACGGTCCAGCATACCCGCCGGGTCATACTGTTTAAAAAGTTGAATGTCATCCAGATTAACCATCGCTACTTTATTCCCTTATGCCCCGTCTCCGGTTACTACAACCACTACGGTCAGGACAATCCAGCGGTGCCGCGCCCTGTATTTGGAATAAGAAAGAGCGCCACAAAGTAACCCGGAACAGAATGAAACTTCTCCTAATTATAGACCTTCGCAATAAAATAGGAAAGTCTGGCCACCCCATCCTCGTACCTCATCTTCTAAATAAGCTCTCCACCGTGGTATTTTGATACGGGTCGCCGGATGGGAGAGTGAAGAGAACTATTGACACGTCTTAAAGCAGATGCGAGTCTTCTTATTGAGGAGAAACTTCAGACAATATATTGATTCCGGGGACACGATAGCCGCATCCTGAATTAGTCTAAAATTACCAGTCACGTGGCCGATTGCACCCGCCAGAAGGAGATGGTATGAGCAATGATTTGACGGGACAAGATAAAAAGGGGGTAATGAAGGATATTATCCTCAAATTACACCGAGGCTTAACTGTGTGTGGGGGGGGGCTAAAGACCGGTTTGAACAAGAGGTGGGGAATATTAGCTCAACCGAGATTGCCGAAATCGAACAAACACTTATTGACGAAGGACTCTCTCCGGAAGAGATAAAAAAGTTCTGTAACGTTCATACCCTGCTCTTTCAATCTGCTCTTGAGAAATCGGCTTCAGAGGAAACTTTCCCCTCTCATCTGGAATCGTCAGTGATTGGTCACACTCCCGCCAGTTGCCTGCCCGCGTCAAGCAATCTGTCCACCCGGGCGAGAGAATCAGTCTCGGTATAAACACGAAGTAACGGTTCGGTACCCGAAAACCGGATAAGCAACCAGGTATCATCCGCCAGGGTAAACCGGTACCCATCGTCAGAATCTATGCTCGCCACTTTCACGCCGTCAATATACTCCGGCCGACTCTGCTTAATACGGTCGATAATCACCGAGCGCTGTTCTTCCGGGAATTCCACATCCACACGGTGATAATGATGGGGCCCCACCTTATCGTACAGATACTCGATAAGCTCGGAGGGGGACTTACCACTTTTAATCATTAAATCCAGGAAATAGAGATTGGCGAGAATACCATCACGCTCCAGAACATGACCACGGAAGCCGTAGCCTCCACTCTCCTCCCCACCAATGAGCGCCCCTTCCGCCATCATTACCGGGGCTATGTACTTAAAACCCACTAGTGTCTCGTGCACCGGTACGTTAAAAATCTCGCCCAGGCGATAGACCATACTGGTAGTGGTGATTGTCCTGATTATAGGGCCGCGCTCGCCACGTATCTCCAGTAGGTAAAGGCAGAGCAAAGCAAAGACCTGGAGTTGCGTTAGAAACGTCCCTTTTTCGTCGATGATACCCATGCGGTCGGCGTCACCATCGGTCGCTAAACCCACGCTGGCTCCCTGCGACTTAACCGTCTCCGAGAGTTTTACCAGATTAGCGGCAATTGGCTCAGGCCGTATCCCCGGAAACAGCGGGTTGCGCTCACCATTAATCTCCACCACCTCAATCACCCCACCACCGAGCAACGCCCTCAAATAGCCCGTGCCCGACCCGTACATCGGGTCAACTACTATCTTCAACTTTGCCTGGCGTAACGCCTTGAGGTCAATGAGCTTATTTACCTGCTCAAAGTAAATCGGTGCCAGGTCCAGGTACTGTACCAGGCCCCGTGTCCGGGCATCGCCCAATGCCATCCTGCCTATTTCTCCGGAAGCCAGAGCACGAGATATGTGCTTTACTATCTCTGAGGTAACTTCATCCGAGGCGCTGGAACCCTGCTCATTCTTATATTTGAAACCGTTCCAGGCCGCCGCGTTATGGCTGGCAGTGATGATAATGGCGCCGCCGGCTCCCTTTTTAAAAACGGCGTAGCTTATCACCGGCGTTGGGGTTGGCTCGGGACAGAGGTATACCTTTATCCCGTTAGCCGCCACCACCTCAGCCGCTGCCGCCGCAAAATCCTCGGAGGCGAAACGGGAATCATAGCCAATAATCAACCCGCAGCGGACCAAACCAGACTGTTTAAGGTATTCAGCCACGCCTTGAGCGCAGGCGCGAACGCTGTCAAAGGTAAAATCTTCAGCGATAATACCTCGCCAACCGTCGGTACCAAACTTAATGGTACTATTTTTCAACCCCATCCCCTTTATCCCCTTCCCCTTATCAAGGGGATGGGGAATTGGTTATATAAGAGAGGCCTCGCCTCTCTTTGACTCTCCTTACAGTATCTCCTCCTTCAAGCTTCCCCGGCAGTTATATTTAGAGAGCCACACCCCTTTATCCCTACCCTACTACATCAAGTTCCCGCCGTTCACGGAGAAGTTTTGACCGGTAATGTAATCAGCATCCTCCACGATAAACTCGGCGGCTTTGAAAATATCCTCCGGCTTCCCCTACCTCCCCATCGGTATAGTGTTTATCAAGGCAGTCAGATTCTCGGGATTACAAAGACTGCACCGCGTCATTACCTCTTCCGTCTCAATAAATCCCGGAGTAATGCAGTTAACCCTTATCTCCGGTGCCAGTTCCAGCGCCAGACACCGGGTAAGATTAATCACCCCGGCCTTAGCACTGCGGTAATTACAGCCATTTTTCCTGGCTCGAATAGCGGTACTTGCGCTGATATTGATGATGCAACCATTTTCGCCTTTGGAACGGGGAACAAATTCCTGGGAGCAGATAAAGGTGCCGGTGAGAATGGTGTCAACAACCCGCCGCCACTGCTTGTCAGACATCTCCAGGAATGGTCCGTCCCGATTTATGCCGGCATTATTTATCAGGACATCTATCCTGCCAAAATTGGCGACAACCCGGTCAAACATATCCCGGACGTCAGCCCTCACCGAAACGTCGGTTCTGACCAGCGGTACCTCATCCGAATCGGTAAAACCAACAATTTCTCCATAGAGCCGGTTAGCCTCCTCCTCAGATTTGGCATAGTTAATGGCTGCTCTACAGCCCTTACGGGCAAAGCCGGCTACCAGGCCAGCGCCAATCCCTCTTGACGACCCGGTAACCAGAATGACCCTTGATTCTGTCATCTTCACCTCTCGATACGGGCGGTGGGCCGTCTAACCAAATACCTCTTTTTTAAGAATCGCCGCCTTATCGGTCTTTTCCCAAGGGAGGTTAAGGTCATCGCGGCCGAAGTGCCCGTAAGCCGCCGTTTGCCGGTAGATGGGACGGCGCAGGTCCAGCGCCCGGATAATGGCTTCCGGCCTGAGGTCAAAGTACTCATTAATCAGTCGTTCGATAATTTTCTCATCAACCTTACCGGTACTAAATGTTTCCACCGATACCGAGACCGGATGGGCAACCCCAATAACATAGGCAATCTGGAGCTCTAATCGCTCCGCCAGACCGGCCGCCACCACGTTCTTGGCGATATAGCGAGCCATGTAGGCCGCCGAACGGTCAACCTTAGTCGGGTCTTTACCGGAGAAGGCGCCGCCACCGTGCCGGGCAACACCGCCATAAGTATCAACCAGAATCTTACGTCCGGTAAAGCCGGTATCAGACACCGGACCGCCGATTTCAAAACGCCCGGTGGCATTTACGTAGAACCTGGTCCGGTCATCCATCAGTGAAGCGGGTACGACCGCCTTAATAACATGCTCAATAACGCCTCGTTCTATCTCCTCAGGACTTACGTCATGGTCATGCTGAGCCCCCATGACCACGCTGTCAATTCGCCAGGGCACACCATTCCGATACTCCACAGTTACCTGCGACTTCCCGTCAGGTCGGAGGTAGGTTAATGTCTTGTCTTTTCTAACCTGAGCCAGACGCCGGCACAGCTTGTGAGACAGCGCAATCGGCATCGGCATAAGCTCAGGAGTCTCACTGCAGGCAAAGCCAATCATCATTCCCTGGTCGCCGGCGCCGGTCTTATCCAGTTCTTCCGTTGAACCGGTCTTCGTCTCCATTGATTTACTTACGCCCAACGAAATATCGGCGGACTGCTGATTAATTGACACCATCACACCACAGGTCTGGGCTTCAAAGCCGTATTCCGATTCGGTGTAACCCACATCGCTAATCACTGCCCGGACTAACTGGGGGATTTCCACATAGCAGTCGGTACTAATCTCACCCAGAACCAATACCAGACCATTGGTTGCCGCCGTTTCGCAGGCTACCCGAGCGTAAGGGTCTTGAGCGATAATGGTATCCAGAACGGCGTCTGATATCTGGTCACATAGTTTATCCGGATGTCCCTCAGCGACCGATTCCGAGGTAAACAGGTATTTGGGCGAACTGATAAAGCTATTACTCAATGTTATGTCCTCCTTTTTATGTCCCTTCTTCCCAGCTAGCCAGGTATTTCCATTGCTCCCGGGTCAGTCTATCAATCTTAATACCCATCGACTTTAGTTTCAACCGAGCCACCTGTTTATCAATGGCCTCTGGCACCGCGTAAACCCTGGCCTGCAGCCGGCTCCGGTTTTTGACGAGATACTCCAGGCACAAAGCCTGATTGGCAAAGCTCATATCCATAACGCTGGCCGGGTGTCCTTCGGCAGCAGCTAGATTAATCAGCCTACCCTCCCCCAGCAAGTGCAGGCGGCGCCCATCACTCATGACATACTCATCCACATAGAGTCGTGTGCGCCGTTTACCCTGTGCCAGGCTTTCCAGAGCGGGGATATTAATCTCCACGTTAAAATGCCCGCTGTTCGCCAGGATAGCCCCGTCATTCATCACCTGGAAATGGGCTTTATCAATCACATTCTTATTGCCGGTGAGGGTAATGAAAATATCGCCTATTTTAGCCGCTTCTTTTATCGGCAATACCTGAAAGCCATCCATCATCGCCTCCAGAGCCGGGACGGGATCAATCTCAGTAACGATTATTTGAGCGCCCAACCCCCGTGCCCTCAGGGCAACACCCCGCCCACACCAACCGTAGCCACAAATCACCACCTTTTTCCCCGCCCACAGGATATTGGTGGCACGGGTGATGCCATCAATCGTACTCTGTCCGGTACCATAGCGGTTATCAAATAAATACTTGGTCTGGGCATCATTGACGGCAATTATGGGATACTTCAGCTTCCCACTCTTTTCCAGACTGCGTAGCCTAATGACACCGGTGGTCGTTTCCTCAGTACCCCCAATAACGTTATTCACAATATCAATACGCCCGGTGTGAAGAGTGCTAACCAGATCAGCCCCATCATCCAGGGTAATCTGGGGGAGATGGTCCAGGGCCGCGTTAATATGCCTGTAGTAGGTTGCGTCATCTTCTCCCTTAATGGCATTTGTCGGAATGTCATACTCCACCAGGGCCGCCGCCACGTCATCCTGCGTACTGAGCGGATTAGACGCACACACGACGATATTGGCGCCTCCCGCCCTCAGCGCCAGCGCCAGGTTCGCCGTTTCAGTGGTGACATGAAGACATGCCGCGACGCGAATGCCCTTCAGTGGCTTTTCCGCGGCAAACCTTTCCTGAATGAGCTTGACCACGGACATCTCCCGCGCTGCCCATTCTATCCGTTGCCTGCCTTCCTCAGCCAAAGCCAGGTCTTTAACGTCGTACTGATTTTCTACCAAACTCAACCCCCCCCTTAGGTAATAATTAATTCCTGTTATCTCTCCCTTTGATAAGGGAAGAGAGGAAAGATAATTTCTACAGACGGGTAATACCTCGCTAAGACGTCTCTTTTCTAATTATGCCGGAACTGCTCCGCCACCCAGTCCGGGATACCCACCGTACCCATAATAACCGGCTTCTGGTGACAGTCGCTACCTCCGGTCATAATTAGACCGTGCTTTCGGGCAAACTCAGCGTAGTGACGGGCAGTCTCAATATCATGTCGGGCATACCAGCACTCAATACCATCGATATCACTGAGCATATACTGCTCGATAATCACAGTCTGTTCACCCAAATCACGGGTAATACTGGATAGGGATGTTCCCCCCGGGTCACCGGGGTGGGCGTGTACCAGTATGCCGCCGGCATTCCGGACCAGTGCCGAGGCTTCACCAAGTGAAAGCGGGTATTTCGGGACATCACACCTGACCAGGTACCGGTCAAAAGCCTCCTGTCGATTACTAACGATTCCCTTTGCCACCAGGTAGTTGGCGATGTGGGGTCTGCCGAAAGCCCCATCAACACTCTCCTGAATCTTCCGAAGGTCGGCTTCGGTAAATCTTTCAATATTCTCCTTGTCAAACTCAGCATTCAGATTCTGGAGAATCTGAAGTGCCCGGTGTTCCCGGTGTTCCCTCATCAATTTAAGTTTATCCCTCAACGCTTGATTGTTAACGTTATGTCGATACCCCAGAAAGTCCAGGGAGACGGTCTTATCATTATACTGGAAGGTCACGTTCAGTTCCACCCCGGTAAGGTAGGTGATGTCATACTCCTGCGCCAGAACCATAGCCCTCTCCTGAGCCTCCACAGAATCGTGGTCGGTTATCGATATTAGTTTCAGCCCTCGCTTTTTGGCTTCACGGAAGACCTCATCAACAGAGAGGCTGCCATCCGAGCCGGTTTTAGTATGAATATGCAGGTCTATCTTCATCTCTATTTCGTTGCCACGCCGGTAATGTACCATTCCTCCGGGGCATCATTCCGGGTATCTACTATCAGGTGAGTGACACGGAGGCCAGGATAATTACCCTCCAAATCATCCCGGTCCACCGCTTCAAACCTTTTTTTGTTATTGAGGTAAGCCTGTTCGGTCAGGGCGTTCGATTCGTAATTATCCCAGGTGCGCCGGAGTATCCGGACAATGGATACCGTCTGTGGGCAGTCAGTCTGCAGGATGACAAACGTCCGATTATGCTTCGCCGCCGACGCCGCCGCTTGCCTTCTCAACGACTGGGTGACGAAGGTAGCGTCAAGTACGACCCCCTCCCCTTTTGCCAGCACCTCATCAGCCTGCCGGAACATCTCGTCATAGACCATGGTGCGCTTGTCCATGTTGGCGGCTACCTTTTCATCGAAAACGTCCTCGTTTTTGAGCACTTCCAGCCTGATTAAATCAGTTCTCAGGAGGGGATAGCCCTTTATCCGGGCTACTTCCGTAGTTGTTTCCGTTTTCCAGGTTCCGGGCAAGCCACAGGCAATCAACAGGAAACCCGAGCCCAGCTCATCTTCCACAAATTTAATAAATGGTTTCCTCATTGTACCGCCTCCCTTACTGTCCAGCCATCCATGTTACCTCTTGAGATTGCTTCGTCACCCTTCTCTGGAAGGGCTCCTCGCAAAGACGAAAAAAGAACGTCATTGCGAGCGGAGCGAAGCAATCTCTTATAGTTCTTCGTATAATCCCTGCCTTTACCATCTATAGCGGCGTACCCCCGTTTTTGGTACCGCCTAGAATGATAGCCTTCCCGCTTTCTCAGTATCAATGCGTTGCCTGATTCGATTTATTTTCGCTCCCTATTATATATACGATTCGGCAAGCTTAAAATACCTTCGGGCAACGGCCAGCACCCTCGTCTTTTCCTCATCCGATATGTGGGGGTCATCCAACTTGAAACTCTCCACTTTCCCCCGTACGTAAGCCCGGTAGCATTTGTAGAAATCAAGCAGCGTCAACAGTTCTCTATCCTGACTTTGCTCAACATAGGCGCCAACAAGACTCTGTGAGAGGTCAGCACGGCCGTAATGGTCCAAGTCCATTGCCAGAAAAGCCACTTCGCCGACAACATCACAGTACCGGAAGCGGTCATTGAATTCAATACAATCATAAATACAGATGCCGTCGGTGAAACAAATATGCGCCGCACGGAGGTCGCCATGGCAGTCCTTTATCCTGCCATCGGCAATCCGCTTATGAAACAGAGGGGTGTTCTGCGCAACAAAATTATTGGTATAATCCTTAATACTCTGATAATCCGACGGGGAAATAGTATTACCGATATATTTTTGGGTCTGGGTAAAGTTTTCGTCGGTGTTTTGTATCACGGTATTAAGGTCGCCAAAATGGCTGATGCTGGCGCTGGTCTCTGCCATCCGATGAAACTCAGCCACTTTAGCCGCCACCCTACCGACCATCTCCGAAGACACCCGGTTCCCGGCGAGCAACCCATCCATCATCCCCTCTTCGGGCAGACGAAGCATTTTGACGGCATATTCCACCGCCTGCCCCCGGGCGCCGATAAGGAAGCCACTCTTCTCTTTAACAATGGGCACTACACCTAAATAAACATCCGGGCAGAGACGGCGATTAAGCTCAACCTCTTTCCGGCAAAAGAACCGGCGCTTTTCCAAACTGGTATAGTCCAGGTAACCCAAGTTCACCGGTTTCTTTACCTTATACACGTAGTCGTCAGTCAGAAAGACAAAGGACATCTGGGTCTGTACCAACTTAATCTTCCGTGTCGTCTCCGGATAGGCTTCCGACTGCAGCAACGCCTGTATTAATTCGGGTAATGCTGACATTAATTCACATCTCCGCCCATTGTCTAGAATTCCAATTTCAAGCTCACTATCTCAAATGGCTTAACGTCTAAACTAAAAATATTCCCCGCGAAAGGCAAATACCCTTCTTCTCTTTCCAGTAAATCAACGCGCGTTAGTCTCTTAATATGCTTAAAAAGCTCGATTCGCGCTTCGGTATCTTCCCCCCTAGTCTCATAGAAACGCAGAATAACCTCGTCGGTGTCTTCTGCTTTCTTCAGCGCCGAGAGTATAAGATTGTCCGGCGAAATCTTGAGAAAGGAAAATTCCGAGGGCATGTCCCCGCCGCCGTAAGCTTCCATGGCGATGGGCAAACACTGATATTCCCGGGCCGGCCGGTACACCTCAGCCTGCCGCCAGTCTCCGTCATGGGGCAGCACGGCATACTCAAAAGTGAAAGTCCCAAGCTCCAGGGCATCAGGAGTGGGCACCAGGGGCCCGGCGTTACCGTCGGCCGAGAGACCGGATACGCTGCGGAAAAGGGTGATGTAGATCGAATCTTCAACAATCTCAACCGCGGGCAGTCCTTTGTTCATGAAAGCGATGCCCCTCACCCCATCGCAGACATCAAACCAGTTCAGAAAATTGGGTACTCCGGAAGGTTTGGCGCCACCCTGCTTGGTAAAGTATTCGGTCGGCTCGCAGATTACCCCAAACTGCGTCTCACGGTAATACATCTTCCGGTTAATACCGGTTTTAAACTTAACTCTGAGCCGGATATTGGGGTACTTATTATCAACCCGGGTGGTGAATTCAATCCGCGGGATATTCCGGAATATAGTAACCTCTTTAGTGATATCAAGTGTCTTGTACTTATAGAGCTTGGGGGGGAATCTTTCCTTTAACCGGTAGGGCCAGGTAAGGCAGTAAAACTCATCTTCAAAAATCACCTTTATTTTTGAGCTGTCCTCTTCTATCCGGAAGCCTTTAGGTTTAAAACTTGAGTATTGGAATCCCTCGCCTGATTCGCTCTTGATTATTTCAGGATAAAACCGGCTGCGGTGACGATAAAGGTCACCAACCTCATCCTCGATCACAATTTCATTACCGCTAAACTTTAACTCTCCGTTTTTATCCCATACCGTGATGATGCCGGTATTCTCGTCCACTTCCAGATTCCAGAAGACAGTTTCAATCCGTTTTCCCTTAATCTGTATCTTCCCTTCCGACTTCGTCTCCGCAGGAATTTCGTGATAGACCCGGTAGCCCAGTGAGGGAACTTCGTCAACAAAACCAAATTCATCCCCGACCTGAATCCAATTCCGGACCGGCCAGGAGAGCGGGTTAAAAACAACATTCCCCTTACCCCCGGTGTTAATACGGTACGTTATCTCATTCAGTGACCCGTTTAGCACCTTATCGAGTTTGGTTTTGAGAACGGCAAAAATCCCCTTTACGTCTTCATAGACCTCATCCACGCCGCAGCCGCCGATAACATCGTGAAAAGCGGTGAATAATACCATTTCCCAAACTTCATGGAATTCCTGAGCCGGGTAGGGCACACCCAGCAGCCAGGCGATGGTGGCAAAGTGCTCCGCCACCAGAATTTGGTTTTCACAGGCCCGGTAATTCTGAATGACCCAAGTTCGTGTGGAGCAGACCTGGGGGAACACATCAGCGAGTTCGTCATCATATAATTCACCCTTTATCACGGCAAACTTTTTACCGGTATCCTCAAGCGTTTGGAAGAATTCCTCGGGCATGGCTATCTTCATCTGGTTCCCGGCGTGTGTTTGATTCCATTTCTTAACTGCCTCGAGAATTTCAGGCTGTGGTGGTATGGAGCCGCTGCCCGCAGGCATTAGGATATTGGGCGTGACGGCAAATCGGCTCAGATTAAGCAGCGATTGCTCCCACTCCGAGATGATTAGCCCCGCCCGGTAGCCCATGGGCATCCAGTGAGTCAAGATGGTGCTGCCGTCAAGCCCCTCCCACAGGAACTCACTTTCCTGAATGTCTCTTCGGGCACCCCGCCGGAAGGCAAACCACTTATAGCCGGCTTTCTTATAAATCTGAGGGATTTGCGCGTTCATGCCGAAGCTGTCAGCCGCCCAGGCTACGGGAACGTCAATGCCCAGTTTCTGCTGGCAGTACCGCTTGCCAAATAATATTTCTCTTACCAGCACTTCACCCGTGGGGAGCATGGCATCCGGCATCAAGTACTGTCCGTCAACCACGTGAAGCTTGTCCGCCTTAACCATCCTGTAGATTCTCTGCCAGAGCTCGGGGTTCCGCTTATCTATTTCCTGGAGGAGATAGGTCTGCTCAATACAGAACTTAAAATCCGAGTTCTCCATCAACGCTAAAGCATCTTCAAGAATTGATTCATTTATCTTGAGATACTCTTCCCTGGTAAAAGCCCAGGCAACATCGTAATGAGTCAGTGGAACCAGATAAATGTTCTGCATGTCAGTCCCCTTCTGTTTTGATATTAGAGTAATTGGAGGAGTTAATTACTTTCAGCCAACATTATAATTCTGCCCGCACCTGTGGCCGGTTATCCTTGGTAACGGTAACCAGATTCACCTGGGGCTTCTGCTTAACCGCATCTGCCAACGGGTGAGAATTAAGCATAATCGTCCCCAGCACTTTCCGGCCGCTGTCTCAACTAGCTTTAAAACAACCTCCCGGAAACTGGCGGAAAATAGCTCCATCTTACCGATTTCATCAATAACCACTAAATCGCACTACGGCGCCGCCCGGCGCAGGGCGGAAACACCTACCCTTCCCAAAACCTCAATATCAACTCCATATTTGCTTATCCGATGGGCACCATGAATATTAATATGCACCAGAACGGCGTCCTGACCATCTAGGGTAACCAGCCTGAAACCGTGTCTGACACCCCGGATTCTTATCTCTTCAGTATAAAAACCGCCTGCCCTACCCTTCATCCCAGCCACAACCTGCTTGATAATGCTGGTTTTTCCGGTCCCCGGCGGGCCAGTGAGAAGGTACACCTGCTTCATAAGTGGTTACCGAAGCGGCTATTTCCTAACCAGGGGTTCCGTCTTCCTTTTTAACTTCAGACGCTTTTTCTTGCGCCGGTGCATAGCGAGAGCTACCCTTCCCTTTTTATTCATCTGTAAATAATATAACCCAAATCAGCTTTTCCTGCCACTTTTAGTCTGGAATGCGGTAACAAAGCGGCCAAAAGTCCTCTCCACCGCCGGAGGAAAGACGCCGGCGGGAAGTTCATCATCCTTCAGGTGGTCACAAGCCGGAGGCAAAGTAGAAATGCGCTAAAAGGGGTCGAGTCCGGCAAGAGAAACCTATTTGACAATTCTCGAACTTCTGTTTAAGAATAAGCAGTTGTGAGGAAACTAAAGCTCTATATCGCCGCGAGCCTGGATGACTACATCGCCGGCCCAAATGGTGAAATCGACTGGCTGGAAGTTGGTGGCGACGCAGACTACGGCTACCAAGAATTCTATGACTCGATTGACACGACACTGATGGGAAATTCCACCTATCTAGTGACACTCACCGTCGACAAATTCCCTTCTCCCGACACGACCAACTACGTCTTCACCAAGGACGCACCTCCTCAGGACACGGTCCATGTGCAATTCGTCTCCGGAGATATCACCACGTTCGTCCACTCTTTGAAAAAGCCGCCGGGGAAGGATATCTGGCTGGTCGACGGTGGCCAGATCAACACTGTAATGCCCAATGCCGGTCTCATCAACGAAATAATTCTGACTGCCTTCCCTCTCGTACTAGGCGAGGGCGTCCCACTTTTCGCACCGGGCGCCACGCGCCACTCTTTCAAAACCGTGGACTACCATACCTACGACACTGGTCTTATCCAGTGGCATCTGGTGAAGGCGTAAGGAAGTAGGCCCCATTCATGGGAATATTTTATCGCTCCCCATCTGATAAGACAGATTCGGTAAAAAGTAAATTTGAAGAACACGGCGTACCGTGTCTGCTCGGTGAGTAGCCCGCAATTACTACTGTAATCAGCCGCCAGAGATAACTCTGGACAATAAAGACTGTTGACATACTATACCGGTCTAACTTCTGAAAGGAGCCTATTATGGAGAAACGAGATAGAGTCCGGTGGATTTACTCTTCCCGCGATAACCAGGAACTGACGGAACGGTATAACCAGTGGGCGAAGGATTATGACGCCGACCTCGAAGCTGAGTTTGGCTGGCGGGGACCGCATCGGGCGGTTGATTTTTTGGTACGCTATGTCGCCAAATCGGCTAGAATTTTAGATGCCGGAGCCGGCACCGGACACGTGGGCGAATTGTTAGCCGGACAGGGCTACGACAACTTAATAGCGATGGACCTGTCCTCGGGCATGCTAGAGGAAGCCCGCAAGAAAAATGCTTACCGAGAATTCCACCAGATGGTAATGGGTGAGACGTTAGACTTACCCACCAATTCTTTTGATGCCGTAATTAGCATCGGTGTGCTTACGGTAGGTCACGCCCCGGCTAGTTCTCTTGATGAACTGACCCGCATAACCAGACCGGATGGACATATTATTTATTCCCTTCGTCCTGACGTGTACCGGGACAGTGGTTTCAAAGAAAAACAGGCTGATCTGGAGGCAGACAGACAGTGGAAACTTGTGGAAGTTAGTGAAGAATTCCAGCCGCTTCCCAAGGGAGAGCCTGATGTCTACCACCAGATTTGGGTATATCAGATAGCATAAACGCCGGGATGGCACCATAATACCGGAGAGGTTGTAATTGGTGCGCCATCGTGGATTCGAACCACGGACCTCTGCCTTATCAGGGCAGCGCTCTAACCGGCTGAGCTAATGGCGCACATGAATCAGCTATTATTCTAATAGAATATGAGCTAAAAATCAAGCTCGCCTGCTTATTTTCCCCGCATACTAAACTGGGCCAATCCCAGAGTTACCAGGCCGACTACGTTCGCCACGGCAAAGATGAAGGCGCGGGTTGACGATTGCTCCCAGACAAATTCGTTCAGCAGCAGACCGACAGTGCCGACGATAATGAGGATAAAGGCGGTTATTTTGAGGAAGTTTCTCATCCTAACGTTGATTGTAACATGATAGGGCAGAATGTGCCGTCTAGAACCCATAATTATTCTTCGATTGGTCAAGCGTTGCCTCTCCCCTTAGCCCTTTTTCCTGCTTATCTATTCTCACCCTGCCACCCTCGCAGCATCTGGCGGCTTAACCTGTGAGGTAGTGTCTCGCCCTACCCCCCACCTATGTCATTACGAGGAGCCCTTCCAGAGAAGGACGATGAAGCAATCTCTATCTACAACTTACCCCTGAAATGGGGAAGTGCGCAGCGAGAGGGGGTACCAGTCCCAAACATTAAGGAGCGTCTAAGAGAAGCTTCGCCCCTCTTTTAAAAAGTTCCCCCCTCTCCAACCCGTTTATCTCGGGCTGGTATAATCTTGCTGGTTGGAGAGGGGGATAAAGGGGGTAAGGTTAAGATGGAGTGAGGCTAGACGGGAATGAAGGTGAGCAATTGATGTTGACTCAAAAATTGAACCATATTAGAATCTGTTTACCTTGGATGAAGTGGTTAATGATAAGTTTGTAACTTTGAGGTTCTAAGTAGAATGAACCAAACGAAAGTATTTCAAGCATATAATGATGAATCTGGTATAGGTAATGAAGACCGATATACCTCTATCTCTGTTATTTCGGGAGAAAAGGAAATATTAAATTGTCTGAGAGAAAAACTAGCTCAAGAAATAAGTCAAAAAAGAGTAAAAGAAGTAAAATTTGTGAAAGTAACTAGTTACAAAAGTATAATAGCACAAGCTGCAAAAACTTTCATTTATAGCGTAATAAATGACTTTGCTATTTTTAAAAAACTAAGAATTGATACTATAACCGTGGATACCCAGTATTTAATTTCCACATTTCCTGATTACGATAAAGGACAGAAATTGGAGCACATGTATTACTGTTTGCTAGCACACATAGTTAGACAATGGAACAATGCACAATGGAATTTCTACCCGGATGCAAACTCAAAAGTTAATTAGAACAAGATTATTACATTTTTAAATCGGACTAAATTATATAAGAATAAAGTTGAGAAGCCTTTATTAATAAGACTAATGTTACAAGATAATCCGGGGGTTCGTTTTGGTGAGGTTAGGCAATTGTCTTCTGTACAACAACCGCTAATTGAACTTACTGACCTTTTTGCTAGATTGGCTCGTTTTTCACATGAAGAAGACGTTGATTGCACTAAATGAGTGGCAGGTCAGTAAGATAGGCGGCAAAAGGAAATGAAGTTTTATCAGGGAGAGTCAAGTAACGTAAACAATGTAAACCTAACAAAAGAGTGTCGTTATAAACTAATTATGGAATTATATAATCTCTGCCACAAACATACACTTTGGGTCAGTATTAAAAAAAGGAGACACCCGTGGACTAGGAAAAAGAATTCCCCGATTAATTTCTGGGATTATGAAAAAGGATGAGTTTCTTTGTAATAATAAAAGCACCTTAATTACTGAATAGCGGAAGGAGGGGATTGCACTGACTTTAATAGGCCAGTGACCGACCTAGGAGATAATAGGTTGTTACACCCGG